>CAZRDU010000001.1:0-42277 GCA_964599005.1 uncultured Thermotogae bacterium
TCGCTCATGTAATTGTAGCCTTCCCTGGGAACTATCCCGACGGAAAGTTTGAGCGACATCGTAAACTCCCCCCCGAACTGATGCGTCTTCAGGCAGGGTGTGGTCACGATTTTTTCGGATTCGAGCATCGGCCGGGCAACACGGAATCCGTCTTCCCAGTGGCTGCTTTCCGGTCTCTGGAGCGGTAAATCCTCTTCCGGCAATCGGTCAAAATTCACCAGATTAAAATCGAGTTCTTCCGCCAGTTCGTAAATTCCTTTATCCTCGAAAACCTCGTCCGTCGGCGGGGGTCCGCTCCTCTCCCCCAGAGTGATCGGTCCGGCTTTCCGGTCCCTCAGCTCCTCCATTATACCGATCAAGGTATCATTGTGTGTGGAGGCCGGAAACGGGTCAGCGGTATTAAAATTGGGTTTCACCAGGACTTCCTTACCGGCAAATTCGTCATCAAGTTCCAGCGAGGCTATTGCCTCCCTGATACCTCGCCGGCGAGAATCGGTCTTTATCACTGAAACCTTTGTCTCTGAGGAGACACTCCTATCCGCCGTAGAACCAGAAGCGCCCCGGGCCAGCCTCGGACCGAGGGCCCAGGCAAGCGAAGCCCCCGAAATAGTTCGCAGAAAACTCCTCCGGTCAAAACCAACATCCAGCCAACTTTCCACCGTCTCTTTTATATCTGTCATTGTTTTCCTCTCCCTGAAGTTATTTAAGCCAGTTTCACCCTCAAACTAATTTTATCACCATTGTTATAAATCATCAATTTATTAACGTGAAAGCCAAATTACTTAACAGGTAGTTGTCGTCATATACCAAGATTGACTTAGCCGTATCCAGCCCGGCACGGTTGTTCAAGTTTAAAGGGCACTTTGCGAAAAAATTCGAGCAATCCGAAAGACCGAAAGGCTTCGTGGATTTCCGGTTCAAGTTATTCAGAGCCGGGGGAATTATTTTGTGATATCGGCAATCGCCTCTATAATATTTTGTCATTCCGGCCGAACTCAAATACATTGAGGTGAAAAAGATGAAATATCACTCCCTTGGAGATAGTGGCTTGATGGTCTCCGAAGCCTGTCTCGGGACGATGATTTTTGGCGAGGAAAGCGAAAGAAGCACTGACGAGGAAACCGCAATTAGAATGATCGATAGTTTCGTGGATTCCGGCGGCAATTTTATCGACACCGCAAACGTTTACGCCGACGGTCGTTCGGAGGAAATAGTCGGCAAGGCTTTAAAGAACCACGATAGGGATGACCTGGTGATTGCCACCAAAGTACGTTTTAGGATGGACGAGGGGCCAAATGACGAAGGGTTATCGCGCAAGCATATTCTCGAGGCGTGCGAAGCCAGTCTGGATCGGCTCGATCTGGAGACGATCGACCTTTACTACCTCCATACGTGGGACCCGTTAACACCGATCGAGGAAACGATGAGGAGCCTGAAGTATTTGATAGATTCGGGCGTCGTCAGGTATATCGGCGTGAGCAACTTCCAGAGCTGGCAGGTAATGAAGGCAATGGAAGTCGGGAAAAACCTGGGAATGAGCCAATTTATCGCCGCCCAGTACCAGTACAGTCTGGTTGAGAGAAATATCGAGCGGGAATTTATTCCGTTGTTCCGGAACGAAGGGCTCGGTCTCGTACCGTGGAGCCCGCTCGGCGGTGGATTTCTTTCGGGAAAATATAGAAAGGGAGACAAACCCGAGGAAGGAAGGCTATCAACGATGCCCGACGAAGCGGAAGAAGCTTGGCACCGGCGTTCCACGGAAAGAAACTGGAAGATAATTGAGAAAGTCGGGGAAATCGCGGAAAAACGGAACGTAACTTATCCCCAGGTCGCGCTCAACTGGTTGAGGGAGAAGTCAGCAGTGCCCTCGATGATCGTCGGGGCTCGAACCCCGGAACAGCTGGAAGACAACCTGGGCGCTTTCGACTGGGAACTGACTGAGGAGGAGATGGATGAGTTAGATCGGGTTTCCTCTCTCCCGCCGATTTATCCTTATAGATTTATCAGAGAATTCAGCAAGAGATAATTCCGTGGATCAAGATTCCGAAAAACTCCCATCGGCCCACAATCATCTTCTTCTAGTCGGGTAAAAAATTCCCCCCGGGTCAAGAAGCCCGGAGGGGAATTTTTCATCTACGCTCTAGCTACCTAAAGGGGCCATTGACTATTCTCTATTCAAATGTCAGATAGTTATCCTCAGTGTCACAGACGGGGCAGACGTCGGGAGCCTCACCTTCTACGGTATGTCCGCAGACGCTACAGACCTGGAGGTCCCCGATATCCGGATCGTTACCTTTCTCTACCTCTTTCCTGGCTTCCCTGTACATCTTCGCATGGGTTTTCTCTGCAGCAAGCGCCCATTCGAATGACTTCTGCGCAGCTCCTTCGTCCTGAAACCTGGCTACTTCGAGATAAGTCGGATACATCTCTTCTATCTCGAACGTTTCCCCGTCTATTCCCTTCTGCAGGTTTGCGAGGGTATCTCCCACGCCGTAAGGAGACTCCGCAACTGCCTTCCCTGCTTCTTCGGGCGAACGCCTGAGATGGTTCGTCGCGTGAACCCTCTCCGCGTAAGATATCGCCCCAAAGAGACGCGCGACGTTCGGAAACCCTTCGTTTTCAGCTACCTCTGAATAAATCTGATACCTCATGTTCGCCTGGCTTTCGCCGGAAAAAGCACTTCTCAAATTATCCTTCGTCATTTCGGAAACTTCTCGCATTTACTTCACCTCTATTATGGATTAAAAAATTGTAGCACCTCTCCGAATAAAAACAAATACTTTTTCGGATTCTTTTAAAATTAGAAAAGGTCAACGAGGCTTAACTCCCAGCTGATCGACATCTGAACATCACAGGTTTATATTCTGGAAGTCCGGCGCCGGTTCGCTCCAAACATCGGCCAGGATGAATCGGCCGGGCCCGGACTTTTCGTGTTGATCGCGTAAAGGTTTCCGTCCCCCGAACCGACGTATAGAGTCCCGTCCGGACCGATCACGGGGGAGGAATCAACCCAGGCTCCCGTTTCGTAGCGCCATCTGAGACCGCCGTCGGAGTTTATCGCGTAAATCCGTCTGTCGTAGGAGCCGACGTATAACGTTCCATCTCCACCCACTGCCGGTGAAGACTCCACGTAATCGGACCAGCCTTTACCCGTTTTGCGGCGCCAGGCGAGCGTACCATCAGGGTTTAGCGAGTAAAGGTGATTGTCTTCCGTGCCGACGTAAATCCTGCCCTTCTCTCCGATCGCGGGAGACGAATATACTTCTCCCCCCGTCTCGTATTTCCACTTCAACTCGCCGGATGGTGAGATAGCGTAAAGATATTTATCTTTCGATCCAATATACAGGGTTCCGTCTCTCGCAATGGCAGGGGACGAACTGACCCACCAATCCGTCTTGAAACGCCACTTAAGGCTTCCGTCCGGCTTTACAGCGTAAACGTGATCGTCATAAGAGCCGACGTAAACTGTACCGTCGTCAGCCACGGCGGGAGAAGAACGAACGACGAAGCCCAGGTCGTGGCGCCATTTAAACGAACCATCGGAACCGATAGCATAGAGATAACCGTCTTCCGAGCCCGCGTAAATTGTTCCGTCATAACCGATAGCGGGGGAGGAACGGACCAGAAACCCCGTTTCGTAACTCCACCTTAAAGTGCCGTCCGGCTCTAACGAGTATATCCGGTGGTCTCCCGATCCAAAGTATATTCTTCCTTCTTTTCCGATCGCGGGAGTGGAGCGAACGATATAATTCGTTTTAAAGTTCCACTTAGGAGAGCCGTCGGGGTTTATCGCATACAGGTTACCATCGAAAGAACCGAAATAGATAGTACCTTCATCACCGATAGCAGGTGACGAGTAGACGTCGTTCTCAGTTTCATATCGCCACTTGAGAGTACCGGGGTTTTTCATATAGATCTGCACTCCGTCCTAAAATAATCGGGATTATTTCAGAATCAGAACCGGCAACCCGCGTAATATAAGTACCTGTCGCAGGCTATGTCACCCTGATCAATAAAGTTATTCTACCCTCTCGACGTTTTTGCTTTTTTCGATCCTCGAAGCCAGGGCAACCTTAATTTATCGAATTGAAAACTTCACGGAGAAGTCTAATCCCGATAATCCGACTCTCCTTAATAACGAAAGGACACATAGGCTCAAGTTCTAACGGTCGAAAATATTAATTATCTTCAGCTTTACAGGCATAAAATCTCGGGATTCGCCTTCAACTTCCGATATTTATGGTTTTCCGGATTCGTCGCGATAGTTAATAAGATCTTAAAACGACCCTCTTAGGTTATACATGAAATACCAATGATCGCACAAAATTCAAATTCAATACTAACGATCTTTTACGGAGGTGCAATAAAAGATGGAAGTCGAATTCAGAGTTAATTCAGATCATCTGGGCTGGGACGATCCGGCAATAGAACCGGCGATAGATGAATATACGTCTTCTCTCTGGCCCTTCGGCCGCAGGGAAAAGGCACAGGAGAAACTGGAAGAAAAACAACAGGAGTTACTCGACAAACACGGCATAGAAAATGACTCTTCCCTCGGGGTCACGGTCTTAAAAGTCAACGACGTTGAAAGCGAGGATGAAGCCTGGGAGAAAGTAGAGGGGTTTAAAGAAGACCTGGACCAATTTTACCTTGAAGAATTTGATCTCGACGAGCCGATAGAAATATCTGCAAGAGAAAGAGCCGCAGTTTGACCGGGTAAACTTTAGATTTATCGAAGTGAGGAGGTGGCTTTTTGAAACTGGCTAAAAAGTTACCTTTTATCGAAGAAGAGGAGAAAGAAGAACGCGGGAGAGTTAGGCTCCTGGGAAAGCTGGAGGGGGACGGTGACTTCGATCCTTCGGATTTCAACGATCTAGTCGCGAGCGCAATAGATCACATGGACCGGAACAGAGAAGAAAAAGTGATTCTGGACGACAGGATAAGAGAGGAGAAGGACAAAGACGACTTGATGGAAAGACACCTTTCATACGATGTTAAAGTCGGGGAGAGCAAGGTAGCTCAGGGAGAAGATGGAAATGATATCGTAGAAGGCCCAACCCTGAAAGTGATACTTCGGGCACAACCCTCGAAAGCCATTGAGGTAAACGGGCCTTTTAAAATCTCCAAACCTTATAAAAACTCCCTCCGGAAAAAATACAGCGAAGAATACGGAGGGAATATTAACTTCCAGGATATTTTGACCAGTTGACTAAAAACCACAATGACCACCAGACCAGTCTTCGAGAGCCAGAACCTTTATTTCAAACCTCTGAATAAACAACACCTTGATACTTACGGAAATTGGCTTAATGACTTAAGGATAAATAAATTTCTGGGCCCGATTACCGGATCCGTTTTTACCAGGGAAAAGGTCGAAAAATGGTATGAAGAAATGAAAGAACAGGATGATAAAAGGATATTCGACCTGCATATCAAGGATGAAAGGGAAGAACCCATAGGTTATTGCGGTCTTTACGGTATCAATCACAGACACAGTCGGGCAACAATTCAGGTAATAATTGGTGAAAAGAACAAACAGAACAGTGGTTACGGAACGGAAGCGACTAGAACTCTCCTGGATTACGGGTTTTCCGTTCTCGGTCTTCATCATATAGATTTATCCATGATGGAGTCGAACGAAAGAGCGCGACGAGTCCCGAAAAAACTGGGGTTCCGGGAAGCCGGAAAAATACGAGACTACTGGAAAATAAACGGTCAATTTCGAGACAGATTACTGATGGACATTACTAAAGAAGAATTTTTCGAAAAAAACGATTCAAATCTAAGCGAGGACTATCTTACTTAATCAACCGTAAGAGGTGTGTAATATGGCCAGTTCAGAGGAATCGAGCAAAAAACTCTGGAAAAAAAGAGGAAAGTTTACTTTCTACACGATAATTGCTGCCGGTATCGGCTTTTTAATCGGTCTCTATCTTATAGCACCGATGCAGGCAAAATCGGGTGCCTATGTTCCCAAACCTGTTAAAGAAATGCCGACGGATATGGTGCGTTTCAAGAATCCCGACGAGGGCCAGGTATTGCTCCCCCTAAAAATAGCCAATACTTACGATTCGCGAGAAAAAGGTCTTAATAAAGTCGGGGCCGAGGCTCTCGAAAACACTTACTTGCTCTACGCTCAGGACGATGTCACCACCTGGGAAGAGGATTATGACGTTTCCAAGATAAAAGCGGCCCTGTCCTTCGCCGTAATAAACGGAGAGGGTAAAGTGGTCGCGATAAAGAGTGCCAAACCGGGTGACGATAGCCTACCCGTAGAAAAGGACCACCGCTGGGTTCTCGCCATGAAAAAAGGACTATTAGAGGAATTTGGAATTAAAGTTGGGAGCAAGCTAGCTATTGACTCCCTTCCAAACACGGAATAACTATACTGCAAGCTTTTTACAACCCACGATCCCAGGTAAACTGCCCCGGATTCTCCCGGGGCAGTTTACCAGCTCTTTACCTCCTTATTGGAGCTAAATTAATATAGACTGTACCCTCCTGGATCTACCTTCAACTGTCTGCAAAATCCTGTCTCTGGAGATAACTTCTCCTTCCACTTACCCGCCAACCGTTTTCTTACTGTTTGAGTCCCGAGGAGCTGGACCGTATATTATCCAGAGGCATCTTACTAACGAAGAGTAAATTCAATATGCTATTCAAATTTTCCGCTTACGGTTTCCTGAAGAATCTTCGATTTTTCGAACCTTTTCTTTACCTGTTTTTTCTGGAGAACGGGCTATCTTTCTTCCAAATCGGAATTCTAATCAGTATAAGAGAGATCTTTGTAAACCTATTTGAGATCCCGACCGGCGCTGTCGCTGACCTGTCAGGGCGCAGACGCGCCATGGTATTTTCCTTCAGCACATATATTTTATCGTTTTTGGTGTTTTACTTCTTCTCTGATTTCTTTCTTTTTATTCCGGCGATGATCCTCTTTGCGGGGGGTGAGGCCTTTAGATCGGGCACCCACAAGTCCATGATAATGGAATACCTGGATATCAACGACAGGAGCGATGAACAGGTAAGTTACTACGGAAAAACCCGTTCCGCTTCTCGTCTGGGCTCCGCCCTATCGGCACTACTGGCGGCTCTGATCGTCTTTTATCGCGGTAATTACAATGTCGTCTTCCTTGCCACGCTGTTACCCTATAGCCTTGATCTTATGTTGATGTTAACTTACCCGGAGGAACTTGACGGCGATATGTCCAATCCGGACCTCTCGGTCAGCAGAATGCTGGAACAGTTCAAGTCCAGCTTTAGTTCTATTTTTTCAACGGAACAAATGGGAAAAGTTCTCGTCAATGCGTCTATTTTCGACTCGCTGTTTAAAATTGGCAAGGATTATCTTCAGCCCATAATAAAAACTCAAGCGCTCGCCATACCCTTCCTGCTCTCGATCAAAGACGGCCAGAGCAGGACCTCCCTTTTGGTCGGCGTTATTTATTTCTTCATCTATCTGAATAGCTTTGTATCTTCGCGAAAGTCTTCCCGGTTGATGGAAAAAGTTGGTAGTCTCGGTCGCTCACTTAACTGGCTTCTCTGGGCGGACGTGCTCTTGTTTTTCGCGGCAGGGGTCGGAGTTCTTTTCGACTCCCTGATAGTACCGGCAGTTTGTTTTCTGTTGTTCTATACCCTGTATAACCTCAGGAAACCCATGGTAGTAGGTTTCCTCGGAACGAGGATCCAGAGTAAGGAAAGGGCAACCATATTATCGGTTCATTCTCAACTCAGATCGATCTTTGGAATCGTAATTGCGCCGATTTTCGGTCTGCTGGCCGATCACTTCGGAATTTTTACGGTCCTTGTATTTGGAGGTAGCGTGCTTTTGCTCGTTGGGCTAACTTTAAAAATATCGGTCCAGCCAGAAGAAAATAGAGCTTAACCCAGGTCTGCGTTTTCGATTCCCCTTTCGGAGGACCAAGCCGTCTACTATAATGGATGGACGATGAACACCACTAATAAGATATCGGTAATTATACCTGCGTACAACGAAGAAGACTGGATTGAACTGCCCCTGGAAAGCCTGCAAAAACAGGATTTCGACGGAAAATACGAGATAATAGTGGTAAATAATGCTAGTACCGACGATACCGCAAAAGTGGCGGAAGAATTTGGCGTAAAAGTGATCGATGAACCTCAAAAAGGATATACCAGAGCATGCCAGACCGGCTTTGACGAAGCTTCCTTTCCGGTTATTGCCGTAACGGATGCGGATACCAAAGTCCCGCCCAACTGGCTTAACGAAATTAAAAAGGCTTTTTCCAAACCTGACGTTATAGGAACTTACGGTCCGGTAACGTTTCACGATAATGACGGGTATTACAACTGGCTGGCAAAATACGGCTTCACGGCTTTTTTGAAGTTTAACGATCTCTTAGGCAAACCCCATTTTGATGGTTTTAACATGGCAGTTTCAAAAGAAGCGTTCGAAGAAGTTGGTGGATTCAATCTGGAGATGAAATCAGCCCCCGATGTTGACCTATCTCAGCGATTAACCAATCACGGAAAAATACTCTACAACGGAGACATGAAAGTGGAAACCTCGGCCAGACGGCTGGATGACTGGGGGTTGAAGTTTTTTATCCACCACGCAATAAATTATTTCAATGTAGTCTGGTTGAGAAGACCGGATAAAGCGCGCGATTTCGACGATATAAGATGAATACGTTTGTATTCGGGATCGACGGGGCAAGCCCGGATCTCGTCAACAGGTGGATAAATCAGGGCCACCTTCCAAATTTAAAGAAAATAAAGAGTCAGGGGCTTTCCGGTAAATTGAAGAGTACATTCCCCCCTCTAACCGGTCCCGCCTGGTCTTCCTTTCAGACAGGTGTCAACCCCGGTAAACACGGGGTTTTTAACTGGCTCGACACAAGCAGCTCTTACGAAGGAAGGGTTATCAATAGCAATTCTATCAAAACGAGGACAGTGTGGGACTTTATAAGCACTCACGGCGGAAAAGTGGGCCTGCTATCTCTGCCGGTTACTTACCCGCCGGAAAAGGTCAACGGTTTCATCGTGCCCGGCTTCCTAACTCCTGCAAACTCCCCCGATAGATCCTACCCAGAAAGCATTGTCGACGACCTGGAAGATTCAGTCCCCGATTTCAGCTATTACGTAAACGAGTACCTCGGTGGTTCCGAGAAAGACTGGGTTGAATACCTAAAAGGCGCCGTCGGGTTCAGAGGCGAAGCAGGTCGCTACTTAATTAAGGAACATCTTTATCCGAAGGGGACGGAGCGGGAAAAAAATCTATTTATGTCACATTTCTTCGCGACCGATTTAGTCCAGCATTTCCTCTGGGACAGAGCAAGTGAAGAATGGGATCCACGGCTGGAAGTATTTAAGCGGGTGGATAAAGAGATAGGAAAAACCATGGAACTTGCCCCGGATAACTCCGTTTTCCTTATCGTTTCTGACCACGGTTTCGGACCGATAGACAGAGTATTTAACGTAAATAACTGGTTGAAAAAAGAAGGTTACCTGAAACTCAAGGACAGCAGCAAGACTTTGTTAAAACAGGGTTTATCGAAACTTGGCATTAACCAGCATAAGCTCAAACCGCTGGGAGAAAAAATTTACCCCGTAGTAAAAAATCTCGGGCTGGTTAGCGGAAGCATGATAAACGCATCGTCCCATCCGGCACTAAAAGCGTGTTTTCTTTCCGATCGCGACGTAGATTGGTCCAGGACGGTCGCTTACTCAAAATCCGATATCGGGCACATAAAGTTGAACTTAAGGGGAAGAGAACAGCAGGGTACTGTTAGCCGAAAAGAAATTCATAGCATTAGAGAAGAGTTGGGAGAAAAACTGAAGCAAGTCAGGATATCTCCGGAGAACGAAAAAATGGCAGAATGGGTTAGAACGAAAGAAGAAATTTATTCCGGTCCTTACTTAAAAAATGCGCCCGATATTCTATTCAATCCGCTAAAACGAAACACCCTCGGCTTTGGCGCCGCGATGTTTCTCTCGGAGAACATCTTTAACACCCCTTTCAAGCCCGGTAATCACAGGAGAAACGGAATTTTCATGGCTTACGGGCAAGAGGTTATCTCAGGAGAAATCGATGCCAACATTAAAGACATCGCTCCCACGCTATTAAATATCTTTTCGTTTCCAATACCCGAACAAATGGACGGATCGGTGATTCAGGGCATCACACCCCGAGAACCAGATTATCACAGACCGAGAGATTTCTATAAAAGTCGAGAGGCAAACACGGAGTTAGAGGATTCAAGGGAAAAGTTAGAGAACCTTGGTTATTTATAATTTATTCCCGGTACGGCTTGAATTGGGCACTCGTTCTCCAAAACCCGTTGAGCCAATGCGGGGAATTATTGAAATCTATTTATTACAATAATAAAGCATGCATAAACTAGAAAAGCTCAACCAGATTAAGAACTTTGATCGGGAGGAATAATGAGCACGTTCCTAATAGCATTGGACGGAGCCAGTCCAAACTTAATCAATAAATGGATAGACGAAGGACATCTGGAAAATTTAAGAAAGATTAGAGACCAGGGGCTATCCGGCAACCTGGAGAGTACTTTTCCGCCCCTGACCGGACCCGCATGGTCTTCTTTTCACACGGGAGTAAATCCCGGCAAACATGGTATCTACACGTGGCTCGATCTGACCGAAAACTACCGCGGAACGGTAATAAACAGAGATACTATTAAAACGCGAACCATCTGGAACCAGATAAGCGAGAAGGGCGGGAAAGTTGGTTTGCTTTCCGTACCGGTAACGTACCCCCCGGAGGAAGTCAATGGGTTCATCGTACCGGGTTTTCTTACTCCTTCCTCTGCCGACAGGAGATCCTATCCGAGTGACCTTATTGAAGACCTGCTGGATGCCGTGCCGGATTATAAATTTCTCCCGGAACCGTTTATGAAAGGCAAGGATCCAAAAAAATGGATTACGGAATTAAGAAAAGCAGTAAGGGACAGAGGGAAAGCAACAAGATACCTATATAAGAACCGGCTCGACGAGAGTGACGATGAAGTTATGATGACTCACTTCTTCGCCACCGATCAAGTTCAGCATTTCCTCTGGGACGAAGTAACTGACGACTGGGACCCAAGAGTCGATGTTTTCAAAGAAGTTGACCGAGAAATCGGGAAATTAATCGAAATGGCACCGGACGACTCTGTTTTCATGATTCTTTCGGACCATGGGTTCGGTCCTCTCGAAAGGACCTTCAATATCAATACGTGGCTGGAAAGCGAGGGGTATCTCAATTTAACAAAAAACATCGGGACGAGAATGAAGAAAAGACTGGCAAAGATGGGCTTCACCGAACAGAATACCCAGCCAATTGGTGAAATAATCTATCCAATTGCTAAAAAACTTGGCATAGTCGACAACCCGATAACCGGTCTTTCCACGAACGATGCCCTTAACGCTCTCTTTCTTTCATCAAGGGACGTGGACTGGAAGAGGACAGCCGCCTACTCCAGGTCACATATCGGCCACATTCGACTAAACCTTTCCGGTAGAGAGAAGTTGGGACCCGTAGAGGAAGAAAGTTACGATAAAATCAGGGACGAAATAATGGAAAAATTGGCCAGAATTAAAGTACCGGAAACGGGAAAAAAGATGGCAGAGTGGGTCAAGCCAAAAGAAGATCTTTATTCTGGCCCGTATCTCGAAGGAGCTCCGGATATTCTGTTCAATCCGCTTGAGGGAGCTCATTGCCAGGGTTCCATGGTCGGCTACGGGGCAATCATGTTCTTCAATTCCAGTGTTTTCAGCGGAAAATTACACCCGGGTCACCACAGGAGAGACGGAATCATAATGGCTTACGGCAAAGGAGTCGAAAACAAAGAGAAAAATGCTTCTATTATGGACATAGCCCCAACCGTTTTAAACCTGGGTTCGCACGATATACCGGAACAAATGGACGGAGAGGTAATCAGCGGGATATCCTCCAGGGAACCCGAGTTTTACAAGCCGGGTAATTTTTACAAGGAACCCGCCGAAACAGAGCGAAACAAAGAAATTGAAGATAGAATGGAAAGTCTGGGCTATCTTTAATCGCCCGGGCCCAAACAATAAATACGGAATGGAGAAAAGCTAAAAACCCTTATAAGATGGGGAGTTCTTTCTCTATTTCGAGGGCGAAAAAGCGCAATTGCAGTCAATCGGCGTTTAACTTATAATGAAATTAAGGTAAATTATTAATTGTGATATAGTTTATGTTAAGAGGAACGTGCAGGAAGGGAAATAACTTTGTAAATCCCTCCATTATTTTATGAAAATTCATCTTAAAAATTTTGATATTCCATCTTCAGTTTCTCCCAATCCGATCGAGGGTGGGTCAGTAATAATTCAGGATGGCGTTATCGAAGAAATAATAGCTGATCCGTCAGTTGAAAACGAAATTGACGGGGATAAAACCATCAATGGCCGGGGGAATCTGTTGCTGCCGGGCTTTTTCAATGCTCACACCCATATGGGGATGACGATCTTTCGTGGTTACGCGGACGATATAGAGCTAGAAAGCTGGTTACAGGACTGGATCTGGCCGGCGGAAGAGAATTTAACCGAGGAAGAGGTGTACTGGGGTTCACTGCTGGCCCTGATCGAATCAATCCGCTCCGGTGTTACTGCGCTGGCAGATATGTATTTTTACATGGACGAGACGGCCAGGGCAATTAAAGAAAGCGGCGTAAGAGGGTTAATTTCTTACGGCCTGATCGCGGACGAACTGGACGAAAAAGGAGAAAAAGAATTAAAAACCGCCCTGGATCTGGTGGAAAAATGGGACGGTGAGGCCAGCAACAGGTTAAAAGTAGCTTTGAGTCCCCATGCACCTTATACCTGTGGGAACGACGTATTAAAAGAAGTTTCCAGTATTTCCGGTCAGAAGAATATACCGATCCACACCCATATATCCGAGACGAAGAAAGAAGTCGAGGATTCGTACGAAGAATTCGGATGTTCTCCGGTCGAACGTCTGGCGGACCTGGGGGTCCTGGAGAACGAGGTTCTCGCAGCACATTGCGTTCACCTGGATGAATCCGACATCGAACTTTTAGCTCAAAACGACGTGGTGGTTGCCCACAATCCGACGAGCAATATGAAAATTTCTTCGGGGGCGGCACCAGTTCAAGGATTATCGAACCGTGGGATCCAGATAGCACTGGGCACGGACGGTCCGGGGACAAATAATGACCTGGACATGTTTGGAGAAATGCGCCAGGCTTCGTTCCTCGCCAAATTGAACTCGAACGACCCCACCGCTCTTTCAGCTGAAAAGACTCTGGCTATGGCTACGGGAAAGGGGATGGATAAATTTGATGTATCCGGTCCCGGTGTAATTGCTGAAGGCAAAAGAGCGGATCTAATTGGACTGAAAAGGGACTCGGCGGCTCACTGGACCCCGGAATACAGGACGACTTCCAACCTGGTTTATTCAGGGAAAAGCAGTGACGTAGAGATGGTTATGGTAGATGGAAAGATGGTTATGGTAGATGGAAAGATAAAGACAGTCGACGAAGGTAAAGTTCTGGATAAAGTGCAGGAAATAAGTCAAAAGTACGATAAAATCAGAAAAAACCACAAATAACACAACCGGCTCCCGGAGAAAATTCCCTGGGGGTCAGGGGATAGGAGTGATTACACAATGTCAATTACACAAGAGGAAAGACAGGAGTTAATTGAGAAATACGGTAAACATTCGGAAGACACGGGTTCGGCTCAGGTACAGGTAGCAATTCTGACCAGGAGAATCAACAATCTTACTGAACATTTAAGAGATCATCCCTCGGATCATCATTCACGCCGGGGACTATTGCAAATGGTAGGTAAACGGAAAAGTTTCCTGGAATATCTGGAACGAGAGAACGCGGAAATGTACAAAAAATTAAAAGATGAACTGAACATCAGAATAAAAGAAACTTCTGAAAAGTAAAAGCAGTAATTAAACAAAACAAAGCGAAATATTCGCAAAATTAGCAAATAGTTTTTTGAGGTGTAAAAATGTACAAGCAGCTTGAAACAGAGATAGACGAAAGTAAATTCAATCTGGAAACTGGCAAAATGGCCCGACAGGCCAACGGTTCAGTTGTATGCAGTATTGGCGATACCAAGGTATTAGTTACAGCGACTTCCGGCGGGGAAAGCGACAAATCCTACTTCCCCCTTCGAGTCGATTACGAAGAAAAATTCTACGCCGGGGGAAAGATACCGGGTGGATTCATCAAGAGAGAAGGTAGACCCTCGGATAAAGCAGTCTTAAACGCACGGATGATCGACAGACCGATTAGGCCGTTATTTCCCGACGACTACATGGATGAACTCCACATAGTAGTAACAGTTCTGTCAGCAAGCGAGGATTCCTCACCAGGGATAGCGGGTATGATAGGTGCATCCGCAGCATTAACCTTATCGGAACTACCATTTCAGGGACCAATCGCAGGTGTTGAAATAGGTCGGGTCGAAGGGGAATTCGTCCTCAATCCGACCGCTGAACAGACCGAGGAAAGCGACATGGAAATAACTGTCGCCGGCACCAGTGACGCAGTAACCATGGTTGAAGGCGGAATGGAAGAAGTGCCTGAAGAAGACGTTATTGAAGCGGTAAACTTCGCCCATGAGAGGATAAAAAAGCTCGTGGACTATCAGCTTGATTTTGCCGACCAGAAGGAACTGGAAGGGACGACCGAAACGAAGGAAAAGGGAGAAACCGAGAAAAAAGCCGGAGAACTGGCTCAGGATTCCTTCCCAGAACTGATAGGAATTAAGAGCAAGCTGGAAAGAGACGAAAAAGTCGAAGAAATAAAGGAAAACGTCAAAGAACAGCTTCTGGGTGAAGAAAGTGAAGAAGAAGCGGAAACAGTTATAGAGGACGCCGTGGACGAAGCATATAAGAAGTTCGTCAGGACGAGAACCGTAAAAGAAGGTACGAGAATCGACGGAAGAGACGTCGACGAAATAAGGCCGATTAACGTAGAAGTGGGCCTTCTGGATAGAGCTCACGGTTCCAGTTTATTTACCAGAGGTGAGACACAGAGTCTCGGCACGGCTACTCTGGGGACGACGAAACAGGACGAACAGCGGATCGACGGAATGGTCGCTGAAGGAAGCAAAAGATTTATGCTTCACTATAACTTTCCCCCCTACTCGGTAGGAGAAGCTGGTTACATGGGATCACCCGGGAGGAGAGAGAAAGGACACGGACACCTTGCCGAAACAGCTCTTAGCCCCGTACTTCCGGACGAAGAGGAATTTCCTTATATCATCAGGGTTGTGTCCGAGATACTGGAGTCAAATGGCTCTTCTTCGATGGCAACTGTCTGCAGCGGTTCGCTTGCACTGATGGATTCCGGTGTCCCGATAGAGAAACCGGTCGCCGGTATAGGTGTGGGTCTGATGGAAGAAGACGGCGAACATCAAATTCTGACCGATATAATGGGCCTGGAAGATCACTTAGGCGACATGGACTTTAAAGTGACAGGTACCCGTGACGGCCTTACGGCCTTCCAGCTCGACGTGAAAGTCGGCGGGATCTCGGAGGAGATAATGCGGGAAGCCATGGAAAGAGCCCACGATGCCAGACTGGAAGTTCTCGACAAGATGGATGCCGTAATCTCCAAACCGCGGGGAGAGGTCTCGGAACACGCACCGGTCATGAAAGTATTCGAGATCGACGAGGATGAAATTGGTACGGTTATCGGACCCGGTGGAAGAACTATCAGAGACCTAACCGAAGAGACTGAGACGGAGATCGATATCGATGACGACGGCACCATAAAGCTCTCGGGAGTTGACCGAGAAAAAGTCGAGGAAGCAAAACAGATCATAGAAGATATGACGAGAGAAGTGGAACCGGGCGAGGAGTTCGTCGGTGAAGTAGTTCGAGTAGAGGACTTCGGTGCGTTTGTCCAGCTTCCAAATAAATCAGAAGGTCTCGTCCATATCTCAAAACTGGCGGATGGCTACGTCGACAACGTAGAAGATATTACCGAGGTTGGCGACGAAATGCGCGTAAAAGTTATCGGCCATGACGACCAGGGTAGGCTTGACCTCAAGCGCGCCCCGGATTCAGAGGACGAGAAATTAGAGGTAGGGGACGTTACGGAAGCCGAAATAACAAAGACCGCTGATTTTGGAGCTTTCGTGGAAACTGCTGGCGGAGAAACCGGTCTTATACATATCTCCGAACTATCCCGGGATTACGTGAAAAACGTCCAGGACGTCGTGGAACCCGGCGATAACGTAACAGTTGAACTAATCAACATCGACGACCAGGAAAGAAATCAGTTCAGATTGATTGAGAAATAAGAAGGAAATTAGAATGGAATTATTTCCCGGCTGTTACCGCGATAACCTGGCTAAAGGTCTTCAGGTAATCGGACAGGAAGAACCACAATCCAAGTCTATTTCGCTCGGATTGTGGTTCAGTTCGGGCAGCCGGGATGAACACCCGGACAGGAGCGGAGTTACTCATCTAATAGAACATCTGCTCTTTCGGGGAACGGAAAACAGGTCCGCCTACCAGATAACCAGCGACGTCGACCGCCTGGGAGGCTACATCAACGGCAGCACAAGCCACGAGTTCCTCTTGCTCTCCTTGAGGATCCTGCCGGAATCGCTCTCCGAAGGTGTTGACATACTAACTGACCTGGCTCTAAACCCACTCTTCGAAAAAGAAGATTTTGGACTGGAAAAAGACGTGGTGCTGGAGGAGATTAGGTCCTCGCACGACGACCACAAATCGGAGACGATTCGTTTGCTGGAGAAGACCGTCTGGGGAGAAGGGGCCGGGCTTTCTTTGCCTGTCAGAGGCACGGAAAACTCACTCTCAAGCCTGACCAGAAAAAAAACGATCGAAAGGTTCAACGAGTTGCAGGATCCCGGGGGCATGATAATGACCGCTGCCGGTGATCTTTCTTTTGAATATCTAAAAGAGACTGTAAAAAGTTCTCTTGCCGACGTTACTTTCGAAAAAAGAGTTAGAGATAACAAGAAAGACGACACAAAGCTCAGAGCAAAACCCGAAACTCGCCATAAAGAAGACTGGAGAGAGATAAATCAAATCCATTGCGCGATTGGGACCGAAGGTCTGGCAAAAAAGGACGGAGACAGATTTCCCCTGGAAATGCTAAATATCGTCCTCGGACAGGGAATGAGCTCCAGATTGTTCAGAAAAATCAGGAAAGAGAAGGGACTGGCCTATCAGGTTACGAGTAGCACTCAATACTATTCGGACACCGGTCTGTTTTTCGTCTATGGTGCCCTGGCGCCGGAGAATTTAAAACATTATTTTAACCTTGTAACTGAAGAGTTCGATCGCCTGAGAAACGAGCCGGTATCTTCGGGAGAACTCGAACTGGCGAAGAAAAAAACCAAAGGTAACCTCGTACTTGGCCTGGAAAACAATAGATCTCTCATGGGGCGACTGGGCATAACTGCACTCCATGATGACGATTTTTTATCAGTTAACGAAATGGTCGAAAAGATAGAGAATGTCACCCCTGAGGACATCCAGAAGGTGGCTAACAGGTTACTGAAGCCCGAAAACCTCAACTACTCCCTCCTGGGTCCGGAAATAGATGAACTTCCCGAGTTTTAACCGTTATCACATTCTCTCCTCTCAAATTCTCGTTTTGACTTCCAGTTCATAAAGGTACGGAGGTTTCGCGACCTCAATGTTAACCCGCGGGTAAACACTCGAAAAAACGACTCGGGGAAGCCATCTTAATTTGGCTTTATTCAAATTTTTGATTATACTTTAGCAAATACTTCTGGAGGTAACCGTGAAAGCTCTTTTCCGGTCCCGTAAAACTATTTTGATTTCCTGTTTGCTTGCACTTTTGTTCTTCGGCTTTTCCACCGCTGGCAAAACCATACAGATCTGCAAAATAGGTTGTGAATTAAATTCTCTTAAAGGGGCGTTAAAAAGATCGGATAGCGGTGACACCATAAAAGTCCGAAACGGACGGTATTCCGAAAATCTTAGAGTAGATAAGAATATAACGATCGTGGGCACTAACTCTCGCTGGGTCAATTTAACTCCAACAGAAGGCAATGCTCCGGTTATGGTCGTTGGGCCGTCTCCCGTGTCCGTAGAACTTAGAAACCTGACTCTGAATCCCGGAAAATCCTCCCGAGCAATGGGAATTAAATTAACGGGCGACGCCCGTTTAATTATTAAGGACAGCCGTTTCGCGGGGGGCCAGCTCGGTATCAGAGCGGAAAATTCCTCCTACCTCAAATTACGAGACGTCGAACTAGACCGCCTAACGACAGGCATCCTCGCGACTCAAAAATCCAAAACGACGGTATTCGAAAGCAGTCTAACTTCCGCGCGCTCCGGTCTGGTCGCCGAGGACAGTTCCGAGCTCAACTTCATTAACTCCGAAGTAACCGGATGCAGACACAATTCAGTTCTTGCGAGGGATTCCGCAAAAGTCAATATTCTTGATAGTGATATCTCAAACAACGCAGCTCCCGGAATAGAACTTAAAGATTTTTCCCGTCTAACAGCAAAAGAATCCCAGATAAGCAACAACAGGGGGGGAGGAGTTCTCCTGAGTGACTCGGCTCAGGCGGACTTGCATAAAAACCGGATCGCCTACAATGAGGATAAAAACGTCGCGGTTATCAGTAAAAAATGCGGGTTTAGCGGCCCGATGGAAGGTTTCTTCGGCGAAATAAAAGGGGCAAACAACGATATTCTTCCAGGTAACTCTAAAACAATCTGCCCGGGGAAATTCTCCCGGATTACAACGGCCGAAGGGGGTACTTCGTCCTACCAGTTTACTCCCAGCACTTACGCCTTTATCGGACTAATTGGAGCCGCTACGGTAGTATTTCTGTTTACTCGATGAACTAGCTCGCTAAAACCGGGATTCACTCCTCGCTATCACGAAATCGATAAGATATTCCAGTGCATCGGTGGCTGCATCGTACTTGTTCTCTTTTCTGCTACCGTTCGCGAATAACTTTTCGACCTGACTCGAAGCTGTTGCAGCTAACCCAATGTAGACGAGACCGACGGGTTTTTCATCCGTTCCCCCGCCCGGCCCGGCAATTCCGGTCGTTGAAATTCCGAAATCCGTCCCCGATCGCTCCCGGACCCCTTCCGCCATCTCCAGCGCAACTTCTTCGCTCACAGCTCCATTTGTAGCTAGAGCCTCTTTACTTACCCCGAGTAAATCCATTTTGGACCGGTTGGAATAGGAGACCACGCCCCTATCGAAGTAGTCCGAAGAACCTGGAACGTTCGTAATTCTGTGGGCAACAAGCCCCCCGGTACAGGACTCAGCTACGGCAAGCGTCAGAGAGCGTTGCCTCAATAATTCACCAGCTTTTTCCTCCGGGCTTTTTTCGTCCGGATTTTCGCCGTTCATTAATTTAAACCCTCCCGGATACTAGTTGACTTCCGCCAAGGTTCTGATATTTCGGCTAACCCGACTTTTCCTTCAACCTTTTTGCTAATGTCGTATAACGTCGCGATTCCCGGTCGTTATTTATCGCTATCCCCATAGCCTGCTTGCTGCCAACCAGAACTACCAGTTCTCGAGACCGAGTCACGGCGGTATAGAGCAGGTTTCTCTTCAACATCACGTAGTGCTGATTTAACAGAGGGATAATGACCGCCTGGTATTCGCTTCCCTGACTCTTGTGGATCGTTATCGCGTAAGCCAGATCCAGCGCCCGGATGTCGTCTTTCTCATAGGGGATGATACCGTAATCCGGATACTGAACCTCTATCCGGTCCAGCGACTTATCTGCGCCCACGATCTCACCGATATCACCGTTATAAACACCCTTTTCGTAATCATTTTTCGTCTGCATAACCTTATCGCCAAGGCGAAATTCCTTCGGTGCGAAAGTAAGGTCTTCCCCGGGATTCAATTTATCCTGAAGTAAGTCGTTTAACCGATCTACCCCGGCACCGCCGTTGTACATCGGGGATAGAACCTGCACTTCCTCCGTCGGGTCCAGCCCCCAGTTTCGCGGTATTTGCTCCGAGGCAAGCTCCAGTATTTTATCCGCCACCCGGTCCGGTTTTCCCTCTTCGTAGAAAAAGAAATCGGTATCTCCTTCTTGAATTATCGGGAACTCGCCCTCGTTTATCCTGTGAGCATTAGTAACGATATCACTTTGCTGCGATTGTCTATAAATTTTGTCAAGTTCCTGGACGCTAACTGAACCCGAATCTATTATATCTTTCATCACGTCACCCGGTCCTACGGAAGGTAACTGATCTGCATCACCAACCAAAACCAGATTCGTGCCTGCCGGAGTAGCCTGAATCAGGTGGTCTATCAACCAGAGATCCACCATGCTAAGTTCATCGACGATTATCGCATCGGTCGATAATTTGTTTTCGCTGTTGTATTCGAATTCTCCCGGAGGTTTGTAGCCAAGGGTTCTGTGGATCGTCTTCGCCTCACGGCCGGTGGTTTCCTCAAGTCGTTTTGCCGCTCTCCCCGTAGGAGCTGCCAGTATTACTTCCCAGCCCAGGTCCTCCATCAGTTCAATAACCCCCGTGATAATAGTTGTTTTACCAGTCCCCGGGCCTCCGGTAATAACCGTCACTTTATCCTTAAGTGACGCTATAATAGCTTTCCGTTGCTCCTCGTTGTAATCTATCCCCGTCTCGATCTGGTAGCTATCTATCAGTTCATTTATCCTGGATTCGTCCTCGATTCGAGTACCACCGCCGTACTGACTCAAAGCTACCAGGTTATTAGCTACTTCTGTTTCAGCATAGTAGAGCGAGGGGAGATATATTTGACTAACGGAGTCCGACGAGGACTCTTCAATCAAGGCTTCACCCGAAACCATTTTCTCCAGCGCGGTTTTGAGGGGATCGGGAGGTAACTCCAGGATTTCCCGTGCCCGTTCCAGCAATTTGTTTGCAGGCAGGTAAATATGTCCGTTGTCGGTTGCTTCTTCCAGCGTGTAGATCAAACCCGCTTCGATCCTCTTCCGGTCCTCTGCCTCCATCCCAACTTTCCGCGCTATCCTATCTGCTATCTTGAACCCGATACCGTCTATTTCTCTGGTCAGGCGATAAGGATCCTCTTCTACTACCGTTGAAGCGCGAGACCCGTATTCCTCGTATATTTTCAACCCGTAGGCAGTGCTGATATCGTGCGCCTTAAGGGAGACCATGACGTCTTTTATCTGCCGCTGCCTTTCCCAGCTCTCCTTAATTTTCTCGAGCTTCTTCTCCCCCACACCTTTAACTTTCAGCAGGTAATCGGGGTGATCCTCTATCACATCGAGGGTATCTTCACCGAACCTTTCCACGATCTTCTCCGCGTATTTTTCTCCAACCCCTTTAATTAAATCCGAAGCGAGGTATCTCTTTACCCCTTTTTCCGTCGTCGGGGTATCTACCTGACATTCCTCTATTTGAAACTGTCGTCCGTACTTTCGGTGCTTGGTCCATTCCCCGCTCAACACCAGATCCTGTCCTTCGTAAACTTCGGGTGTTTTTCCAACGGCGGTGATTCGACTTTCCCCCTCGTCCGATCGGATAGCCCGGATAACCCTGAAGCCATTGTCGTCGTTCTGAAAGACCACACTGTCGACTGTAACTTCCAGCTTTTCTTTCTCTGTCAACTGATAAAGAGCCTCCTTGATCACCAATGATTCGAAAAAACTATCCAGTTACTTTTACCCGGTTGATCTTATTTAACCGTTAGAAGATAATTTATGACAAAGATAAAAGATCCAGGCAATAGTTATTTTTAATCATAATAGGATCGGGGGTATAAGGAAAGTCAAAAGATTGCCGGAGGACCCTGCATGTTAAGAATCGGAACAAGCGGTTACTCTTACGATGACTGGAAGGGGGTAGTATACCCGGAAGGACTGAACAAGAAGAACTTTCTCGGGCATTACAGGAAATTTTTTAACATCACTGAGATCAATTCCACCTACTACCACCTTCCGTCTCCCGGCATGTTCGTCAACATTTTGAAAAAGGTCCCCGATGACTTTCAGTTCGTCGTCAAGCTGTCGAAAGAACTAACTCATGAACGCGACAAAACGGCAGACGCAGTGGAAAAATACAAAAAAGGGATAGAACCTCTGGCCGAAAGCGGCCAGCTTGTTACTTTGCTGGCTCAGTTCCCCTACTCCTTCAAACCAGGCGAAGAGTCATACGATCACTTGAAGTTCTTGAGAGAAGCAATGCCGGACCTGCCGATCAACGTCGAATTTCGCAATAAGTACTGGATAAACGAAGAAACTTTTAATTTTTTAAAGGAACACCGACTGGGTTACGTCTGTGTCGACATGCCCCCGTTACCCAGGCTGGTTCCTCCGACCGTGAAAGCCACGACAGAGTTGGGCTACATCCGTTTTCACGGAAGGGTAAAGGAACACTGGTGGAACGCTCCCGAACCTTATATGCGCTACGATTATTCCTATGAAAAAGAGGAGCTAGAAGAATGGGTGGATAAAACAAAAGAGCTCGAAAACTACACTGAAAATATCGTAATTTTATTCAATAACCACTATCAGGGAAAGTCCGCCAGAAATGCGAAGGAATTTGCTTCTATGCTAAACCAGGATAGAGAAGGACGGGAACTTTCAGAGAAAAGCGACTTCCTCCACCCCGGTAAAGATCTTTTCAGTTCTTGATCTCTCAATGAACCCCTTATCTCTACGATCTTTCCCCTTGTATCCGTCGATCTAATTACTTATGATAAGTTTCAGTTTGTTTTGTTGGACATATTTTACTAATATTCCGTCATTTTGTTGAGAAATTTCATATTTTGAGGTTTTAACTTAAGAAACTCTTAAAGATTATTTCGTACCGGGTTGCGAGGCATGTTGTTTAATCACTGGAACTCTCCGGATAGTTAAACTTTATCTAATTATCGGTTTCGGGGTTTTCTATTTGGAGAGAGTAAATATTGACTTAGATAGTTTACACAAACCCCGTGAACAGGGGGAGAAACGGGTGATTATGTCGTGGAAGACAAGGTAAATATGTTAAAAGACGTAAATATTGGAATTATCGGGGTTGGAACGATCGGCGGGACGCTGGTCGATGCTTTAATCAAAAACGAGATCGTTGGTCCAGAACAAATTATCGGCAGCACGTCACACGAAGAAAGCTCTCGAGAGGTTAAAGAAGAGTACGGCATCGTTTCTACAACGGACAACAGGCGAGTAGTGGAGGAAGCGGATATAGTTGTTCTGGCCGTCGAGCCTCAGATGTTAGGAAAAGTTCTTGATGAAATAGGTAATTACCTGGACCCGGAACAGCTAATAATTTCAGTAGCAGCTGGAACAACGACCGAGTTCATCGAAGCCAAAATTGATCAGGAGATCCCGGTAGTGCGGACCATGCCCAATACCGCCATAACGGTGAATGCCGGTGCTACAGCGATCGTCCCCGGTACTTTTGCCTCAGAATCAGATCTTGATCTGACAAAGGAGATTTTTGAACCGGTGGGGCTCGTCGAGAGAGTAGACGAAGAGAATTTGATGGATGCAGTAACTGGATATTCCGGATCGGGACCGGCTTACGGTTATCTCGTTATTGAATCTCTTATTGAGGCCGGCGTTAGGGTCGGCCTGCCAAGAGAAAGGGCAACCAAACTAGCAGCACAGTCCCTTCTCGGCGCGGCGAAAATGGTCCTGGAAACGAACGAGCATCCGGCCAAGTTAAAGGACATGGTTACCACTCCGGCCGGAGTTACCGTCGACGCCGTGATGAAACTGGAGGAAGGGGGTGTCCGGGTAGCCTTTTTCAAGGCCATCGAGGAGGCAACGGAAAAATCGCGCCAGCTGAAACTGGATAGCGATTAGGGGTTGAAACCAAGTCATAAAGGTATTAACTAATCTCTATCCGGGATTTGGAACCCAGAATCAGAGAAAAAGGGAATTTAAACCTCCACGGCTTTTATCTTGATAAATAAAGTCCTAATCGTTACGAAAAATATTCCTGTTAATTCAACTAACTAAATTTGAGGTGATAAAGGTGTTACGGGTTGAGAATCTGAATAAGAACTTTGGGGGGATACACGCCGTAAGGAACTGCTCCATTTCTGTTGAGGAGGGAACTATTACTGGACTGATAGGA
The DNA here is from genome assembly GCA_964599005.1 of uncultured Thermotogae bacterium. Taxonomy (GTDB): domain Bacteria; phylum Bipolaricaulota; class Bipolaricaulia; order M55B111; family M55B111; genus JAGXLP01. The sequence continues at coordinate 24,065 of CAZRDU010000001.1, forward strand.
CCCAATGGAGCGGGCAAAACGACCCTCTTCAACCTCATTACCGGCTTTCACGAACCGGACTCCGGTCGAGTTTATTTCAAGGACCAGGATATAACTGACCTTACCCCCCACGAAATCTTCGACAAAAACCTATTCAGGACCTTTCAAATTACCAGAGAAATTCAAGAGATGACTGTTCTGGAAAACCTGATGTTGATCCCCAGAAACCAGTCGGGAGAAAAGCTCTGGAATACCTGGTTCAATCGCAACCTTATTGGAAAACAAGAAGACGATCATGAACGGACCGCTCTGGAAGTTCTGGATTTTCTTGAGATGGAAGATCGCAAGTACGATCTGGCAAAGAACCTGCCGGGCGGGGAAAAGAAATTGCTCGATCTCGGACGGATGATGATGGCAGAACCGGAGATGGTCCTGCTGGACGAACCGGGTTCTGGAGTACCTCCGTCCCTGCAGACAAAAGTCAATAACCACGTGAGAGATATAAGCGAGGAACAGGGAATAACTTTTTTGGTGGTGGAACATGACATGAACATCATTATGGACCTCTGCGATCCCATTATAGTACTGGTGGACGGGGAAAAACTGACAAAAGGTACTCCGGAAGAGGTTCGCAACAACGAACAGGTAATAGAAGCGTATCTTGGAAGCTAAATTTACAGGAGGTGAACCAATTTGTCCCTGCTTGATGTTAACGATCTTGCCGCGGGTTACGGGGAAGTGGACGTTCTGCACGGCGTCTCCCTGGATATCAACGAGGGGGAGCTGGTAGCCACTATCGGTCCCAACGGAGCCGGAAAAACTACCCTTTTACGGACTATATCCGGAGTTCTCCATCCTGACGGCGGCAACCTGAAGCTAGACGAGGTAGATATAACGAACGAGGACCCTGAGGATACGATCCGCATGGGAATGAGTTACGTTCCCCAGGACGACAATATATTTCCTTCTCTGACGGTAAGGGAAAACCTGGAAATGGGGGCTTTCACCCTGGAGGGGGATTTCGAGGACAGGATAGACGAAATATGCAATATCTTTCCCCAGCTAAGGGAAAGGATGGGTCAGAAAGCAGGTACCATGTCCGGCGGCCAGCAACAGATGGTAGCCGTGGGGCGGGGAATGCTTATCCGACCAAAATTATTGCTTCTTGACGAACCGACGGCTGGATTGCAGCCTTCACTGGTAGATATGATGCTCGGAAAGGTCAAGGAAATTAACGATAGAGGGGTGGCGGTTCTTCTGGTAGCGCAGACCATAGACGCGCTGCGACTGGCCGACAGGGCTTATCTACTCTCCGCGGGGGAAATGGTCCTGTCCGGTGAAACCGAGGAGTTACTGGAGACGGACCGGGTCCAAGAATTGTATTTTGGGGGTTAACTGAGGTGAAAAAAGATGGCTGATCTGTTTGTAAACGGACTTATCCTTGGTAGCATATTTACACTTGGCGCAATTGGAGTTACGTTAATCGCCGATATTTTGAATTTTTTCAACTTTGCTCACGGCGATATGCTTAGTTTCGGCGCTTACCTTGCTCTGTTCTTCGTCGGAATACTGCCCAGCTGGGGGAATTTCCCCTGGCTTTCATTCGGTCCCTCTATGATCTTTGGGATAATTTTCGCAATGGTAGTTACGGCGGCGTTCGCCTTATTCTTTGACAAGGTTCTGTTCAAACCATTAAGGGAAAGAGGGGCAAGCGAACTTTTCCTGGCTCTGTCTTCTCTGGGTGTGGCTTTTATCTTTCGTTCTATTATCCGACTGGTATGGGGGCCTCAAGCCCAGTATTACGGCGGACTACAGATGGCAAGACAGTATCCACTGGGGATCTCAATTAAACCGGATGAATTCTTTATCGTCGGGATCACTCTTTTCCTTGTTATAACCGTTTATCTTTTCCTTAAGAAAACAAAAATAGGCAAAGCAATGAGAGCGGCCTCGGACAACGAAACTCTGGCCCGGGTTACGGGAATTGATACGGAAAGGGTGGTAAACTGGACCTGGATCATAGCGGTTTCGCTTACTGCAGCGGCCGGTGTTCTCTACGGAATAGAAGTTCAACTCCGTCCGATCATGGGCTGGAATATCCTGATTCCAATATTTGTCGCGGTCGTCGTCGCGGGCGTCGGGGACCTCTGGGGAGCAATGGTAGGAGCCATGATTATCGGTGTCGCTCAGGAAATGTTCACGGGAGTACTGCAAAATATATTCGACAGCTTAAATATGGACGTTTTAATGACCGCTTACAAACCAGCGATAGCATTCGTTTTAATGGTTATAGTACTGCTGGTTAGACCACAGGGTATATTTGGAACAGGGGAGTGAGACGATGTTAAGTTATTTCATATCTTACTTGATCATGGCCAGTACTTACGGAATAGCTGCCCTGGCTCTCAACCTACAATGGGGTTTCACTGGCTTAATGAACTTCGGCATAGGAACGTTTTACTTCGTCGGTGCTTACACTTCGGCAATATTAACCACAAACGCTTCTCCTGATTACCTCGGCGGTTTTGGCATGCCCTTTATCGTTGGGCTTTTAGGAGCCGTAGTCATTTCGGGCCTTCTGGCATATCTTCTGGCTTTCCCCGCTTTAAAATTACGCGGTGGCTTCTTTGCCATCTCCATGCTGGCTATTTCAGAGACCATTCGGTTGATCGTGAAGAACGAGAAATGGCTTACCAACGGAGTCTGGGGGATAAGAGGAATACCTCAGCCGGTTAGAAACCTTGTTGGGGCCGATATCTCGGAATGGGTTTACCTGGGGATAGCCGGATTGCTTCTATATCTCTTCTATCGCTTAACGGAGATCGGCGTTCGTTCTCCCTGGGGGCGGGTACTGAACGCAGTGAGAGAGGACGAAAAAATGGCCGAAATGTCGGGCAAAAATAGCTGGAACATAAAGATGCAGTCTTTCGTCTTTGGCTCGATGATCATGGGAGTCGCCGGAGCGCTCTACGCCCACTACATCGGCTTTATAAGTCCAAGCTCTTTCACACCGTTAATGGCCACATTCATCGTCTGGCTGATGATCCTCCTGGGCGGCACTGGAAGCAATAAAGGAGTAATAATAGGTGCTTTTGTAGTCTGGGGAGTCTGGATCGGCAGTGAGTTTTTAATAGACGTTCTGCCGTCAGGTATAACCAGTCAGGCTGGATTCATTCGTATGCTCCTGATGGGAATTTTACTCGACGTAATATTGCTTCTTCGCCCTCAGGGTCTGTTCGGTCGAGAAAAAGTGATCTCGAAACTGGGAAGCAGTTCTGAGTAGTACAAAAAATAAAAAAGGGGACCCCTATTCCGGGATCCCCTTTTATTTTTCCCTTAGGTTAATTCATTATTCTTCCTCTTCAAGGATCTTCGCAGGGACAAACCTGCCATCTTTTACTGCTATTCGTTCAGTATGATCCGTTACGATTTCCCCATCTTCTATCTTCCAGACGTTAATCGGTGAAACGACATCTCCTTCTTTGTTAAAGTCAACTGAACCGGCAGCTCCCTGATAATTTATATCCTTACCTTCCTGAAGTAATTCAAATGCCTTCTGAAAGCCTTCTGCACCGGCGTAGACCTTTTCGCCCGGAGGATTAGCCACAAAACGAAGGTTGTCCCTGATTGCTTTGGAGCTAGTGTCTCCGGCTTTCACCATTGCAAGACCGATTACTGCAGTTGCATCGTAAGCATTTGTCATAAAGGGTTTCGGAGGCGTGGAACCGTATTCTTCAGTGTAAGTTTCCTTAAACGTCTCTGCGGAAGGAATATCTTTGGAGCCCGGAACAGTTCCGTAAGTCCCGTTTAGGAATTTTGCTCCCACGTTCTCAACCAATTCAGGTGCTTTCATTCCATCCGGAAAGATGAACTCGTTTATGTAGCCACCCGATATCGATTGCCTGATAATATTTGCCCCATTCTCCGGATAACCAATCAGAACGAGGACTTCCGGATCTTTCTTGGTTGCTTCAGCCAGCTCGCCCCTGTAAGAAGCCTTGCCTTTCTGGTAAGGAACCTGTGCCAGTACTTTTCCGCCTCTTTCTTCGAACCAGCTTGCTGTCGCATCAGCTAACCCTTTACCGTAATCGTTATTTACGTAGATAATGGATAAATCTTCATAATTAAGGTCCTTGGCCAGCTGTCCGATGATCACGCCCTGAAGAGCGTCAGAAGGAACAGTTCTAAAGACGTAATCATCGTCATTCAACTGCGTCAACTGGGGAGACGTCGAAGACGGTGAAATCTGAACGACCTCATTTGGCACGGAGACACTCTCCGCAACAGGCATGGAAACACCGCTCGAAAGCGCTCCAACAAATGCGGGCACTCCGTCGACCGAAACCAGCTTCTTTGCCGCGTCAACCCCACTGGTCGGATCGGTTTTCGTATCACGGGTAATGATTTTTATCTTTTTACCCATGATTCCGCCCGCTTCGTTCAAATGTTTGGCCGCCAGAAGAACTCCTCTATTAATCGGTGGGCCATAAGAAGCAAGTGCTCCACTCATTGCCATCAGAGAACCAATCTTGACCTTATCGTCCGCTGCCTGAACGCCGGCACTCGGAATAACAAGAGCCGCCATTAGAACAAAGACGATTCCGACTAGAAGTCGTGATGAACTACTTTGAATATTCTTCATTTTTATCACTATTTACCCTCCAATTGATTTAATTGATCGGATTATAATGAAAATAACACAACTTCACAAGATTAATAGTTGACATTAAAACAACTACCTACCCCTGAACAACGTTCTTGTTAGATAGAAAAGTATAACGCTGGATATTTTGAAAAGCATTGCTCTGGGCCTTACAGAGGAAAATTACCCAGGGCAAAACGGCTTTAAGCTCAAATGATCTAACTTTCTCGAACGAGTTAATGCATGGTCAACAACAACTCATCATCCACTATATCCCTTTGAGAGAAAAGATCCACCAGTTTATCCACGGTAAGTTGCTCTTTTCGTTCGCCGCGCACGCTGGCAATAAGCGAACCCCTGTGCAGCATTACCAGCCTGCTTCCGAGATCTATTGCCTGGTTCATGTCGTGGGTCACCATCACAGTGGTGAGCTCCTTTTCCTTAACCAGCCTTTCCGTTATTTCAAGAATCTTCCCCGCGTTCTTTGGGTCCAGTGAAGCCGTATGTTCGTCCAGCAGAAGAACTTTAGGCATAGTCAGTGTTGCCATCAAAACGGCCAATGCCTGGCGCTGTCCGCCGGAAAGATGTAACACTTTTTCGTCAAGACGATCTTCAAGGCCAAGTCCAAGCTGACCCAGCTCATCTTTGAATCTTTTTCTCCGGCTTCCAGTAACGCCAACACCCAGACCTTTATGGCCCTTGTTCAAAGCGAGTACAAGGTTTTGAGCCACGGTCATCCCGGAAGCCGTACCCTGACCGGGTTCCTGAAATACCCGTCCTACCAGATGAGCCCGTTCGTGTTCTGGCATTTCAGTAACTTCCTCACCATCAAGAAATATGTCTCCTTTTGTGGGAAAAAGAGTACCGGCGATCAAATTCAGGAATGTTGTCTTCCCTGCCCCATTACTTCCAATCACGGTCAAAAACTCTCCGTTGGATAGCTCCAGATCCAGCTCGTCGATAGCCGTTAGTTCGTTCGGAGTTCCCGGAAAGAACTGTTTAGTTAAATTATTTACCCTTAACATATCTGAACACCTTTGTTTAAAATAGACCTATGCGTTCGCTGAGCTTTAGGTTTAGCTTGTCGCGAACCTGAGGGGTCGCGAGAGCCACAATCACGATAAGCGCAGTAATTAACTTGAGGTCACTCGCCTTGAAGCCAAGGTTGTAACCGTAACGCAACGCAAGCATAATTGCCGTTCGATAAATGATCGATCCGGTTATTACGCCAGTAGTTACCCACAAAAAGCTCTTTGTAGGTAGAAGCGTTTCTCCGACAATCACCGAAGCCAGTCCTGCAATTATCATACCAATACCCATACCGACATCGGCAAACCCGGAGTATTGAGCCACTAACCCCCCCGACAGTGCCACTAAACCGTTGGAAATTGCCAGACCAAGTACCTTCATAGTATCGGTATTGACGCCCTGAGCCAGGATCATTTGCTCGTTATCACCGGTTGCCCTGAGTGCCAGGCCCAGCTCGGTATTGAAAAAAAGATCCAGTAATAATTTAATCACAATCAAAACCAGGCCAAAAAATATCAGGTTGCTATACTCGCCCAGTCCAATTTGAGACATGGGCCCGCGAAAGTAATCGAGAACTGTATCCTGACCAATTAGCGGTATGTTGGGTCTCCCCATTATCCTGAGGTTCACCGAGTACAGCAAAGTCATTGTCAGGATACCGGCCAGTAAATTTAGTATATTCAGCTTGGTGCTCAATAGACCGGTGAAAATACCTGCCAGCATACCACCAAGTATCCCGATCAAGAGGGCAAGAAACGGATTCCACCCGCTGACCGTGAGGGCAGCAGTGATCCCAGCACCGGTTGTAAAACTACCATCGACCGTAAGGTCGGGGAAATCCAGCACACGAAAAGTTATCAGAACTCCCAGGGCCATTAGTCCGTAGACCATCCCTTGTTCAAGAGCATCGATTATCAGAGACATTTAGGTTCAATCACCTTGATAGTCAAATTATCCTGAGCCGAAACAACAGAGGATTAAGGGGTCCGCAAACTATCACGGACCCCGATACACTAAATTAGGTTAATATTACTCCGCACCTTTCTTTACCCAGACTTCACCACCCAGAACAAATTGATCCGCCATTTTTAGTACGTCTTCCGGGAACTGATAGTCTATGTCCCTGGCGTAATCCAGATTAAGCGCCAGCGATAGGTCTTCCGCCTGCATTACCTGAATAGGAATCTCGTTCGGCGCTTTTCCTCCCATTGCTTCCAGCAGGATATCTCCAGCACGAAGCCCGTGATCATAGTAATCAAAACCGTAACCGGCAAGTGAACCTTCTTTTACGCTTGTTGGATCCGCTACCACGAGAGGAATCCCTTCTTCCTTGGCGACCTTGGAAACTACCGGGAGTGCCGAGACTACCGTATTGTCCGTGGAGATCCAGATAGCATCCACCCTTCCTTTGAGAGACTGTGCGGCTGAATTTACGGCGGCGCTGCTGCTAGCCGTGGCTTCAACCAGTTTTATTCCCATTTCTTTTGTGGCTTTCCGGGCCAATTCAGTCAGAAAGGACGAATTTGCCTCACCGGAATTAAATATGTTTCCGACCTTTTCCACGGAAGGCACGAGTTTCTTTATAAGTTCGAACTGTGCTTTGACTGGTACTTGATCAGAAATACCGGTGATATTGCCGTTTTCTTCGGGATTTTCGTAGTTTTCGAAGCTTTCCACTAGACCTGCTTCGACAAAATTGGTAACTGCGGACACGATCAGCGGCGTCTCTTTCAAGACCTGAGCGGCGGCAACTGAAGTCGGAGTAGCAATAGATACGACGTAATCTACCCCCTCCGCCTTAAAAGTTTGGGCAATCGAAATCGCATTATTCATGTCTCCCTGAGCGTTTTTTAACAAAAATTTGACGTCTTCGCCCCGCTCGTAACCTGCCGAAGTAACTTTATCGATAACCGCGTCCCGAACGGCATTAAGTGCCGGATGTTCCACTATCTGAGTTATACCAACCTTTACCGGCTCCTCACCCAAGGTGCTGACAGCTGAAAAAATAAATAACGATAAAACAAGGAAAAACGTGATCAAATACTTGCTGGCTGACGAAATATTCATGAATACCTCCTTTTAAATCCAGGATTTGAGTCTCAATTTTCCACTAACCTCAGCTAATTGACCCCACGCCTCAAATAAAAAAAGCTATAGGAAAATCCTATAGCTTATTTAATCTAGGGATACCCAGTAAAATATATGGGTTACTCCCTAGAAACTTTTATACCAATAATAAGAGTAGCCGGCCAGGCTAAAGGTAAGCGCCTCGATCACCTCACTGGAAAGTAAACTGATTTTAGTGAACATTTTACACCCTTTATTCGGCAATAGTTTAATGTATGACTTATAATATCGCAATAAGGTTGAGATGTCAATTCCATATTTCGAGGGTAAACTACGGAATCACGCGGTGAGAACTTCTCCAGAAAGCAAAATAAGTTTCAATATCCCACAAAATAAAGAAAGAGGAGGGTAAATCCCTGCTATATACCAAACAGTTATTCGGAGGATTCGTCTTCGTTCCCTTCTCCGGTTCCAACAACCCGCTTAAGTGCTTCCAGAGCAACTTCAATCTGTTCTTCCGAAGGTTCGCGGGTGGTTATCTTCTGTAACATTAAACCAGGAAACAGAAACGGTTTGACCATAGGATTGTCAGCGTGTTTACCGGAAAACTGGAGTATCTCGTAAGAAACACCAGCTACTACGGGGAGGAGTAAGATTCTCGATACGATCTTTATTAGAAGAGAAGGGTTTCCAACCAGGGAAAATGTCAAGATTGCGACGATTAGAACTATCATCAAAAAAGCGGTCCCGCATCTCGGGTGCAGAGTGCTATAATCTTTTGCCTCGTCTACCTCTAACTCTTTTCCGTTTTCGTAGGTGTAGACTGACTTGTGTTCGGCCCCGTGGTACTGGAACACTCGCTTTATATCTTCAAAGAAAGTTATCCCGGCCAGGTAAAGCAGAAAGAAGGCTATTCTGATAAACCCTTCAACCAGGTTAAACAATAAAGGATTTCCCTGGTTTAAACCCCAGAGATTATTCGTAGCCCAGACAGGAAGAACTACGAAAAAACCAATCGCTACTAAAAAAGCAACCCCGGTAGTTAAAACGGATTCCTTTGTCCCAAAATCCTCTTCCTCGTCTTCCAGGGCGATCTCCGCGGACAGGTTAAGAGCCCTGATCCCGGTGCTCATCATATCGTAAAGGTTAAATATACCTCTCACGAAAGGTATATTACTCAGACTCTTGAATTTATCCCTTGGCTCTAGATCCTCAACTACTATTTCCCCGTCCGAAGCACGCCTTACTGCTACGGAGATATCATCCCCGTTTCTCATCAACACGCCTTCAATTACAGCCTGCCCGCCTACTGCCATGGGTAAACCTCAAAACCGGGACCGAAAATCAACTCTAGCTTCTTATTCCTGCTCCTCTTCTTCCTCTTCCTCGTCTCTTGCTTCAACTTCTCCCGACTCTTCTTCGACTTCCTCTTCCGGTTCTTCTTCCTCGTTAAGTCCGTATTTTTTCTCGAACTTGCTAATTCTTCCCTCCGAATCGAGAAACCTGTCTCCACCGGAAAAGAAAGGATGACACTCAGAGCAAACGTCAACGTGCAGATCTTCTTTGGTAGATAAGGTTTCAAAAGTATTACCGCACGCACATTTGACGGTGACTTCTTCTAATTCTGGATGAATTCCTTCTTTCATTTTTGCTTCACTCCATTCAAAAAAAACTGATTCCTGTAAGCTATGAGAGCGAGGTAAAGGGTTGAGATTAACGTTTGGAGAACTGTTGACCTCTTCTCGCTTTGTGCTTACCGACTTTCTTCCTCTCAACCATGCGAGGATCTCTAGTAAGAAGCCCTTCCTGCTTAAGATCTTTTTTATACTCGTCGCCCAGTGCCGTCATTGCACGTGCTATACCGTGCTGCAACGCTTCGAGTTGAGCTTTGTAGCCGCCACCTTCGACATTCGCCTCTACGTCAAAGTTATTTTCCGTTCCGGTGACGGAAAACGGCTTCCGAGCAACGAGGTTTAACATGTCCTCCGTGAATGGAAGAGCCTCAAAGTACTCAGTAGCGTCCTTACCGTTGATTTCCATATCTCCGTCTCCTCGCTCAAGATAAACTCGAGCCCGGGACTCTTTTCTCTTACCTACGCAATGTGCTCGTCCATGAACGACTTTTGGTTCTGCCATCTATAATTCTACCTCCGGTTGATCCCAGTGATTTCCTCATAATAATATAGAACAGGAGTATATATTGCAACTGGCTTAAACGGCTACCCTTCTTTAAATTTTAACAGTGGAAGTTTACCCCAAACCTCCATGGATAACCTTAATTCTTTATGACTGCACTCTCTCAATCAAAAGAGTCCTCGCACCCCTCCCTAAAGTTTTTTTGGAAGACAAGGGCCAGGCGATCAAAATCTTCAAGAGTAAGCTCTTCCGGCCTCTTCCCCCCATTGATCGAAGCCTCTCCCAGCAAATTGTCTACTTCGTCTTTATTCAGTGAAAACTTTGGGGAAACAATTAACCCTTTTCGGGCAGTTTTTCGCCTGTAATTGAATAAACCCCGTATAAGAGAGAGGAAAATTTCGTCGCGACTATTAAATTTCTTATCTCCTCCGTACTTGATCTTTATAGTGGAGGAATCAACAGCCGGGGGAGGATAGAAGTCCTTCGGAGGTATATCCACAACATGGCTCACTTCTCCGTAGGCCTGGATATAGTAAGTTATTGCTCCGGAATTACTGGTACCGGGATCGGCCAGTATCCTTTCGGCGACCTCTTTCTGAACGGTAAAGACCGACTCCGAAAAGTATTCCCGGTTGGAAACTGCCTTCTTCAACACCCTGCCCGTCACGTTGTACGGAATATTGCCCACGAGCCGGGAGGATTTATTTTTCTCAAGATCCAGACCTTTAAAATCTAGATCCAAAAAATTAGCAGCAACAAAGTTGACAGAATCCTCGGGATTCAAATCCTTAAAAGGACCCCGAAACTTTTCATCTATCTCTACGGCAAACGTCTTCTCAAATCTATCCTTTATCTTACACGTCAAACTACCGGGCCCGGCGCCCACCTCTATCACGGTCCCGCCGCTTCTCACCGCAGTGGAAATTTTTTGCAGAACTGCTTCGTTAGTGAGAAAATGCTGCCCTTTATCCTTATCCGGACGCAAGTTGTGATACCGGAGAAAGCGTTTCAGTCCGTGCTCGTCGTAAATATCTTCGCAGTTAAAATCGCTCAAAGGTCAATCAATCCGACTTTCTCAAGGGCTTTTATTTCATTAGCACAATAATTAACCGGATCGCGTCGGTAAGCTCTCGGAATTTCGTTCCCATTGTAACCCAGGTCGGAGGAAAGTCGATATGTCTGGGATTTGTCCGCATTACTCGAACCTTCTCGAGACAGAATTCCCCTTTCAAGACAATAATTCAGATAAGACTCCCAGCGCTCCTTTACCCCCGACCTTTCGGATAACCTGTTATCCATGTTAAACCCCTTCTTTTCAAAATCATTCAAATCCCTCACAACCAATTCATATATTTCATCGATTTTTATCTTTTCTTCCCCTGCATCTGCCGCTTCGCCCAGCCAGTAACTCGCCACCTGTGACAGGTTTATCGTGGTCAAACGCAGTATTTCCTTTCTCAACTTACTGCTTCTTTCCCTGCGCTCTAACTCTTCCATCCCGGTCATTTCTTCTCCCACGTTAACAAATATTCGCGTCTTCCCTTTTTTCATAAAGTCGTAAGTTATATTGGTCGGCACAACCACCACGTCCGGATCAGCTTCGTCTATCAGAATAAGTAAGCTATCCTTAAGCGGACCCAGCATGCCGTTATGGGAAAGGGTTCCTTCGGGAGTTATATAAAGAATTGCTCCATCATTTAATAACTCTACAAACTGACTCAGTTGATTTTTTACTGCTCCCAGTTTACTCTTCTTAACTGCCTTTCTAAATTGTGACCTGAAGTTCCGCGAATCGATTTTTTCCCGCGGATACCCTTCCTTCTCGAAAAATTCCGATATGGTCATTTCCGGATCACCTAAAGAAGAACCCTCAAATAGCTCCTGCAGCGCCTCTTCTTTAATGATTTCATTCAGTTCGTAGTCGTCGTCCCTTTCCTTTATTATCCTTAATGCATCGTGAACGGGAACGGAGTGAAAATCCAGCTTACCGATGGGGTAAGCGTTAAGCCACTGCAATATATGATTCAGTGAAACTGGCTGCAGAGCCTTTTTGAGCAACCTCGGCCCCTTTATCCAATTTCCGAGAAAGCCGGGCTGAAACAGGTTCTCATCCCCCATGAAGGAAATAGGTGTAGAGGGTCGGAGAAACCCCTCGTGGTAGTAGAAAACCGTTGCGATAAGGACTGAATCAAGATCCCTCTTGTGATTTGCCACTATTAAGGAAGAGGGACTTTCCGAATAATTCTTCAGCCCATCAACCTGGAGGTCAAAATTTGGCTTTATCCCGAGACGGAAAAAGATGCCGATAATATTATAGACTAACCAGCTCATCAGTGCCTTCGTTAACCTTCCTCTGATTGAAGTTCGTGGTCAATTGTTTATTTAATGTTCATATATTAGGAAGAAAATCACAAGTTGTTGAGTTTTCCCCCTTGGATCGCTAGTCTTTTATGCATAGCATATCAACCATATATAATTATAACTGAAATGGGGATCGTGGGATATGAAATCTGTTTGCGTCTATGAAGATCCAACAATGTACGGAGTTCACGGCATCACAGCAGCAGTAAAACATCAGAAAAAGGCCCTGAGGGATAACGGCATAGAAGTAAAGGATAAACCCAGGGAACCTTATGACGTGATTCACATAAACTGGCCCGGGCCAGTTTCCTATTTGAAATTGAAACAGGCACAGCGCAGAGGAAAAATGGGGGTAGTTTTTGCTCATTCGGGCAAGGATATCGAAGGCGGGTTTACTCTTTCTAAATATCTGGAAAAGCCATTCATTAAGTGGCTTTCTCGCTTGTACAATTCAGGGGATAGGGTAATTGCACCTTCCGATTACACGAAAGACATGATAGCCGATTTCGGCGTCGAAAGGGAAAAGACGCGCGTGGTAAGTAACGGGGTCAACCTGAAGAAGGTCGAATATTCTGAAGAGGGACGACAAAAATACAGAAATAAATATGGCCTCGACAACCCAACAGTCATAGTGGTCGGACAGGTGATACCGCGAAAAGACATCAGCACTTTCGTAGAAGTTGCTCGGGAACTTCCTCAATACGATTTCATCTGGTACGGCCACAGGATGAATAAGCTATTTATGTTCGATCAACAAATGGATAACGCGATAAAGAACTCTCCCGATAACGTTCAATTTACCGGCTACGTAGACGATATCAGCGCGGCCTTTTCTTCCGGCGACCTTTTCTTCTTTCCTTCGAAAGAGGAAAATGAAGGTATAGTGTTACTCGAAGCAGCCGCCAGAGGTTTACCTATCGTAACACGAGATCTTCCTGCTTATAAAGGCTGGATGAAGGACGGGCATAATTGTTTAAAGGGGGATGGGAGAGATGAATTTGTTCACCTGGTCAAAAAGGCAATGGAGGATAGGCAACTCAGGGAAAAACTCTCGGAAAACGCTGAGATAACGGCAAAAAACCACAGCCTTGAGAAGGTTGGCCAGCAGTACATTCGGATATACGAAGAGTATTTATCCGCGGACAAGTAGTTGCCGGGGCTAGTTTTGCCCTCCAAACTTACCCCTGGCGCTTTAAGACTAATCGGTTAATTCACTCTATTCATTATATTTCCCCCCAAGTACTTTTAGTGCCCTTGCAGGGGCTTGAAATTTAGCTTCCTACGGTTTACATTTGCTAGCCTAAAAATTTCTATCCAATTTTAGTCCTACTATATTATCCCGATCCAATATAGACCCAACTAAATATTAAAGTTAAAAATTTATAAATAGTAAGTTTTTATATATTTGGGCTTGAAATTATATTTTTCGCCTGTATACTATAACATATAGTTAAGTGTTTAACTGTAAGGCCAAGGTAAGTTAAACGGAATAGATTAAGTGCACCTGGAGGTGTATTACGATGAAGAAAGACAAAAACACGGCAGCAAATTACTCGGCAATCAAGCAAATTTATCGTGAAAATTATCTGGAAGACGCTTCGCAAAGATTAAGAGAAGAGGCCGCGGAAGTGAAGGAAGATCGTTCTTAATCAGTAGGATAAATATAGATTTCAAAAATATACCGGGAAGAAGCCCATGGGCTTCTTCCTTTTTATTTTTTCTCCCCCAGAACTTCCTGATAACTGTTCAGAAGTTTTCTTGCCATGGTTTTCGCGGAAAATTTCCGGGCAACCTCTATGGCTTCATCGCTTTTTTTTCTCAAAGTCTTCGGGTCGTTCAGGAGCTCCAGCACTTTTTCGCTAAAGACTCCAACCTCTTCCCCTACGAGGTAACCCCCTTTGTCGTTTTGCAGCACGTCCCGTACCCCGGGGGCATCAACCGCTACCACCGGTGTTCTCGCGGCCATGGCCTCGGCAATAACCAGTCCCTGAGTTTCGGTTAGCGAAGCGAAAAGGAATAAATCCGCTTCCCGATAATACTCCGCAAGGACCTCCTCATCCTCGACGTAGCCCGTAAAGTGAATCGTCCGGGAGGCATTCATCTTGCTAACTCTGGAGAGAACCTTACCTAAACCCCTACCGCCACCGACTATAACGAAATGAACGGCGGAAAATTTCCGGGAAATTCGTTTGAATGCATCCAGAAGGAAACTAATGTTTTTCTCACTGCCCACTCGCCCTACGTAAAGTAAGATCTTTTCATCTTCCCCTATCCCAAATTGTTCCCTTAACTTTCTGGGTGCTTCAGCCTTCTCCTGATAAACCTCAAGATCAATCCCGGTTGGCAAAACCTGTATCGGAGGCTCCAGGCTGTAGGTACTTAAAAGTTTTTTCATATCCGGCGAAGGAACAAATAGCTTTTCCCCGTTTTTCGTCTCTCTTGACGTATAGATCCTTGTCACGGCCCGAGAAAGGTTATCCGGGACTCCGGGAACGTAATGACGAATATAACGTTCCAGATTTGTATGATATGTAAAGAATAGGGGGATCCCATAAAAACCGGCCACCCAGCGAGCGGGCGTGCTCATGATAGTAGGCAGGTGAATATGGACGATATCGAGGTCCGAGAACTTACCGCGAAACACCCTGGCGGCCTGAAAAGGGTCAGTCAGGCGAAAATCTTTTAACAAGGGGCTGTAATAAGAGGACACCCTGTGTACGTTTTTCTCATCCGTGTTACCCATGTCCTCTTCTGGATATTCAGGGCAGAAAACGTGAACTTCCTCGCCCAATTTTTCCAGTTGATGAGAAAAATTGACTACTGAAGTGGTAACTCCACCCGGTGCAGGCAGATATGCCCCCGTAACGAAGCCTATTTTCATTTCGCTCCTTTTTATGACTTTGCATTATTGTTACAACCTACAACCATTAAATTCAACCTAACCATAATGAGCCCTTCCGAGAAACGAAAATAATATCAATCGAATCGCACCTAAGTTCGCTATGTGAAACCAGTCAAGTATCCTGCTTAAAACCCCCTGATTTCTCAACCTAATATTACGCTTTCCATTTAATTGTTTCTATAATTACTCTTTATAAAACTATATATGTAAAATGTCCTACAAAGCCACGATTCTACTTGCTACTTCCTGACAACGTCATTAAGTTCAGAACCCTCCCTAATCCAATCAGTAATAGCTTTTTTGAACTTTTCAATCAGGCGAAGTATAATAATTTAGTGGAATAATATGTCTTAAATTCAACCGTAAAATAAAGCGGCGGTGGTATTATGGATATTCGCGTTGGTGAAAAGGTCTCAGGTGTTATCAAAGAAATAAAGGACGAAGGTTACACAGTCGCTCTTTGTAACGATATAACTGGTTTTGCCCCCAATGACAACCTGGCTAACGATCTCGAAGCTTCCGATATCAGCAAAGGATCAGAGGTCAAGGTGAGGGTAGAAGAAGAATCCGACGAAGAGGTCTTTCAACTCACAGTAACTAAATTATTCCCAAAAGATAAATTCCAGACCAAACCGGACAAATACCTGAAAAACGTGACTCACGAAAAAAACAACGGAGGTGATGACTCCAGGAAACCGGGTATAGCCGACCAGTTTGAGGAATGGTTATCAGAAGTCGATAGATCGCTCGATGAAATAAATGAACACCGCAAAGAAAGGTTAAACAGGGATTTTTGGACCATATAATCGGCATTGAGGAGGGGTATTATGCCGAGGGGTAAGGTAGAAATCGACGCTGAAAGATGCAAAGGGTGTGGGCTCTGTATAGAGGCCTGTCCACAGAACGTCCTCTCTTTATCCGATGATTTTAACTCCAGCGGGTATAACTATGCCAAAGCCGAAAAACCCGAAGATTGCATAGGCTGTGGTTTTTGCGGCAAAGTCTGTCCGGACGTGGCTATAACTGTCTATAAGCAGCAAAAGGAGGGAGTCTGATGGGCGACAAAAAATTAATGCGGGGTAACGAAGCTATCGCCGAAGCAGCAATCAGGGCCGGTTGCAGAAATTATTTCGCCTACCCGATAACTCCCCAGGCGGAGCTTTTACAATGGATGGCAACCCACATGCCAGAAAAGGAAGACGGAACTTTTCTCCAGGCTGAAAGCGAAATAGGGGCAATAAGTATGGTTTACGGAGCGGCTTCCGCCGGCGAAAGAACCATGACTTCTTCAAGCAGTCCGGGAATAAGTTTGAAACAGGAAGGGATATCGTATCTGGCAGGAGCAGAATTGCCTTCAGTAATCGTAAACATCATGCGTGGCGGTCCCGGTCTGGGCAATATTCAGCCGGCTCAGGGAGATTATTTCCAGGCTACAAAGGGTGGTGGACACGGTGATTATCGCTTGATAGTTCTTGCTCCCTCCACTGTACCCGAGGCCGCCGAACTGACCTACGAAGCCTTTAACCTCGCCGATAAATATAGAAATCCAGTAGTCGTGCTGGCAGACGGGATGATCGGCCAGATGATGGAACCGGTGAATTTACCATCCCCGGTCGATAAAAGTGATATTCCGGAAAAGCCCTGGGCAACTACGGGGACAAATGGAGGGGACCCGAATGTAATCAGGAGCTTCGCTCTGGGCGCCGAAAAGCTCGAGTCGATCAATAGAGACCTCCAGGACAAGTACGACCGAATAAAAAGTCAGGAAACCAGATTCGAAGAAATCGATGCAGATGACCCTGACATCTTACTGGTGGCTTTCGGCACCGTAGCAAGGATCGCCAGATCCGCCAGGAGGCTTGGGAAAAAGGCCGGAATAAATATCGGAATCTTTCGGCCAGTTACCGTCTGGCCCTTTCCGGGCGACCGTCTGGCCAGGTTGAGCGAAAAAGTAGATACTGTATTAACGGTGGAAATGAACGCGGGCCAGATGGTCGAAGATGTGAGGTTATCCGTCCATTCAAAAGTTAATACGCCGTTTTACGGAAAACAGGGAGGGGTTGTGCCGACCCCTGAAGGTATCCTTGAGGAGGTCAAAAAACATGTCTGAAAAGGCCGTAGCTGAGAATACTGCCAGCATGAAAAAGGTATTCGAAAGGCCGGATAGTTTGAACGACGAGAAATTCAGTTACTGTCCCGGCTGTCATCACGGTGTTATAAACAGGTTGATCGCCGAGGCAATCGACGAACTCGGGATTCAGGACTCCACAGTAGGCACTGCCCCGGTCGGATGCTCCGTCTTTCTCTATAAATGGTTCGATATCGACGTTATTCAGCCAGCTCATGGAAGGGTCTCCGCGGTTGCTACCGGGGTAAAACGAGCCAGACCTGATCTAACGGTTTTTGCCTACCAGGGAGACGGTGATTTTGCCTCCATCGGCACTAACAATTCGACTCATGCCGCCAACAGGGGCGAAAATATTACCGTTTTCTTCATCAACAATACTCTTTACGGGATGACCGGCGGGGAGATGGCTCCGACTACCCTGATCGATCAAAAAACAACTACGACCCCGAAAGGTAGGAAGGCAAAGGATTTTGGCCCCCCGATCAAGATGTCGGAAATGCTTTCGGAACTGGATGGCCCAGCTTATATTACCCGCCAGGCTGTATACGACGTTAAACGAATCGAGCAGGCGAAGTCCGCGATAAAGAAGGCATTTAAAATTCAAATGGCGGATGATGGTTATGCACTGGTAGAGCTTCTTTCCGCCTGTCCGATAAACTGGGGCATGGATCCGACGGAAGCTAACGAAAGAATCAAGACAGAAGTCGAAGAAGTCTATCCCCTCGGGGACATAATAGATAGGACTTAACGGTGATAACAATGGAAGAATACTCGACCGTTGTTTCGGGTTTTGGAGGTCAGGGGGTTATTCTAACGGGAAAAATCATCGCCCGTTCCGGTATGGAAGAAGGGCTGGAAGTTACCTGGCTGCCCTCTTACGGACCGGAAATGCGAGGTGGAACGGCAAACTGCACGGCTATAATATCGTCAGACTTAATCGGCTCGCCCGTGGTAAACAAGCCTTCATCT
>CAZRDU010000002.1:0-38238 GCA_964599005.1 uncultured Thermotogae bacterium
TGCGTATTCATCCATAGCGAAAATATGGAGATGGTCGCAGGGTATTTCGAACTTATTAATCATTCGAGCTGCCAGCGGGTATTGAGGCACCGGACCTAAAGGGAAAATCCCCACGAGCTCTTGACCCTGCTTGTGTGCTTCCATAATCCGGCGAACTATATCGAGAGCAAACTCGAAGTAAAAGTCAGCCGGTTCTTCGATAATTCTGATGTTAAATTCCTGGTTTTCATGTTCCGTTAGCTCTTCTTTTGATATACGCCTGACTTGTTCGCACTTTTCTCGGTCCCTAAAATCTATAAACTTTGCAAGTTCGTACTGAAAAGACACTATATACCTCCTTCTTTGAATTAATAAAAATGGTAGAAAAAATAGATTCGCTTAAGGGAAACTTATAAAGTAGCATATCACTTTTAAAAGCTGGATTCAACTATAACAGGCAGGTAAGGAATAAAAAGCTATGGAGTCTAAAAATGAAAAAACCCGGGTAAGCGTGATGCTAATGGAAAAGCAAGTAAATAGCTTAGGTCAAACAATTCGGAAAGCCAAACCCTGCTGAACTCCGATTCAACTTTCCCTTTCTTCTATATGCGGTCCGGTCTGGAAAGTTATCGCCTTCGTATTGATAAAACTATCGACGACCTTTTTCCTCCCGGAGTAAAGCAACCGCTGCAGGGTGCCTCTCGAAATATTCATCTCCTCGGCTGCTTCCGTTTGATCCATCCCTTCCTTATCACAGAGGCGCATGGCTTCAAGCTCGTCCAATTCTACTTCGGTCATCGGTAACTGATTCATCGGGGTACCGGCGGGCTTGAATACTTCCGATCCCCTGAACTTCCGACAATGTCGCATCTTCTTTCTTCTTGGCATATCACTTAAAAATATATTGAATAGAGCACTGCACTGCAATGGGGAGTTTATTATTTTGCAACTGCAGCAGGAAAAAGTTATTCTTTCTCCTGATTCGAACCAACAAATCATGAATAAAAATAAGACCTTAAAAGTTACTGCGCTGCTTCTTGCCCTGATTGTACTGTCTTTGACCGCCTATCAGGTCACGAAAAGACTGAGCTGGGATTTCGGGACGAAACAGTACTCAGTCGCAGTTAGATACAAAGATATCGAAAGGGCGAGCCCGATCTTCGGGGAAACGGAACTCGGGCTGACGGAGAACTTAGTCCGAACCGGAGCGGATATCGTCCTTTTCCGAGAAAATCTGGGATCGGAGGGCGGCTTCGCGCCACCGGAGTTGCTGTCCGAGCTTAAAAACACGAACGCCACCAGAGGCCTGGAAGTAACTAACCTCCAGATGGCCGAAGAAAAGGATTATCGTGCGCTACTTGAGTTTCTGAAGAAGCTGAAACCCGAGTTCGTCGTCCTCCGTGGGCTGTCCTCTCCGAATATCCCGGATTATCTGGTGGACTGGCTCGGTGAAAACGACCTGATCCTCGGCGCGGTAGAATTTCGCAACCAGGAAACCGTCCAACGGCTCGCGAAAGAGGAAGAATTGCAGGTTGTCCGACTCCACAGGGTATTCGACAAGGAAGTCGGGACTCTCACACCGGTCGAGAAGAAAGCCAGGTACGAAAGAGCCGTGCAGGAAAGGAACATCGGAATCATAGAATACAGAATAACCACGAACTCCGGCCTGGAAGAACAGCTGGACACTTTAAGCTCGATTCAAGAAAATCTTTCCGGGACTGGGTACGCAACAGGTAAACTGGATACCGTTCGGGGGGCAAGCGAAGATGTGAAAACTCGGGCTTTCGTGGCTGCTCTCCTGCTCTCGGGAAGCTTCGGGCTGTTCCTCTGGGTACTTATTCCCGACACCTATTTAAGCCCGGCCCGGTTAATAAGCGTAACAGTCCTGTCATTCGTCGGTTTAATAGTGGGAACGCTGACTTTACCCACTTTAACAATACAGGCCGGTGCTCTGATTCTGGCGGTATCGGCACCGCTGGTTGGCTATAAACTGGTACTGCAGTACGGAAGGTCTTTCCGCGATGATCCCGGCTTAATTGACCCGCTGCTGGATCTGATCTGGATGAGTCTCTTTTCGACTCTGGTCGGGCTCATTATCTCTTCGGTAATGCTGGACGAAGTATTTCTACTAAAACTACAGCAATTTCGCGGCGTCAAGGTTTCTCTTTTCTTCCCCCTTCTAGTTCTGGTGATAGCGGCGATCTCCCGGGGGAGTTTACGCCTATCCGAGATAAAATTTGACTACAAAAAAGCCTTCCTCGGAACTCTGCTCCTGGGCTTATTCCTCTTTCTCCTTTTCCGGAGCGGCAATTTTACCTTTCTCCGCAGTACCGAACTGGAAGAGGCGATTAGACGCTGGCTCGAAAACGCCCTCTTTGTCAGACCGCGGTTTAAGGAGTTCGTGCTCGGCCACCCCAGCTTAATAGCCTGGCTTTACATCGCCGGCAGGTATCGAAAAAAGTTTCAGCTTTGCAAGCTCGCCTTCTTCCTGGTAGGATTTATTGGTCAGATTTCCATTATAAATACTTTTGCCCATATTCATACCCCTGTCACAGTATCTCTTATCAGAACAGCAAATGGTCTGGCCGGGGGATTAATTCTGGGAGCGATTTTACTGTTGTTTATAGTCGGGGGGGAATACCTCTGGAAACTCCAAAAAGGATAACTATTTCCGGCTATTACGGTTACGGCAATCTCGGCGACGAAGCAATACTGAAATCCCTCGTGAATTCCCTGCAGGATCGCTATTCTTCCGAGAAACTGGAGATCGTTACCCTCAGCAATAACCCGGAAAAGACCCGGGAATATCATGGCGTGTCCGCTGTAGATCGCTGGCACCCCCTGGTCCTTATTCGGACTTTAAGAAAGTCCGACGTGCTCATAAGCGGCGGTGGAGGATTGCTTCAGGATAACACCAGCACTTTTTCCCTCTGGTATTACCTGGGAATAATTTATCTGGCTCGAGTTCTTTCAGTTCCAACCTACGTCCTCGGTCAGGGGATCGGGCCCATCAATAAAAGCTATAACGAGACCCTTTTACACCACACTCTAAAAGACGTAAAGGGTTTTTTGGTCCGGGATGACAGGAGCTGCGAGATACTGAAAACTCTGGGGGTTAACGAAGAAAGGGTCATTGTCGGGGAAGATCTGGCTTTTTCTCTCCCCGGGAAGAAAAAGAATCCGGACGATTTTCTTCCCTCACCCGACAAAGATATCGTCGCGGCGGCTTTAAGAAATGATATCAAGGGTAGATCGGACGTATTAAGGGCCGTTTCCAGTGGACTTGATATGCTGCAGGAGAAATTTGGAGTCAGTATAGTCCTGTTTTCTTCAAACTCTTCTTCCGATAGAGAGATGAATAATGATATTAAATCCGCGACGGATGCCACCTGTAATATCATAGACGTAGACCATTTATCTCCAGTACAATTGGTTGAGATGATGCGTGGCCTGGACCTGGTGATCGCCGGAAGATTACACACCCTTATTTTTTCTTTTATCAGCGGAACACCTGTCCAGGGAATTAGTTACGACCCCAAGATGGATTACTTGATTGAGGACGTAAATGAACTCGAACCGGAAAGTAACTTCTCGCTCTGGCACCCGGAAGACCTGATTAACGCGACGGAATACCTATCGGACCTGGAAACAATTTATAAGCAGAAGGCTGAGCTACGGAAAACCACTAACGTGGTCAGACGAAAAATGAACGAACGAGCGACAGGGAAATTAAACCAGGCTCTGGAATGGATTGATCGAGAATTAAAGTATGACAGCTGATAAAATGCAGGATGGTCCTCCTGTACACGATCCGGTAATGGTCCGGGAAGTGATCAATTACCTCAAGCCGGAAGAAAATCGGTCCGGAGTTTATTGTGACGCCACTACTTCCACGGGTGGTCATGCAGCTGAAATCGCCGGTGAACTGGGTCCGTCCGGCACCTTTATTGGGCTTGACCTGGACAAATCAGCTCTTCAGGTGGCAAGTGACAGACTTACGGGACTACCACCCAGGATCGAACTATTCCAGGCAAATTTCGTAGATATTGATGCTGCAATCGAAGCTGCTGGAGTTACCGGAGCAGACGGTATACTGTTCGACCTCGGATTCTCTACTTTTCAAATAGAGGATCCGGAAAGGGGGTTTTCCTTTCAGAAGGAGGGCCCACTCGACATGAGGATGGATCCAGGGAGCGAACCTACGGCGGAAGATCTAGTTAATGAATATTCCTTCGAAAAATTGAAGGATCTGATAATTCGCTACGGCGAAGAAAGATGGGCAGACGGGATAGCTAAAGAAATAGTCAATCGGAGAGAACAGGAGAAAATTACCACGACAGGAGAACTAGTATCTATAATTGACTCAGCCCTGCCAGAACCGGAGAAAAGAAAAAGGAAGACACACCCGGCGACCAAAACATTCCAGGCACTGAGAATCGCGGTTAACGACGAGCTAAACAATCTGGAAGAAGGACTTGAAACGGCCTTTAGCCTCCTGAAGGAAGGCGGGGTAATTGTAGTTTTGTCCTACCATTCGCTGGAGGACAGAAGGGTCAAACGGTTTTTGAATTACAGGGCAAAGGATTGCATCTGTCCTCCCGACTTACCCGTTTGTCGCTGTGATAAGGAATCGGAAGTCGAAATCCTGACAGAAGGGATGGAGAAGCCGACCAGAGAAGAGATAGATCGGAACCCCAGAGCCAGGAGCGCCCGCTTGAGAGCGGGGAGAAAAAAATTCAGCAGCCAGGTGTCAACTTAAATGAATAACTATCCCGGCTGGTTCAAAGTGCTTGCGGCTACTCTAATTATACTGTCACTTATATTTCTTTACCTCTGGCAGGGCTGGCAGGTTATATACCTTCAGCGACGCGTATCGCAACTGGAAGAAGAACTGGTTCCGCTTGAAGAACGAAAAAAGGAACTTCAGCTGGATATTGCCCGTTATTTCTCCCTGGCAAGAATCGAAAGAATAGCCAAAGAGAGACTCGGAATGGTCGAACCCGGGGTTTCCGAGGATCAATAGCTCCATGGAACCCACGCTTGACATGGCGAAAAAGTCCGCACCTTGAGGACGATATGATAAATAGAAAGAGACTTTTCTTCGTTGCTTCCGTTCTAATCGCTGTCATTGGCCTGGTAATATGGAGGCTCGTTTCCGTACAGATCCTGCAGCGGGAAAGCTGGGACAGGCGCGCCGAGGCAATCCACGAGAAAAAGGTCAAGATTCCGCCGGAAAGAGGCAGGATCTACGATAGAAACGGTCAACTTCTGGCTTTCAATCGGGAAGCATACCAGGTAGCAGTAGATTCTTACAATATGACCAAGCCGGAACTTATGATAGACATCCTGGTGGACGAACTGAGGATACAGCGAAGAAAACTCGAATCCCTCGTCTACCGGGAATCCTACTTTACCTGGATCGATCGGTCAGTCAGCTACGAAACGGGCAAGAGAATCAAACAACGAGTCGAAAACGCTGATATTGACGGATTAATCCTTATAGATTCCAACAAAAGGGTTTATCCGAAGGGAACCCTGGCCGGTTCTATAGTCGGTTTTACCGGAGTTGATGGCGAAGGGCTTGCGGGGGTCGAATACTCCATGAACGATGCTCTGGACGGGAAGCCAAAAGTCCAGAGGATAATTTACGGG
The DNA here is from genome assembly GCA_964599005.1 of uncultured Thermotogae bacterium. Lineage (GTDB taxonomy): Bacteria > Bipolaricaulota > Bipolaricaulia > M55B111 > M55B111 > JAGXLP01. Next base: position 5,632 of record CAZRDU010000002.1, read on the forward strand.
GCAAATCGTTACCCGTTCCGAAGGAAAACCCTGGTAGAAGGCCGGTCCGGTTACGACGTTTACCTGACTCTGGATCTAAAAGTACAGTATATTTTGAAAAACGAACTACAGCAGGGAGTCGAAGAATTTGAAGCGAAAAAAGCCTGGGGAGTGGTTATTGATCCAGCCAGCGGAGCAGTTCTTGGAATGGCTCAGAACAAAGGATATAATCCAAATGTGTACGATAATTACACGGGGGAAGAAAGGAAAAATATCCCGATAAGCAACAGCTTCGAACCCGGATCTGTCCTCAAAGTATTCTCCGGCCTGGCCGCCCTGGACCACGGAATTGTCGAACCGGATACGATGGTGAACGGGAACTCACCAATTTACCTCTATAACCACCCGATAAGCAATGCTCAGTACCGCGATTACGGAGTCGTCCCGTTCTCCGAGGTAATAAAGCATTCCATAAATACCGGGATTATCAGGGTGTCCCAGGACCTGGGGGAACGGAAACTTTACAATTTTCTCAATAAAGTCGGGTTTGGGAAAAAAACCGGAATCGAGCTACCCGGGGAACAATCAGGCTCCTTAAAGCATTATAGCGAGTGGTCGGGGCTCTCAATCGGCTCTATTCCAATCGGGCAGGGTCTATCGGTAACCGCTCTACAGCTGGCAGCAAAGATGGCGGGGGTCGCCAACGGGGGCAATATGGTAAAACCGACGATCATCAACAAGGTCAGGACACCTGGGGGAGAAACAGTTTCCTCTCTGGAGAAAAAAGATAGCATAGGAGGATTGTTCGCTTCGCCCGAATCAGTTAGCGAGATGAAAAATATGTTAAGAAGTGTGGTCAAAGACGGCACGGGCCAGGACGCGGCAATACCCGGATACAGCGTTTCCGGTAAAACTGGAACGGCGCAAAAAGCGGTACCCGGTGGGTACTCTCAGGACAAATACATTTCTTCCTTCGTCGGCTTCTTTCCCAGGGAGAACCCCCGGTACCTTATACTTATCGTACTGGACGAAGTTGGAACCAGACCGGTATGGGGCGGGGCAACGGCCGGTAAAATTTTCAAAGAAGTGGGAGAAAGAATTATCAACTCCGTAAGGGGTGACAACCTCGGCCCCGCTAAGGAGTCACAGTCCGATTAGTCCGAGAGACAATTTACCCTGGTCCAAGTTGCCTTTTTTACGAGACCGGTTAAAATAATTTATGGAGGGGTTTAAAATGAAAAATTTCTTGTCAAAAAGAGCGAAGAATACAGGCAGGTCAGCTATCAGGGAGGTCCTAAAATTTACCAAAAAGCCCGAGGTGATCTCTTTTGCCGGGGGATTACCGAAACCGGGAACTTTCCCGAGTCAGGGACTGGCGGAATCCGCCAGGCACCAGATAAGAGATAACTACCAGCAGTCCCTGCAGTACGGGACGACCGAGGGGGTAGAGAAGTTTCGCAAAGAAATGATATCCTGGCTCTCCGGATTTGGTATGGAGATAGAGCTGGAAAATATCATTGCTACCAATTCTTCCCAGCAGGCAATTGATTTAGTCTGCAAAGCATTTATCGACCCGGGAGACGTGATTTTCTGCGGGCTCCCGACTTATCTCGGAGCGGTCCAGGCATTTTCTACTTTCCAGGCTGACAACGTCGGTGTTCCTTTGAGAAAAGACGGGATGGATTTAGAAAAACTTGAGGAAAAGATAAAGGAAGTAGAGGAAGCGGGAAAAGAGGGAAAATTTATTTACATAATCCCCGATTTTCAGAATCCCACGGGGGTTACCCTGAGTGAAGAAAAACGCGAAAGGATTGTAGAAATAGCCGAAAAATACGACCTTATTATAGTAGAAGACACGCCTTACTTCGGCGTAAGGTTTTCCGGAAAATTCAAGAAACCAATTTCGACGTTCGATCAGTCGGGCCGGGTCATTACCCTCGCTTCTCTATCCAAGATCCTTTCATCGGGTATGAGACTGGCCGTTACCGTAGGACCGGGGAAGTTGATCCAGGAACTTGTAACCATGAAACAGGCAACCGATCTATGCACCTCGACTACGACTCAATGGATAGCTGCCGATTGGCTGGCAAACAACGATCTATCCGAGCATCTCGATGATCTACACAATTACTACCGGGAAAACAGGGACGCAATGCTCGATGAAATGGAGAAAAGTTTCCCTCAATCCGACGACCTGACCTGGACCGAGCCAAATGGCGGTTTATTTATCTGGGTCACTCTACCGGAAGGGATGGATGCGGTAACAATTTTCCAGAAGGCGCTGGAAGAAAACGTCGCATTCGTCCCCGGGCATCACTTTTACGTGGACGACAGCGGGAGAAATACCATGCGGCTTTCTTATTCTCTGCTTAGCACCGAAGAAATCAGAGAAGGTATAAAACGTCTGGGGGCGGTGATAGAGAAAGCACTGAATCCTGTTTCCAATTAGATCAGTAACTTCTTAAAATCAGTACTGACTGCAAGGGGTGGAAAAATGGCGGTTCGTACCAGAATAACGGTTATTTTCTTGTGTCTGACTTTACTTCTGTCAGCGGCGGTACCGGCACTGGGAACTACCCTCCGCCAGCTGGAACTGCTGGCCGGGTCCGATTTCATCCCGGAAGTCAGGGCCGCTGCTTCTCGAGCCCTGGCGAAAAAATACGTTAATATAGAACTCCAAACGAATGAACTGGAATCAGTCGTCCGGAAGGGCAGAACGGACGAACTGCGTGGCGCTGCGATAAAAGCACTAACGAAAAAGTTTGAGGACGTAAAAAAAGTCGGTTCATTAAAGGAGGCTCGAAAAAAAGCAAAGGAACTCGAGAGACAGGCGACCAAAGGTACTTCTCCCGGTATCAGAAAAGCGGCCCGTAACGCTCTCGGTCTTTACTACCTGGCATTTAATCTAAATGAAGTCGAAGGCTACTCGATGAAAAACCTGGAAAAAATGGCAACTGGCAGTACATCACAATATTTGAGGGAGGCCGCGGCAAAAGCGCTGGAATCAATTTACCCCAATCACTATTCGGCAAAAGAGCTAAAGAGAATGATACGAAAATCACCTCACGAAGAGATAAAGCGGGGAGCGGCCGGAGCACTGGCAATCCGGTACGCAAGCCGAATGCCTCCAAGCCCGTCGCTGTCGGAATTACGCAAAATAGCCTCGGATAAAACGAAAAACAGCTGGCTCAGGCAGGCTGCCGGGCGTGCATACGGAAAGTTAGCAGAAGGCAAGGTAAGTCCGGAAACCCTGGAAGAAATCGCTTCCAGCGGAAAGACCAGAGAGGTGAGGCAGGGCGCTGCCCTGGCCTGGGGGAGCTACTTGATCGATTCGGATAAATCGAAAACCGAACTTCTCAGGATGGCCTGCGCCGCGACCAGTTACGAAACTCCCGCATACAGGTCGGCCGTGATCACGGCCCTGGGCGATAGAATGCTCAAAAGTGACTCCGCCGTAAGAGGAGGTTGAGATGAAGGAAAGACGCTTCGTCTACATCATTACTTTCTTCTGCACTCTGTTACTTTTAAGCTCTGTCGTAACCGCTCGGGAGAGTCACCCACCCGCCGAACCTCAGACAGTGCCACTGGGTGAGGAGAACGAGCTATGGGGGATGAGGAATCTAAAGCCGGGACAGCCGGGTGGTTCTGTAGAATTTGCTGTACAGAATTTCCCTGAAACCTTTAATAACCTTTTAGGGGATAAAAAACGCACAAAGGAGGTAACCCGGGTGATTATGGGTTCCGGCCTAATTGCCGAAAACCCGGTTAACGGAAGGGTAGTACCCGGCCTGGCTAAATCCTGGTCCATATCGAAAGACGGCCGCACCTACACCTTTCACCTGCGAAAGGGTTTGAAATTTTCCGATGGAAAACCTCTGACGGCGGAAGACGTAATATTTACTTACAGGGAATTAATCTTGAACCCGGAAGTGAAAACGGAAAAAAGGTCGCTTTTACGGATCGATAACCAGTTACCGGAAATAAAGAAACTGGACGCCCTTACAGTACGGTTTAAGATCCCGGAGCCTTATGGACCGTTCTTGAAAAGTGTCAGCACGGGCATATACCCCCGTCACGTTTTTAAAGGCGTCAGCACGGCGAAATTTAACAATTCCTGGGGGCTGAAAACCGCCGCAAACAAACCTGAAAAGATAGTCGGCGCCGGTCCATTCCAGCTAAAAAAATACGTTCCGGGCGAGGAGATAGTTCTTTCTCGCAACCCCTATTATTATAAAACTGATCCCGACGGAACCCAGCTACCCTATTTGAACCGATACAGAGTATTTAAGGTCAAAGATGACGACATCAAATTCCTCAAATTTAAAAACGACGAAACTGATTTATTGCGCGCCCAGCTCCAGGATATGCCTTACCTTCTGAGCAACAATGAGGAAGAGGGCTGGAAAATAACTACCGGCGAGGGCGATTGCGGCCTGCCCCTTAATTCGGATTTCCTCACGTTTAACTGGAACGCTGATGGAGAAGAACTTCGAAAGATCTTTCGGAACCCGGATTTCAGGCGGGCAGTCTCTCTGGTCATTGATAGAGAAAGGTTGATCAACGAAGTATTCAACAGCTTCGGCAGAATACAGTTCGGCCCGATCCCCCGACTATCACCCTACCACAACCCCGGAGTTCGGGAACTAATACCGTCAAACTACAACCCGAATAGAGCAAGCAAATTGCTGAAAGATCTAGGGCTTTCGGACCGGAACGACGATGGATTTCTGGAGTTCGAATCAGGTGAGCGGATTAGTTTTTCAATTCTGGTCAACGAAAAGAACCGGGCGAGGTATCGTTCCGCCAAAATTGTCTCGAAAGGGTTGAAAGAGATAGGTATAACTGCAGAAGTCAAACAAAAGCCATTCGAGACCTTCTCATCGAGACTAATCGGGGGGAATTATCAGGCGGCCATAGTTCGGGTCTTATCCCACCCCGTCGAACCTTCCACTCTTTCCGATATATTTACCACTGAAGGGCCGCTTCATCTCTGGCACCCGAACGCAAATACCAATCCGGCTGACTGGGAAGAAGAGATAGATAAACTGTTTCGGCTCGGTCTGAAAGCTCAGGGTTTCAAGTCCCGGAAAGGTTACTACGATCGATTCCAGGAAATTTACGGGAAGAAACTTCCGATCATTTACCTACCTGGCGAGAGTTTTCTCTTCGCGACGGACTCGTCCCTGAAAAATACCGAGGAATTTAGCCGTCTCGGGACTTTTACGGATTTTGCGGAATTCGTCTGGGTTAAAAAATAATGAGTAAAGGGGAATAGGATAGAAAAACGGGGGAGCCGGATAAGCTCCCCCGGATCGAATCTTTCCTGAATTCCAGGTTAATAATTAATTTATTCTTCTTCCGAATCCAGCTCAGCCTGTGCGGCAGCTAACCGGGCAATCGGTACTCTAAACGGAGAGGCACTAACGTAATCCAGACCTACCACCCTGGCGATCTGGATGGATTCCGGATCTCCGCCCTGCTCACCGCAAATACCAATCGACAAGTCTTCCTTCGTACTCTTGCCCAGCTCGGTAGCCATTTCCATCATCTGAGCGACGCCTTTACCGTCCAGTGTTTCGAACGGGTTGTTCTCGAGAACACCTTTTTCAAGGTACTCGTCCAGGAACTTGCCGGCATCGTCTCTGCTGTATCCGTAGGTCATCTGCGTCAGGTCATTTGTACCAAAAGAGAAGAACTCCGCGTCCTTTGCTATTTCATCGGCCAGTACGCATGCACGCGGAATTTCGATCATCGTCCCTATCTCGTATTTCAGATCTATATCGTAAGAACTCAGGACGTCTTCTTCTACGCCCTTAATAGTATCTTTGACCCGTTTCATCTCCTCGGGATCTCCGACAAGCGGGACCATGATCTTCGGTATCGCGTTTACGCCATCGGACTGGAGGTTCGCTCCTGCTTTCAGTATCGCTTCTACCTGCATTTCGTAGATTTCCGGCATCGTGATCCCAAGTCTGCAGCCACGGTGTCCCAGCATCGGGTTGAATTCTTTCAGCTCATCTACCTTTGCCTTTACTTCTTCCGGCTCCATCCCCGATGTTGTTGCAAACTCTTCAATTTCTTCCTCTGAGTCGGGAAGGAACTCGTGAAGAGGTGGATCGAGTAGCCTGATAATTACCGGCGATCCTTCCATCTCTTTCAAAATACCCTCGAAGTCTTCCTCCTGGAACTTAGCCAGTTCGGACAGGTATTCTTCGCGAGCTTCCCCGTCTTCCGCCATGATCGTCTGTCGGATATAGGGAAGACGATCCTCGCCAAAGAACATATGCTCTGTTCGACAGAGACCCACACCTTCTGCTCCGTAATCACGTGCTTTTCCGGCGTCTTCTGGGGTATCAGCGTTGGTCCGTACTCCAAGCTCCCGTACGTCATCGGCCCATTTCATAAGGGTCTGGAAGTTCTCTCCCATCTTCGGTTCTACCGTGGGAACCTGTCCAAGCATTACCTCTCCGGTCGCACCGTCAATCGAGATGTAATCCCCTTTCTCCACGGTCTTACCGTCTACCTCAAACTTCTCCCCTTCGTAATCGATCTCCAGAGCGCCACAGCCTGCAACGGCGGGTTTGCCCATGCCTCTGGCAACTACGGCTGCGTGAGAAGTCATGCCACCTCGGGAAGTAAGCACACCTTCTGCCGCTTCCAGACCGTCGATGTCCTCCGGAGAAGTTTCCGTTCTGACCAGTATAACGTTATCTCCCTCGTCACGTCTTTCTACGGCTTCACCGGCTGTAAATACGACCTCTCCTACTGCAGCACCGGGAGAAGCGTTCAATCCTTTTGCCAGAACCTCTTTGTCCGCCTCTTCGTCGAAGGAAGGATGTAAGAGCTGATCGAGTGACTCCGGCTCTATTCGGCCTATGGCAGTTTCTTTATCTATCAGACCTTCTTCCGCCATGTCCACGGCTATTTTGACCGCGGCTTTTGTAGTTCTCTTACCGGTCCTGGTCTGGAGCATGTAGAGTTCAGAATTCTCGATGGTAAACTCCACGTCCTGAACGTCCTTATAGTGAGCCTCGAGTTTCTGGAATATCTCTTCCAGTTCGTCCCAGGCCTCCGGCATCTCGTCCTTGAGAGTCTTGATATCTTTCGGGGTGCGGACACCGGCCACGACGTCTTCTCCCTGAGCGTTCTTCAGGTATTCACCGTAGCGTTTCTTTTCCCCGGTAGAAGGGTTTCTCGTGAAGGCAACACCGGTGGCCGAATCTTCGCCCGTATTACCAAATACCATCGTCTGAACGTTAACTGCCGTTCCCAGCGCGTCCTGGGGAAGGTCGTTCATCTTCCTGTACTTGATTGCACGGGGGTTATTCCAGGAACCGAATACGGCATCAATTGCTCCCCATAACTGCTCGCGCGGCTCCGTCGGGAATTCCTCGCCGAGGTTTTCCTTGTAAATTTCTTTGAACTTATCGACGACTTCTTTGAGGTCATCAACTGTCAGATCCGTATCGTTCTCGGCTCCTTTTTCCTCTTTGATATCTTCCAGAGCCAGGTCAAATTCCCGGGCCTCTATCCCCTTCACGACCTCTCCGTACATCTGAATCAATCGCCTGTAGGAATCCCAGCCAAAACGGGGATTACCCGTCCTTTCGACGAGACCTTCAAGAGTTTCCTCGTTCAGCCCGACGTTCAAAACGGTATCCATCATGCCTGGCATCGAAACCGCCGCTCCGGACCTAATCGAAAGCAAAAGAGGGTCTTCAGGGTCGCCAAACTCCTTGTCGTTTTCCTCTTCCAGTCTTTTTAAGTTTTCGTCAACCTCGTCTTCCAGGCCATCCGGATAGACCTCATCGTTCCTGTAATAGTACTGGCAAACTTCCGCGGAAATCGTGAATCCAGCGGGAACGGGTATACCAATATTGGTCATCTCTGCCAGATTGGCACCCTTGCCGCCGAGAATGTCTTCAAGTTCTTCCGAGCCGTCAGCTTCGCCGCCACCAAAAAAATAGACGTACTCCATAAATTAACCTCCCGTTAATTCTATAAAGGTTATCTGAACAATGCTTCTACGAATTCTTCTCTGTCAAACTCGTGTAAATCTTCCTCGGCTTCTCCAACACCGATCAATTTAATCGGAGCGGAAAATTCATCAACTATCTGAAAGATCACTCCACCCTTGGCCGTACTGTCCAATTTGGTCAATATAATCCCCGTCAGCCCTACGGCTTCATCAAACTTTTCCGCCTGCGAAACGCCATTCTGGCCATTCGTAGCATCAATCGTAAGCAACTTTTCATCGGCGGAACGTCCCAACTTCTTTTCCACCACTCTATCTATTTTCTTCAATTCCTCCATGAGGTTGTGCTTGGTCTGCAGACGACCGGCAGTATCGATAAGCAGGAGGTCCGCCTCGTTATTCAGGGAGTATTCGACCGCATCGTAAGCAACTGCGGAAGGGTCAGCACCGATATCATGACTAATTGCGGTCGCACCGACATCATCGGCCCAGTACTCTAACTGATCTATCGCGGCCGCTCTAAACGTGTCGGCAGCTGCAAATACCACGTTTTTGCCCCTGGAAATGTATTTACTACCTATCTTTGCGATCGTGGTCGTCTTGCCGGAACCGTTAACCCCCATAACAAGCATGACTGTCAGACCGTCCTCTTGCAGAGCCAATTGCTCTTCGGCCGGGGCCAACCTGTCTTTCAGCTCTTCCTTGAGAAATTCCTCAAGTCGGGCCGGATCCGTCTCCTCTTCCTCCTCGACTCTTTCCTTCAACTGATCGATTATTTCCATGGCGGTATTGACCCCGATATCTGCCGTAACCAGTAATTCCTCGATTTCGTCCAGCAGCTCGGGCCCAACCGCGCTATAATTTCCAATTATCCCTTCAATCCGACCGATTAATTTGCTTCTGGTCTTTTTGAGACCGTCCTTTAACCTGTTGAACCAGCTCATTTAGCGTTTATCCCCCTCATTGGATAATCACAATCACATACTGACGGGTGCCGAAACACCTAAGATATTCAGCAGTTCGCGGAGCACCAGCTGAACGCCCTTGCATAAACCCAAACGGGCCCTGCTTAACTCCTCGTCGTCAGTTAAAACCTTGTATTTGTTGTAAAAACCATGAAACAGAGAAGCCAGGTTTTCCCCGTAACTCACGAGGTGATGCGGGCCGTAATTGGAAGCGGATATCTCCACGAGTTCGGAAAATTTATCCAGTTTCTTTATCAATTCAACCTCTTCATCCTTGTCGAGCTTCGTCAGGTCCACGTCTTCGAACTGGAAATCTTCCTCTATCCCCACCACTTCCGTTTTCCGGAAGATACTGGCAATTCTCGTATGGGCGTACTGGAGGTAATAAACGGGGTTATCCATGGACTCCTCTTTTGCCAGGTCGTAATCAAATTCCAGGTGGCTTTCCGGCTTGCGGGCGGCCATGAAGTAACGCACTACGTCCTTCCCGAGGTCTTCAACCAAACTCTTTAGCGTGACGAATTCTCCTTCCCGGGTCGACATGCGCTTGACCTCCCCCTCGCTGGACAGGCTGACAAATTGATTTACCAGAACCTGATAGAAATCGTCCGGTAACCCAAGTTTGCTCAACGCCGCTTTCATGTTTTCGACGTGTCTCTGGTGGTCGGCTCCGAGGAGAACTATCGCTCTATCGTAACCTCTATCGTACTTATCCAGGTGGTATGCAATATCCGGGAGAAGATAGGTTGGATCACCGTTGCTTTTGAGCAAAACGACGTCCCTGGGCGCCCCCTCTTCTTCCGCCTTTAACCATAGAGCACCGTCTTTTTCGTAAGTTCCATCCTCTTCTTCGAGATTCGAAAGAACTTCCTCTACTTCACCTTCTCGGTGCAGTTTGGACTCACGAAACCAGCCGTCGAACTCCACGCCAAGCAGGGAAAGGTCGTCCTGTATCCTCTCTATCATCTGGTTCATGCCTTTCTCCTTGAAGAAGCTGGCGGCGGCGTCGTTCCATTCGGTGTAACGTTCACCGTGTTCCGAGGCGAGATCTTTTCCAATATCTTTCAGATATTCCCCTTTATAACCGTCCTCCGGAATCTCAACTGCTTCTCCCAGAGCCTGCTTGTACCTGGCCCAGAGGGTCCGAGCCAGAATATCCATCTGTCTCCCTTCGTCGTTGAAATAGTACTCGGTATCAACGTCATAGCCGATCTTTCTGTAGAGGGAAGCCAGGATATCTCCAAGTACAGCTTGCCTGCAATGCCCAACTGTCAGGGGACCGGTGGGGTTGGAAGAAACGAACTCTATCTGAACCCTTCCCCGGTCCGAATCGCGGGCTTCTTTAAGAGGATCAGACGTCGAAAGCAAACGAGTAAGGCTCTCCGAAAGGAATTCAAGCGTAAGATCAAAATTGATAAAGCCCGGACCGGCCACCGTAACGTTTTTAAAGATCTCCTCATCCAGTCCGTCCGTTATTCGTTCAGCCAGATCACGGGGCGATCCTTCATACTCAGATGCCAGTTCGAGTGCGATACTTGAAGCAAAATCACCGTAATCATCGCTCGAGGGTTCTTCTACAGCGAGAGCTTCCGGTTTGCGATCGAACCCGAGCTCCCTCAATCTTTCGCCTAATAAAATCTGAATTTCTCTTTTAATCATCTTAATTTAATTGATCCTGAAATTTCCGATTAAAGCGTTCAAAACTCCCTTTAAAGACCATATCTTGAAACCCTGAAAAATTCTTTTTGGAAGATCCGGCAAATATTCCGATTTCAACCCGTATACCTGAGAGCTTCCATAATCAAAAAACAGGATATAGTTTTGGTGAAAGCAGAACTAATAGGAAAGAAGAAAAGATTAAAACGACCTCTATTTTAGTCCCCTTTGAAATTTATCACGAACTTAATTCCGGTTTTTTCCTCCCCTTCGATCTCAAGATCGATAAAACCAGGGATCACGCTCAGGTTCTCCTCCCCTTCATCCAGCAAACGGCGGGCAATTGCGATCGCCTTTACTGCTTGATTAACAGCACCAGCACCTATAGTGTGGGCTTCGACTATACCGTCCGACTCGATTGCTCCAGCTATTGCGCCGGCAACGGAATTAGGATTGGAACTTGATGCCACTTTTAAGATTTCCATATCCTGTACCTCCTGCATACAACGGCAACTCGCCGAGTGTAGTCTATCTAAATGGTATTATGGGTTCAGTCAAGTCGTTACCGATCCAGATAATCCACTGCAACTGCCCTGAATATATAAGAACGTACCTTATTAACTGGATATTTCTATAGAAAAATTATCTCAAAAGGAATATTAATAGAAGGGCTAAAAAATATCAACTTTTTGTGCTTTTACCGTAATGATAGGGGCTCCAAGCTGGATGATAGTTACTTTCTCAACCCCATAACCTTATCCAGATTAACTCTATCGGCTTCCTTACCATTCAGCTCTTCTTTTGGGGTCTCCAGGATGAACGGAAGTTCCCGGAGGTACTTGTTATTTACTACCGCTGCAAAGCCGGAATCTCCGATATTACCGTGACCGATATGTGCGTGCCTGTCCTTCTCGGAGCCCAGCTCACCGACGGAATCATTGAGATGGATCAGTTTCAGCCGATCGAGTCCGACATCCGAGTCGAATTCCGCCAGGGCTTCATCCAGACCTTCAGCCGTTGAAAAGTCATAGCCAGCCGCGTAGCCGTGACATGTATCAATACAGACCCCGAAACGTTCTTCCTCCGCCAGCTGGTCCAGGACCAAACCCAGTTCCGAGAAACCCGCCCCGAGGGTCGTCCCGCTTCCGGCCGTATTCTCTAGCAGGATCACAACTCCGGAATTCCGAAAGACCTCGGACTTCTCAACTTCCTTCAGGGCGTCAACCAGCCTTTCCAGCCCATTTTCCAGCCCCGAACCCGTATGTGCGCCTATATGGGTGTTGATTGCGGGAACCCCGAGCTTTTCCGCCCGGTCGATTTCTTCAATCAATCCTTTTTTTGACTTCTCCCAGAGGTCGTCCTTCGGAGTAGCCAGGTTCAGCAGATAGCTAGTATGAATTACGGCGTACTCAACCCCAAACTCACTTCTTTTTTCCTTGAATCGTCTTACTTCGTCTTCCTCCAGCTCTCTGGTACTCCAGGAGCGAACGTTCTGAGAAAATATCTGCACAGCGTTCGTATCCAGATCGGCCGCTCTATCGACCGCTTTATCTACTCCGCCCGAAATGGATTTATGAGCCCCCAGCAACATTTCGTGTTCCGCGGGATTATCGCTCATCCAGACTGAATAACCTCCTGGCGTTTTCCGTGGTCTTTTCCCCGACCTCTTCCACGTCAACGCCTTTTATGCTGGCAAGTTCTTCACCTACATGCCTCACGAAAGCGGGTTCGTTTCTCTTCCCCCGGTAAGGTTCGGGGGTTAAAAACGGTGAATCCGTTTCGAGCAGAAGCCGATTCAGAGGTAATTTACCGATTGTATCGCGAAGATCCGACTCTCCGTCAAAAGTCAGCGGGCCGCTTAAACCCAGATAGAAGCCAAGGTCGAGAATTTCCTCTGCAAGTTCGTAATCGCCGAAAAAACTATGCATTACCCCGGAAGGGAGTTCGTCTCTACTCTTTAAAATACCCAGGATGTCTTCTGTGGAGGACCTATTATGCACGGAAACCGGCAACCCGAGTTCAACTGCGAGGTCCAGCTGGGCCCGAAAGGCTTTTCTCTGCTGATCACGAGGCGAGTTATCTCGATAATAGTCCAGACCTATTTCTCCTACCGCCACGACGGAATCAGAATCGGACAGGCCAAGCAATGATCTCAATGCCGAAGGCCCAAAATCCTTTGCCTCGTGAGGGTGGAACCCCACACCGGCGTAAACACCTTCATGGCTCTCCGCTAACTCGACGGATTTCCTGCTCGACGGGACGTCCAATCCCATATTTATCATGCCGGTCTTTTCGTCACCGGCACTGGCAATTACTTTCTCCCGGTCATCATCGTAATGATCCATAAAAACGTGGGCATGGGTATCAATGAGATTTAATTTCATAGTTCTTTCCCCTTTTTCTCGCTCCGCCAATCCGAGAGAACTTCGTTAATCAATTCAATCATGTCACCGGGCTGCAGTGAATCAGTTCCCAGTTCTTCCACTCCAAGTCGGCCGATTCGACAATGTAACTGTCCCCCGAGTCGAGCCGCAGCATAAGGTTTTAACCCCTGAGCGAGAAAACCCCCGATAAGTCCGGTCAAGACGTCGCCGCTTCCCCCTTTGGCAAGACCACTATTGGAGCAATTAATTACGCTTACCTCACCGCAGGGAGAACCAATTACAGTCGGCACCCCCTTGAGCAACAAGGTTACTCCAAGGTCCCGTGCGAGTTCAGGGACAAGCTGAAACCTGCTCTGATCTACTTCTTCCGGGGTAAAGTCAAGGAGGGCGGATAGTTCGCCGGGGTGAGGAGTTAAAACCAGGTTATCTATCTCTCTCAGATCGCCAACCGCGTCCGAAAAAGCGACGACCCCGTCCGCGTCCAGCACCTTGGGCTGCGAAACGCCAGCGAGGAACTTTCTAAGAGCTCGACTCGTAATCTTCTTCCTGCCTGTTCCCGGCCCAACGGCAAGTCCGTCTTTTCCTTCAGCTGCTTCGAACAACGAGTCAAGCGATTCCAGGCCAATTCTGCCTTTTGTATCAGGCAAGGGGATCGTCAGGCCTTCAACTATATTGTTACTGAATATTTCATTTGCTTCCTCCGGTCCCGCCAGGTAAACCAGACCGGTCCCGGTCCTCAACCCGCTCCGCGCGGCGAGAATCGGAGCACCGGTCATTCCGGGAGAACCTCCTACTACCAGTAACCTTCCGAAAGTCCCTTTATGACCGCCGGGTGAACGGGTCGGCAGTAGTTCCGCCGCAAGTTGATCGTCCATAACTTCCCATATATCTCCCTCTTTTCTGAGCAGTTTTTCCGGGTATCCTACCGAAGCAACTAACTGCTTTCCCGTATACGGCCGCCCCTTCGGAACCAGCGTACCTCGCTTCAGAAAGCCCATCGTAACTGTCAAATCGGCTCTTACGGCTTTGCCCGGAGGGTTGCCGGAATCGGCTGGTAATCCCGAAGGGAGATCTATCGCAACTATCTGGCCATTTGATTGGTTGATTGCAGAAATAAGTTCCGGGTAATCTCCCCTTAACTCTCCCTGAATACCGATACCGAAAATCGAATCGACTACCAGAGGTGGGTTACTTCTCAGAGATTTCAACAATTCTTCTCCGGAGGGTTCCGTGTAGAAAACTTCGTTGGTGATCCTCTCAAGCACCCCTGCATTCCTTTCCGTTTCGCCGGTCAATTCCTCGCGCTCGGCCAGAATAAAAGTCTTGACCCTCACGCCCTGGTCAATCAGCCTCCTGGCGACGACCAGACCGTCCCCGCCGTTGTTACCTTTTCCAGAAATTACCAGGGCCCTGTCGGGTAGAGGTGAAATTTCCTCATTTATCAGTTCTACCGCGCTCCTCCCCGCGTTTTCCATCAAAACCGCGGCGGGGATACCCCATTCATCGACCGCCTTTCTATCCAACTCTTTTACTTTCTCTGAGCTCGTAGTGTATTTCATAGGGAGATTTTAGGACAAGGGGGCCATGATGACAACAGAATCCAACCCGGCAGGTCAATAGCATGCCACGTAAGGGCCCGGAATTCTTACCTCGGTGTGATGTAATTGAACTCTCGTGAGATTCAACAACAGTTAAAACACCTTTGAATAGTAGAGTGATTTACTCTACTATTGAGGCGATTCAGAGCAACCCGGCTAATATCAGGTGATAACATGCTCGAGGTAAATAATTTAGCGGTTAAACCGGACGAAGAAGTAATTTTACGAGATCTGAACTTTCATGCCGATCCCGGGAGTTTCCACGTGATTATGGGACCCAACGGATCCGGAAAATCGACTCTTGCCAGGACACTCGCCGGACATCCAGAATACGAAAGTTATCGGGGTTCGGTCGGATTCAAGGGCCATGAACTGGCCGACTTGAACCCGGAAGAAAGATTGCTCGAAGGTCTGATGCTCGGCTTTCAACATCCACCCAAAATTGAAGGGGTCAAAATAGAGAGGTTCCTGAAACAAGTACTCGATAAACTGGAAGGGTACGAAAAAGAAGAGGAGAAGGAAGAAGCAATAAAATCCGCAACACGTGCCCTTGATTTCCCGGAAAAGGTTTTAAACCGAAACATTAATGACGGTTTATCCGGCGGTGAACGCAAACGCCTGGAATTACTTCAGGCTCGCCTGATCAACCCGGATTTATTGATACTGGACGAGCCCGATAGCGGGGTGGACGTGGACTCGCTCGAGCTGATCTCCCGGGAAATGAATTATTTACACGATAACGGAACCGGGATAATCTTAATTACTCATTACGGCAATCTACTGGAAGGACTGGAAGGGAGGGAAATGAAAGTGCACCTCTTCAAAGACGGGGAGATAGTTACCTCGGGCGAGGAAGACCTGATAAGGGAAGTAGAGGAAAAGGGCTTCAATCGGATCTACGAGGAGTGTGGTTGCAATTAACAGTACGAACACGATGAATCCGGACGTTGCTTCGATAGAAAATCAGATAGAGGAAATAATTGAAGGAAACGACGAACCCGAATGGGTTACGGAGCTACGCTACCAGGGATTAAGGAGTTACGAAGAGGCACCTTTAACCGATCCAGTTATCTCCGATCCGCTTGAATTCCTGTCAAAACACAGTGAAACTCCCGCCGACGATATCGAGAGCCTGGACGACCTCCCGGATGACACAAAAAATCTACTTGACGAACTCGGAATAAGTGAAATGGAACAGAAAGCGATCACCGGATTGACTATTCAGGACGGTACGGGAATGATAGACTCCTCTTTCAGGGAAAAATGGGAAAAGCGGGGAGTAATTATGGCACCAATGAACGAAGCGGTTAAAAAATATCCCGAGCTCCGCGAGAGATTTATGAAACTCTACGATCCGGGTGAAAGTAAGCTATCTGCCTACCACACGGCCGTCTGGAATGGAGGAGTATTTCTCTGGGTCAAGGAAGGGGTGAAAGAAGAGATTCCGCTTCACTTATTCTTCCTGATTCAACAGGAGGCCCTGGCTCAGGCGCCTCATATAGTCATCCTGGCTGAGCCCAACAGCGAGATCAAGCTAATAGAGGGTTGCACTTCCCCGATTCTTTCCAAGCATTCCCTGCATCTGGATATGACAGAGGCTTACATTGGCGAGAACGCAAAAGTGGACCTTTCAGTGCTGCAGAACTGGCCCGAATACGTTCATACAAGGCCGACTCAGAGAGTAAAAGTCGCGCGGGGAGGAGAGTTCTCCATCACGACGGTCGGGCTGGGGCCGGGAAAGTCAAATATAACCGATCCCCGGTACTGGGTGGAAGAAGAAGGGCGAGTAGAAATAAACAGTATTATCCTAACCCAGGAGGATTCTCACGTCGATCTCGGGGGCGAAATCCACCTGGAAGGCAGCCAATCAACCGGTATAAACAACAGCAAGGCAGTAATTATGGACGATTCCCGGGTCATTACCAGAGGCAAGATCAACGCAGAAAGCTCAAACACGAAAGGGCATATAAGTTGTGACGCCCTGGTGATGGAGGATGGAGCAGCTATGGAGACGTACCCTGGCCTCTCTTCCACCGTCGAAAACGCCGAACTCTCACACGAAGCTGCTATCGGCCAGATAAGAGAAGAAGAACTATTCTATCTCATGAGCCGGGGGTTGAGCGAGGAAGAAGCCACACAGTTGATAGTCCAGGGTTTTGTAGAACCGGCCATCGACGACCTGCCGGAAGAGTACCTGGCTGAGATAAAGAAAATCATTGAGCTCTCCATCGAAGGGGAAATGTAGAAAGGTATCTTTCCTCCGCCCTGCTATCGTACTGGCTTCGTCTTCTGGCTTTGATACCTAATGACTTGATCCAGACCCCGGTCCGATTTATAATTGGTCATATTATTAGGCATACCTAAACCAATTATGGTAACTCAAAGCTTAGAAGATTATCTTGAAGCGATATACAATTCTCTCAATAGAAGAGGGCACGCAAAGACCAAGGAGATTGCGGACGACCTGGGAGTCAAAGATCCCTCGGTAACCGAAATGTTTCATAAATTGAGGGAAAAGGGGTTTATCCACTACAGGGAATACGAGGGCGTTACTCTGACGGAAAAGGGAGAAGACCTCGCAAAAGACGTCTCCGAGGTCCATGAAAACATGAAAAAATTCCTCGAACTTCTCCAGGTCTCTCCCGAGCAAGCCGATAGGGACGCATGTAAAGTAGAACACAGTTTAAGCCAGGAATCCATCGTTCAGCTGAACAAATTCATCGAGTTCCTGGAAGCCTGCCCGGAAGACGAAGCCAGATGGGTACGGCATTTCAGATACTTCTCCGAACACGGCGAAATGCCTTCCGAATGCACGGGAAAGGGAAAAGAGCAGGAAAAGGATGGAGAAGTATGACGCTAAAGCAGCTGGATGGGGATCAAAAAGCAAGAGTTATCTCGATTACCGGAGGGTCAAAACTTCGCCAGAAGCTGGCTCTCAGGGGGATATCCGAGGGAACTAGTCTCAAGGTAATCTCTTCTCGAGGTCCAATTACAATTAAATTAAACGGGAATACCGTGACTATCGGGCGGGGAATGGCAAAAAAAATAAAGGTGCGTAAGATATGAAAACGAAGTCCACAATGAAGCTTTCGGAAATGGAATACGGAGAACGGGGGGTAATCAGGGAAATAAAACAGGATTTAAAGGATCAAATCCTCGGGCGAGGGATCAGAGTAGGCAAGAAGATCCGGATGGATACCAAACAACCGATAAACGGACCGGTAGTCATTACGATAGGTAAATCAACGACTTCGCTTGGTTACAACCTGGCCAGGAAGATAACCGTCGAGGTGGAAGATGACGATACTTCTGATGGGACATCCTAACGTAGGGAAGAGTGCCGTATTTAACCGTCTTACAGGAGCCAATATCACTGAATCAAACTACCCCGGAACTACTGTTGATTTCACGGAGGGCCATACTTTTATCAAGGGAAAAGAATACCGAATCATCGACGTTCCGGGAACTTTTTCCACAGAGCCCAAAGACGAAGCCGAAAGAGTAGCACTGGATATACTCGAGGAGCACGAGGAGGCCGTGGTGATAGTCGTAATAGATTCCACGAAAGTAGAGCGCGGACTCTACCTGGCTTTTGAAGTTCTCGAGCGCGGGTACCCGGTCGTAATCGCTCTGAACATGTGGGATGACGCGGAGAAACAAAATATAGATATCGACGTTTCCCGGCTGGAGGAAATTCTGGAAGTGCCCGTCGTGCCAACCGTCGCCATAAGCGGTAAAGGGATTTCCGACCTCGTTGAGAAGATTCCATCAGCAACTCAGGTAGATATACAAAACTTAAAAGAAAAGATATCGGAACTATAAGATGAAGCTAGAACCCGAAGAACGCTGGAGGCTCATCGACAGAGTTGCCAGGGAAACGGTCCAGTACGGAGCTGAAAAAACTACCATCAAGAGCACCCTGGCAGAGTTAACGGTAAAGCCGTTTACAGGTATACCCTTCGCTATAGCCATACTGTATGGCTTTTGGGCTTTCTTCAACGCTTTCGCGGGGTTTTTCACGGACGGTTTTTTCGTTCCGTTATTCGATGATCTCTGGTTGCCCTGGATTCAGGAGGCTTTTCCGTTAGAGGGAAGCTGGATTTACTACATCCTGGTCGGAGATCCCGCTGCCACTAATTCTTTCGAGGCATTCGGTATACTGACCAGCGGTCTTTTCGTAGCGGTTGGAGTCGTCCTGCCGGCAATAGTAGCGTTTTACCTCGTCATCACGGTGCTGGAGGATTCCGGTTATATGCCCAGACTGGCTGTCCTCGTAGACACGGTTCTCCACAAAATCGGCCTTCACGGTTTCGCCGTCGTCCCGATGATCCTCTCTCTGGGCTGTAACGTTCCGGGGGTCGCCTCTACCAGAACCCTGGAAACAAAGAAACAAAGGTTCATGATGATGATTCTTCTCTCGATATTTATACCATGCGGTGCCCAGCTGGGCGTTATGCTGTCGCTGATACCGGAATACTTCGGATATATTATGCTTTACCTTCTGGCCGGTTTTTTCGTATTTGGCTGGATTCTCGACAAAGTGGTTCCCGGAAGTTCTCCGGAAATTATGACTGACGTACCGCCGTTCAGAATTCCGACGATTTCAAACGTAAGCCGGAAATTATGGGTCAAGGTAAAGGGATTTTTCACGAACGCTATCCCTTTCGTCCTGCTCGGCGTCGGCCTGGTAAACCTGCTTTACCTGGCAGGTGCAATTGATTGGCTCTCAAATATTTTAGGACCTGTATTTACCGGCTGGTTTGGTATACCGGAGGAGACAGTAGCGCCGCTTATAGCCGGCTTCCTGCGGAAGGATCTGGCAGTAGCTCAGCTGTCGGCGATAGAAATGTCCGGCTTCCAGCTAATCACTTCGGTCGTTATAATATCGATCTATTTCCCGTGTATAGCCACTTTTTCCATGATTATCAAGGAAGGCAGGAAGAGCGGCGGGGTCTTAAAAGTTCTGGGTGGAAGCCTTCTGACTCTCGTTACTGTAGTCTTTCTCTGGGGCGGATTGCTCCATTTAATAGGAATGATTCTCGGGGTGACCTGAAGTGAAACAGAGAACGTTCAATTCTATCCTGATTCTGGTCGGAGCCGGTGCTCTGATTCCCGGGGGGCTAGAGATACTGTTTACTTTAACGGGAAAAACCTTTATCTGGGGGAAGATAGCTTTCCAGGGTGAATTTATGTTCTGGCGAGGTGTGGTCCTCCTGGCCTCCGGCGTTTTTTACCTGACCGCCGTCTACCATCCCTCCCGCACGGAAAAAAGGGCCCAGGCAGTTCTGGCCAGCCTGATGATCTGGATAGTCGGTGGAATGGAAATCCTTTCCGTTATTTTAAGCTCGATTCCCGGCGATGGAGGACGCTGGTTTAATTCAACACATGGGGTTTTAAGCAGTTATACCGGACCCTTTATCCCCGCTATCTTCCTCCTGCCAATCTCTCTCTTGCTTGTCTTCCTGATATTCGGAGAGGAGAGAAAGAATGAAGGATAGGACAAAGATTTTGAACGAACTGAGAAAGGGAAAAACGCTTGACCAGCTAGTCGAAAAGCTCGATATGCGGAAACAAACTATAAAGGCCATGATCGAATTACTGCGGCATCAGGGTCACCTGAAAGAAGTGGATTGCGATTCTTCCTGCAACAATTGTCCGATGAGCAAGTCCTGTCCGGTACCCGTTACCGGCAGGGAAAAATTGTACGTGGTAAATGATGAAGAAAGCACCGACAAGCCTCAGTGAATTGCCCTGACAACCCTTTCCGCAATCCCCTTATTCAAATCAAGATATCCTTCTCTGAGTCCAAATAGTACTTTATTTTTCTTTTCACTTCGCTATACTTCTAAGGTAATCAAGATGAAATTACGGCGGTGAAATACTTTAATGGGCGACACTAAACCCTGGACGGTACCAGCGGATAAGGCTTACGAAGAGCTTTCCTCCTCTCCTGAAGGACTAACAGAAGAAGAGTCACGAAAAAGATTAGACAGGTACGGAAGCAACGAACTTGAGGAAGAAGAAGGGGTATCCCCGTTCAAACTCTTCCTCGAACAGTTTGCCGATTTCCTAATAATAATCCTGCTTATCGCGGCAACTCTTTCCCTGATCCTTGGCCACCAGGTCGACTTTTACCTGATAATAGCTATAGTTATCGGCAATGGGATATTCGGGTTTATCCAGGACTGGAAAGCAGAACAATCGATCCGGGCGCTGAAGGAAATGGCTTCGCCGGATGCAGTTGTCTATCGCGACGGAAAAAAGAAGGAAATACCTCTGGAAGAGGTCGTCCCCGGCGATTTGATCTCTCTGGAACAGGGGGCCGCAATCCCGGCAGACGGGAGACTCGTTGACGCCCAGAGCCTGAAGGTAGACGAATCCGCTCTTACAGGAGAAAGCGAGCCCGTCAAGAAAGGACTGGCGCCGGTGGAGAAGGAAAGCGACCTGGCGGAAAGGAGTAATTTCGTCTACAAGAACACCAACGTCGTCCGGGGCCGTGGAAAAGCAATAGTAACTTCGACCGGGATGGACACTGAAATCGGCAAGGTAGCTCAAAAACTTCAGGAAGTAGAGAAGGAAAAAACGCCGTTCCAGAAGGAAGTAGACAAATTAGGCAAGCAACTGGGTACCGTTCTGCTGGCTCTGTCCGCGCTTATTATCCCAATTTCAATTTTCCTGCACGGAACCGGCTGGCTCGAAGCCTTCCTGACAGCGGTAGCGCTTGCCGTAGCTGCAATTCCGGAGGGGCTCCCGGCTGTAGTTACCCTGGCACTTGCCATGGGAACGAAGAAGATGACCAGGCGAAACGCCCTGACCAGGAGACTGGCTGCTGTCGAATCCCTTGGTTCTGTAGATACGATCTGCACCGATAAAACGGGAACTCTAACGGAAAACGAGATGACGGTCCAGAGAATTTATACCGACTCCGGAGAGATGGAGATGTCGGAGGAAGATATTTCGGAAATCGGACAGAGTAAAAGGGATGGCGCAGAGGAACTTATTTTCAAAACCGGGGTTCTCTGTAACGACGCGGAGTTACAGGAGGACGAGGAGGTTATTGGGGATCCCACCGAAGCCGCGCTGCTAAAATCCGCCCGCAAAGCCGGCTTTGATTTAACTAACCTGAACGAGAAAAACGAGAGATTGCGCGAGGTTCCGTTCTCCTCGGATCGTAAGATGATGACGACCGTGAATCAGTCCTCCGATGGCCCGGTCGCTTATATGAAAGGAGCACCGTCCGTCGTACTGGACAAATGTGACAGTTACCGGGCAGACGGCCAGGTAGAACAGCTAACTCCGGAGAAAAAAGAAGAGTTCGAAGCCAAAGTGGAAGAATTCGCCGGCGACGCCCTCAGGGTTCTTGGTTTCGCCACGGGAGACATAGAGCGAGACAAAATCGAAGGGATGGATAATTCTGAGATAGAGAAAAACCTTACGTTCGTCGGCCTACAGGGCATGCTGGACCCCCCGAGGCAGGAGGTAAGTGAGGCCATCAACTCCTGCAGGCAGGCAGGTATAAGAACAGTTATGGTTACCGGGGATAACGCTATAACGGCCGAGGCCATAGGGAAAGAACTGGGGTTCACCGGCGATGTACTGACGGGAAAAGACCTGGATAAATTAAGTGAGTCCGAACTCAGGTCCCGGATTTCCGAGGTCGACATTTACGCTCGCGTTTCCCCCTCGCACAAGTTAAAAATTCTTAATCTAATCAAGGAAGAAGAATCTCACGTCGTCGCGATGACCGGAGACGGGGTAAACGATGCTCCTTCGTTGAAGCGATCGGACGTCGGCATCTCGATGGGCATCAGAGGAACCGATGTGGCCAAAGGAGCATCGGACATAGTTCTGCTCGACGATAACTTCGCTTCTATCAAGGACGCCGTGGCGGAAGGGAGAACTATTTTTGACAATATAAGGAAGTTCGTCGGGCTTCTCCTTTCCGGCAATCTCGCCGAAGTCCTTACGGTCTTTATCGCATCTCTGGTCGGACTCGGACTACCTCTTACGGCTCCGATGTTATTATGGGTCAATCTTCTTACGGACGGGCTTCCCGCCGTCGCTCTCGGAGCGGACGGGAAATCTCGCGGCGTCATGGACCGCTCGCCCCGGGAAGAAGGAGAAGGTGTAATCAGCAACTATCTCATTTTCATCATCCTTGGAATTGGGATAAGCCTAACTACTTTGATCTTGTTCTCTTTCAACCACTTTCTCCCGAAGATTGAACTGGCAAGGACAGTTGCTTTTACCGAACTGGTCCTGATAGAGCTACTTGAAATCTGGCCGATCAGAAAGATATTCGGGCAACCGATCAAGCGTAATAACTGGTTATACCTTGCGATAGGGGTATCAATTATGGCACAGTTCGCAGTCATTTATTCTCCTCTGAACAGCTTCTTTGGACTCGTGCCGCTGGGTCTTTACCCCTGGCTAGTGATTCTTTCCGCCGTTGCGATATTCGGTTCCTCCATATGGATATACGTCAAACTAGGGCAAAAATTATTCAATTTCAGCCCAAATTAGGCCTGCACCCGTCAACTTCAAATTCCTGACAGCCCATCGATAAAACCAGGCGTCTTTTCGGTCCGGTTATTTCTACTGGAAATTGTCCCGAAATCCCCTTCAAATTTGGTGATTTATAATAGACCTGATCACCATTTTCGGTCAGTTGTTGCCAGTTGTCGGCAAGCGAAAATCATCTTCTCTCTCGCTTTAGCCAGAACCTGTCCTTCCCGGGAGGGAAAGTTATAACTCCCTTCCGGAGAACGATCCAAAAACCTAACGGCAATCGCGTTTCGGATGCAGGCAAGTCATCGCTTGAATCCGAGGAAATAACCTAAGAAAATTGGAAAGGTCAAGTCTTCAAATCTTCTTCACAAGTTATTCATATTTAGAACTTATAGTATAATTGACTAAGAAAACCAACTATAACATGGAGGAGATAATCCATGAACTGGAAAAACAGACCCCTAACCGCGGTTTTAGCTCTGATAATCGGTACTGGAATTATCGCCACAGGCGTCATTTCAGCTGGGGGAGCGGAAGAAAATCTCGTAGATTCTCAACAAACTGCTATAACAAGAGCAGCGGAGAAGGTAGGGCCGGCAGTTGCAAGAGTCGAAGTCACCAAAAGCCTATCACGGAGCGGTCCTTCCAGCTTCTTCGAAGATCCTTTCTTCAGGTACTTCTTCGGCGAGCCGCCACAGAGGGAAGAAAGAGAGGTAGAATCTTTGGGCTCCGGCTTTGTAATTAGCTGGCAGGGAAAGAAGTACGTCCTGACAAATCAGCACGTCGTATCGGGCGCAAAAGAAATCAACCTGGTTTTCAAGGACGGAGCAACGTACCAGGCTGAAGTGGTCGGTTCAGACGAAATGATCGACGTCGCCGTTTTGAAGTTTACAGGTGACAGAAGCACGGATGATCTACCAACTGTTACCTTCGGAGACCCGGAAAGCACTCCTATCGGTAGCTGGGTGGTGGCAATAGGAAACCCGGAAGGATTTGAAAACTCGGTAACGGCAGGAGTTCTTAGCGCCAGGAACAGGTCGATCCCGAAGCCAAACAGCGAGGGAAGTTACCAGAACTTGCTTCAGACCGACGCAGCGATCAATCCCGGTAATTCCGGCGGACCTCTCGTAAACATGCAGGGGAAAGTAATCGGCATGAATACTGCGATAATAAGGAGAAACCAGCAGGGGGTACCCATTACCGGGCTTAATTTTGCGGTATCGATAGATTCCGTGGAAAAGGTAATATCTGACCTGGTCAGAAAGGGAGAGGTCACCCGAGCATGGCTTGGAGTCTGGTTCCAGAAAATAACTCCTGAAATGGGTGAGAAATTCGGCCTGGAGAACGGAAACGGAGTTCTCATTTCGGAGGTAATAAAAGGCTCACCAGCCGACAAAGCGGGGCTTAAAGCAGGCGATGTAATTGTCAGGTTAAACGGAACGGAAATAACGGGCAGCAATCAATTCCAGCAGGAGATAATGTACCGTGAAGTCGGCGAGAAGATCGAGCTCACGATAATCAGAAATCAGGAGCAAAACACTGTATCGGTTACACTTGGGAAAAAGACGGAAGAGCCGAAAGGGACCTCCAAGAAAGAGAATTCGATAACGGACGATGCTTTCGGACTGACGCTTGCTGAAAATTCCGAAAAGCTCCAGGAAAATTACGATCTCGCCGTCGGGAGAGGACTCGTGGTTACCGAAGTAAAACCACTCGGTCCCGCGGGGGAACTACAGGAAGGTGACATCCTGCTCCAGGCAGGGTTGAGCAATATGGACCTTTACTCGCTCAATACGGTCGAAGACTGGGAGAAAGTTACGAAACCACTGGAAAAAGGAGACACACTTCTAGTTAGACTGCTCAGGGGAAGGGGTTATCGTTGGATAACCTTATCCCTGTAAATCATCTAAAAAGCAGCTTGAGGCTGGCTCCGTCCCCGGGGTCAGTCTCAAGTTCAACTATAAACTGAATGAAGAAAACCGTACTTGTAGTTGATGACGACGAAGATTTAGTGGAATTGCTAAAAAAATACCTCGAAAAAGACGGCTACGAGGTGTTGACGGCATATGACGGGAGCGCGGCACTTAACCTCTTCAGGTTACGGGATGTCGACCTGATCGTGCTTGATCTGATGCTCCCAAAAGTCGACGGTCTGAACGTATGCCGCAGTATTAGAAGCGAGTCCCAGGTACCAATCATCATGCTGACTGCCAAGACGGAAGAGGAGGATAGAATCAAGGGACTGGATCTCGGTGCGGACGATTACGTGACAAAGCCCTTCAGTCCGGGAGAGTTACTTGCCAGAGTTAGAGCCGTTCTCCGGAGAACCGAGGACGAGGAGCAAACCGAAGTAAGCCATGGTGACTTATCCTTGAACTTCGAAACCCATCAGGTCCTGCTGGATAACGAACCGATAGACCTGACGCCTACGGAGTTCAAAATATTTAAAACGATGGTCAAACAGCCCAGGCGTGTATTCTCTCGCCCGGACCTGATTCACTCCGCCCTTGGCTACGGTTATGAGGGTTTTGAGAGGACAATTGACGTCCACATAAAAAACATCCGGAAGAAGCTCGAACCGGACCCGGACGACCCCACCTATATTCATACAGTTCACGGAGTCGGTTACAAGTTCGAACCTCCTTCCCTGGAAGAGGAAATCGAATAACATGTTTGGTAGCCTGAGAATCAAGTTACTGGCAAGCTTTTTCCTGGTTATAGCGATCGCCGTAGGAACGATCGCTTACATATCTTCTAACTCGGCAATCAATCAGTTTGACCGCTACGTCAGCAGGGACCAGGCGGAAAGGTACCAGAGATTAGCCCTTACTTTCACCAATTACTATCGCTACATGGGAAGCTGGAACGAGGTAACCAGCCTAACAGAAAAGGTCTCCCAGATGTACAGCGAAAGGATTATACTTACGGACCCGTCCGGTGCTGTCATCGGTGATACCGCGGGCGAGCTCACCGGTACCAGGGTAAACAAGGACTGGTCCAACAAATCAGTCAGATTAACCTACGGTGATATTCAGATCGGGAAGATCTATATAAAGACCCAGGAGCGCTCCCCTCTGCAAAAAACATTTATTAACTCCGTCAACAAATCGGTAATTACGGGTGGACTAATTGCCGGCGTATTCGGAATTATCCTCGCCCTTTTGTTCTCCCGGAATATACTGAAGCCGATTCGAGAACTTACCCGGGCGACAAAGGAAATGAAAGGCGGGGACCTCGACCAGCGCGTGGATACATCGGCCGGCGGAGAAATAGGTAAGCTCGGCGATTCTTTTAACGAACTGGCGAACAGACTGAAAGAACAGAAAACACTACGAGAAGAAATGGTTAGTGACGTTGCCCATGAATTACGAAATCCTCTTTCCAACGTGCAGGGCTATCTCGAGGGGTTAAAAGAGGGTATGGTAGAACCGAGCAAGCACGTCTTTGAATCACTCCACCAGCAATCACTGGTGTTAAGCCGTCTTGTAGACGACCTGAGAGACGTAAATCGGGCAAAAGCCGACCAGTTACAGTTAGATAAAAGGGAAATCGTCCTTGAAGATATAATAGCTAAAGAAATAGAAGCAATTAAGACTCAGGCCAACGCTGAAGAAGTTACTATCGAAGAAAATCTGGGCGGACCTAGCCTTGTCAACGCTGACCCTGAAAGGATTACCCAGGTAATCAGAAACCTGCTGGATAATGGACTAACCCACACGCCCCCGGGAGGAAAAATTCACCTGAAAACTCACTCCTCCGAAGAAGTCGTCGTTACTACTATTACTGATGACGGAGACGGTATCCCGGAAGAAGAACTACCACATATTTTTGACCGATTTTACAGGGTGGATAAATCCCGTTCTCGTGGAACAGGTGGTACCGGACTGGGGTTAACGATATCAAAAGAAATCGTCGAGGCCCACGAAGGTGAAATTACGGCCAGGAGTAAAGAAGGCGAGGGGTCAACTTTCGAATTTACTTTACCGCTTGCCGAGGGATGAACCCCGGAGTCTATTTCCCGGTTTTCTCAACTATATTTTCGTTCTTCCGTACTAATATCCCGCGGCCAGCCTTGCCCTTTCCTGACCACACTTACCGCCGACTGTACGAGAGGAGAATTAGTTAAAGATTTCTTAAACGGGGGGTTGACTAAACGGGGGGTATTGGGTAAACTTTTTCTGAATTAGCAGTCAGCATACAAGAGTGCTAATCAAAGGTAATTATCAACTCAACAAAATAGAGAGGAGGTATATATGGACATCAAACCATTAGGCAGAAGAGTTCTAGTGCAGGAAGTAGAGGAAACCGAGGAGGAGGAAGTTACTGAAGGTGGCATAGTAATACCCGATAGCGCCAAGTCGGACGACAATTACATCAAAGCGAATGTACTTGCCGTAGGTACCGACGACAGCATCGAGGTTGAAGTCGGCGACGAAGTAATTCTTTCCAGTTTCTCGGGAACCGAGATCGAAGTCGATCAAAAAGAAATGAAGATTATTAAGAACAACGATATTCTCGCCAAGATTGAATAACCATAATTCAGGAGGTCAATAAAAAATGGCAAAAGAAGTGAAATTTCACGAGGACGCGCGAAGAGCTCTACAGGAAGGAGTAAACCAGTTAGCAGACGCTGTTAGAATTACGCTTGGTCCGAGGGGTAGAAACGTAATACTCGACCAGGATTTTGGTGCTCCGGATATAACCAATGACGGTGTAACCATTGCCGAGGAACAGGAATACAAGGACAAATTTGAGAACATGGGCGCCCAGCTTGTCAAAGAAGTTGCAAGCGAGACAAATGACGCTGCCGGTGACGGAACAACGACGGCCACTATTCTTGCCCACGCCATTCTGGAAGAGGGCTTCAAGAACGTCGCGGCAGGTGCAAACCCGGAATACCTGAAACAGGGTATCAAACAGGGTACTGAAAAGATCGTCGAGGAATTACAGAGTCAAAGCAGAGAACTCTCAACCAAGGAAGAAACCGCACAGGTAGCTACCATATCCTCCGACGACGAGGAAATCGGTCAGATCATTGCTGACACAATGGAAGAAGCCGGGGAAGACGGAGTAATCACCGTCGAGGAATCGGAAGGAATAGAAACCTATTACGAACTGGTCGAAGGTATGCAGTTCGACAGAGAGTACCTCTCACCTTACTTCGTAACTGATTCCGAGAACATGGAAGTCGACCTTGAAGATCCTTACATCTTAATTACCGACCAGGAAATCAAAAACGCCCAGGACTTTGTCCCCGTTCTCGAAAGCATCGCACAGACCGGTAACCCTCTGCTAGTAATTGCCGATGACGTGGACGGCGAAGCTCTGACGACCATGGTAATCAATAAGATCAAGGGAACCCTCGATAGCGTTGCAGTAAAGGCTCCTGGATTTGGTGATCGCCGTGACGCTCAACTCGAAGATATAGCCACGCTCACCGACGGTCAGCTCATCGCTGAAGACCTCGGCATGGACGTTAGCGATACCACCGTGGACATGCTCGGTCAGGCGGAAAGAGTTAGAGTCACCGATGAAGACACGACAATTATCGGCGGTAAGGGCTCTACAGAAGCGATCAAGGGAAGAGTTGACAAGATAGACAAGCAGATAGCTCAGAGCGATTCCGACTACGACCGGGAGAAGTTAGAGGAAAGAAAAGCGAAACTGGTCGGCGGAATTGCAGTAATTAAGGTCGGAGCCGCCACTGAAACCGAACTGGACGAGAGAAAAACCAGGATGGAAGACGCTCTCGAAGCCACACAGGCAGCAGTTGACGAAGGAATTCTTCCAGGTGGCGGAATTACGTTGCTTCGGGCTGCCGAAAAGATCGACGAACTCGATCTCGACGGAGACAAGGAAGTTGGCGCACAGATCCTGAAAAAGGCAGTAAAAGAACCCGTCAAGCAGCTGGCAAGTAACGCCGGACACGAAGGCGCAATAATTGCCGAACGTCTGCTCGAAAAGGACGAAGGCATTGGATTCGACGTTATTCAGGAAGAATACACGGACATGGTTGAAGCCGGTATTATCGATCCGACCATGGTAACCCGATCGGCCATTCAAAACGCCGCTTCCGTTGCAAGTATGTTGCTCTCGACAGACGCCCTTGTAGTCGACGAAGATGATGAAGACGACAGTGGCGGCGGAGCAGCCGGCGGCGGTGCACCCGGCGGCGGTGGAATGCCCGGCGGCGGTGGAATGCCCGGCGGCGGTGGAATGCCCGGCGGCATGGGAATGTAACGACCTCCACCACTACACCGAAGACTTACTTATCCCCGCAGCGGGTTTAGCCCGCTGCGGGTTTTTTATTTTTCAGCTGCAGTCGGCCAATACGATTCTCGCCTTTAGAAATCCAGCGAAAAACTTCTTGTGATTCCTCCCCCAGTATCCTAAATTAATTTCGCTTAGATCCGTTTATTTTCGAAGTCAGAAAACCGGTCGTTAAACTGAGGTCTAACACAAGCAAACAAGCAGGTTTTATACTTTATTTTTATCGTTGAACTTCGCCAGCACGAGACTTCTAAAGGCGACGGTGATATAGGAGGGGAAGAAGCATAAGTATTATGAATCAAGAACTTATCGAACATCCCACAAAAGAGTCAACCGAAGAAGAAAAAACTGCTCTCGTCCTGGGTGGAGGCGGTGCCAGAGGGTACGCCCACCTCGGAGTCGCCCAGGCTTTGAAGCAAGCCGGGATAGAGCCGGATCTGGTAGTCGGTACCAGCATGGGTGCCGTAATCGGGGCGGCCGTCGCCAATCGGGCTAACCTTGACGGGATGATCAAAGTACTAAAACGACTTGATGTAAATAAAATCCTTAAGATTTCACGGGAAAGCCGGAGGGAACTGGAAAAAGCAATCGGAAAATCACTGGTCCGTGAAATGGGCGTGCGAAGGAGGAAAAAGGGAGAATCGGACAGAACACCCGTAAAGCTAGCACGGTTATTCACTTTCTTCAAGTTGATGACGAAAAACTCCAGTATAGAAGACCTACCGTTAAATTACGCCGCCGTAGCAACCGACCTGCATCGGGGCCACGAAGTCGTGATCAAAGAAGGAAAGGTTTTTCGAGCGGCAGCAGCAAGTTCTGCCATTCCGGGGTTTATTCCACCGGTAAAACTGGACGGAAAATCGCTTATCGATGGAGGAGTAGTCGACACCCTCCCGATCTTGCCTGCGTTAGAAATGGGAGCGAGCAGGGTATTGGCGGTTGACGTAAGCGAGACACTAAACCAGGATGCTGACAGAAGCCCGCTGGCCCTCTTCTACAGGACGTCAAAAATTAGACAGATCGAACTAACAAAAACCAAAAATGCTATTGCCAGAAAAGAGCTAGGCGATAGATTGCTGATTGCACAGTTACCTGTACGTGATTTAAATTGGCTCGATTTCAACAAAGTCGAAGAAGCAGCCACTATTGGTCGTGAATTCGCGGAAGACAAATTGCCCGAGATAAAAGGGATTTTTAATCAGCGGGAATAATAGAAATTCAAGCGAAATTTTATTTTGAAATTCCCCTCAGTGCTACTATAATTCTCGTATGAATTGTCGTGCTTTGATGGAAATATTACAATTTGTCGTCGGATTTAACCGGACAAAATCTTTGAGTAAGGTTCATTACTCAAATCCACCTTCACATCAAGAAAAAAAATTAACCTCCATCCTGTTAAATTCCGTTACCAACCTGACTATTAAACTATTAAAGGGGGACAAATGTCCAACCAAATCAACGGCAAGAAAAATCCGGTCAAGGCTTATTTCGACGAGATCGGCGAACGACCTCTTTTAACCAGGGAGGAAGAGGTTCAGCTTGCCCAGAGGATTGAAGAGGGAGACGAAAGCGCCAAAGAGGAGCTGGCGGTGGCAAATCTTCGGCTCGTGATCAGTATCGCCAAAAAATATAGAAATTTTGGGCTCTCTTTTCTGGATCTTATCCAGGAAGGTAACGTCGGTTTAATGAAAGCAGTGGAAAAGTTCGACTGGCGAAAGGGCTATAAATTCAGCACTTACGCTACGTGGTGGATTCGTCAGGCCATACTGAGGGCGATCACGAATAGATCGAGAACTATTCGAGTTCCCGCCCATATGAGCGAACTAATCAGAGATATTAACAAGGTGGAGAAGGAATACCTGCAGGAACACGGCGAAGAACCCGACCCGGAAGAGATTGCGGAGGAGTTAGACGTCTCCGCGGAAAAAGTTCGACATGCAAAAAAGACCGCCCAGAGAACTACGTCTCTGGACAAACCCTTGAGCAAGGAAGGGTCGGATTCCGGAGTACTGGGAGACATCATGCCTGACAATAACCTGCCAAATCCGGAAGAAGAGTCTCTTCAAACTCTGTTGAAGGACCAATTAAAGGAACTGCTCCACGAAGTATTAACGGATAGAGAGAGAAGAATCATCCAGTTAAGATACGGTCTCGAGGACTACCACCCCAGAACTTTAAATGAGGTGGGGAAGGTCTTTGGTATCAGCAGGGAAAGAGTAAGACAAATACAGAAACAGGCGATAAACAAACTAAAAAGCCCGAAGGTTAAAGATCAACTTCGGGCCTACCTGGAAACCTATAAAATAACTTAAAATCGACGACTCTTCCCAATTGAAAATTACCCAAAAGCCCCCCGTAGAAAGCTAGGGGGCTTTTTGGTTAATTCCGACAAACACTTATTTCTCGGATTTCTCTCCCGGCTGGCCTCCAGGAGTACCGTGAATGGAGTTACCGGAGCTGTCTTTTTGTGCACCTTTAACTTTGTGGGTCTTCCATTTCCCGTCGACTAATTCCATCGAAGCGTATCCTGGTTCGCCATCGGACGACGTCCCGGCCATCCATCCTTCACTGCCATCCACAGTAGAGACTTTATCCCCTTTTTCGTTTTCCAGGACGAGTTTTTCTCCAGAGTTTGAAAGAGAACCTTTATAGATCAAATCAGCTTTCACTGAAGCAACTGCTTTATCATCCGTCCGCTCCAGTAGAAAGACGCCTCCCGGTTCAATCACGGTCTCCTTTACGGAAGCCGTAGCGTCTTTCGCCTTACCAAGGTTAATTTTTGTTCCTTCCCAGCTCAGTGACCACCCCGTTAAGTCTATCTTTTCTTTAGAGGTATTCTTTAACTCGATCCATTCGTCCGCCCAGCTCGAAGGAGTTCCCGACCAGGCAACCTCGCTGATCATAACCCGGGATTCCGAACCGGCCAGACCGGTAACCGCAATGAGCCCGAATAACAGAATGTAGACCAAAAAGAACTTGCCGACGACTTTTTTCATGTTCTCACCTCTTAAATATTTTTTAGCCTAAAAGAGTCCAGTAATCCCTAAATGGGAATTGAGAACTAGTATAACTTCAGTTCGAAAGCGAATCTATAATTCAGATTAAACAAAAGTTTAAATCAAATTAAGAAAAAACTTAATTCTCATTAAATCAAGCCTGAAGTCAATTACCCCGCACCAAAGTGCGGGGCTTGTAACCACAAACCCGTAAGGTCAGGAACCTTTTTCTTTAACGACAATCGACCCAGCACCCAGCAGTCAATTCGGAACTGG
>CAZRDU010000003.1:0-12573 GCA_964599005.1 uncultured Thermotogae bacterium
AGCCGAGGTGGCGGAATTGGCAGACGCGCATGGTTGAGGGCCATGTGGACATTTTTCGTCCGTGCGGGTTCAAGTCCCGCCCTCGGCACCAATATTTTATGGTGACTTTTTCATACCAATATGAAAGTTTTGCTGGATACGATGAGTGGGGATGCACCACCCAAAGAGATAATAGAAGGTGCGATCCAGGCCCTGAGAGAGACGAAAGGGTCGGATTTGAGGGTAACTCTAGTCGGTGAGGAAGAAACGAATAAGGGTCACGTAGAACGTCTCGAACCGGGTGAATTGAAGCCTCGAATTTCTTTCCTTCACGCCCCAAATACCATCTCCATGGAGGATACACCAACAAAAGCAGTTAGGAATAATCCGAATTCCTCTCTGGTAAAAGGAATTAAACACTTATCCGATGAATCGGAAATATTTATTTCTTCCGGTAATACGGGAGCAGTTGTAGCGGGGGCACTTTTCAACCTGGGCAGGATACCGGGGGTGGCTAGACCGGGGCTGGCAGGAATAACGCCTACGGTCAAAAGCGGTAATGTCGTCCTGATCGATATAGGTGCGACTACTGATGCAAGTCCCGAGAACCTGGCTCAGTTTGCCCTGATGGGAAATACTTTTGCCAAAAACGTGCTTGGAAAGAGTAACCCAAAGGTAGGACTCTTGAATATAGGCGAGGAGCAGTCAAAAGGAAATAAGCTGACTAAAAGAACGGTTTCCCTTATTCATAAGACGGACCTGCAGTATATCGGAAACGTGGAGCCTCACCTTTTATTGACTGAGCCCCCGGCGGATGTCGTTATTTGTGAGGGGTTCGTTGGCAACATACTGATAAAGGCGTTCGAAGGAGGGGCCGAGGGCACAATAGGTTTTTTCAAGAAGGCCCTTTCGTCCAGCTTAAGGGCAAAGATCGGTGGCTTGATCCTGCGCCCAACTCTTAAAAAGCTTCAGAATCAGTTAAATTATTCGCAGTTTGGCGCCGTACCACTGCTGGGAGTAAAAGGCATTGTATTCGTGGCACACGGGAGATCGGGGGCAAGAGCTATCAAGAATGCTATTTTGAATGCGAGGCAAGCTTCCCGCTGGGATTTACCTGGAAAAATTGAATCAGAAATAGAGAGGATTGATTTCAGTGAATCAAGTTGAAGAAGAGAAAGAATTTCCATATATATCAAGCGTGGGTGTAGGAATTCCGGATAAAGTTATTGCAAATGAGGAGCTTGAGCAAATAGTCGATACTTCTGACGAGTGGATAACCTCGAGAACGGGAATTAAGAACAGGCACGTTCTGAAGGAGGAAGAAGATCCTTCTTCCCTGGGAGTAACTGCCTCAAAAGAGGCAATCAGTGGAGCCCCCGTGGATAAAACGGATATAGACCTGGTAGTTACTGCAACTAATATCTCGGATATGCCAATACCGGGTTCATCTCCATTTATTACCAGGGAACTTGGCCTTACCGATGACATCCCCTTTTTTGATTTAAAAGCGGGCTGTAGTGGTTTCTTATACGCGATCGATGTAGCAATAAACATGATCCGGGGCGACGGCTACGATGACGTGTTGATTGTCGGTCTTGAGGCCCTGTCCCGTGTCGTGAACTGGGAGGATAGAAGTACCTGTGTTTTGTTTGGTGACGCCGCCGGCGCCGCGGTGGTAAGTTCCGGAGGTAGAACTGGAAAAGTCCTCTCATCTTCCATTAAGGGTGATCCGACGAAAGCAGAATTAATCAGGTTGGAGGGCGGTGGCACTCGTTTGCCCCCGGCGGAAGGAGACGAGGCGGACAGTAGATATTACATTGAGATGGAAGGAAAAGGGGTTTTCAAATCCGCCGTTAACATGATGAAGCGCTCCTCACTGGACGTAATCGAGGACGCCGATATTGAGCTTTCAGATGTGGATTGGATAGTTCCTCACCAGGCAAACATCAGAATTATTAAGCAGCTTGCCAAGAGTCTCGGTGTGAGAATGGATAGAGTAGTGGTGAACCTGGATGAGTACGCAAATACCTCCACAGCCACGATTCCTCTTGCGCTAAAGGAAGCGGTTGATGAAGAAAGAATCCAGAGCGGGGACCTGGTTTTGCTGACGGCTTTCGGTGCCGGAGCTGCTTACGGTGCTACCCTCCTGGAATGGTGATGTCTTTGAAGAAATTAGCCTTTCTTTTCCCGGGACAAGGGTCACAGAAGGTAGGTATGGGGGAAGGGTTTTCCGATGACCACCGAGTCGCCCCTCTTTATGAAACTGCTAACGAAGTGATGGGTTTTGACTTAAAGAAACTTTCTTTAGATGGTCCGGAGGATCAATTATCCCGGACGGAATACGCACAACCCGCAATATTTACCGACAGTATTGCAAGATTTAGGATCCTTAGCGATGAAGGCCTGGAGCCCAGGTGCGTCCTTGGCCACAGTCTGGGCGAATTTTCGGCCCTGGTCGCCGCGGGTTCTCTATCTTTTACAGAAGGAATAAAGCTTGTGAAAAAGAGAGGAGAGCTCACCGGTAATATCGACGTGGAAGGCTCCATGGTGGCCGTGCTTGGCGCCGACTACGCCAAGGTTGAGGGACTGGTTGAGCAAATGAAAGAACCGATCACCATTGCTAACTATAATTCGCCAAAACAGGTTGTAATATCGGGCAGGGAAGAACATCTGGAGGAGAGCTGCAAAAGACTGCGAAATGAAAATGCAAAATGTATTAAACTCGACGTGACCGGGCCTTTCCATTCTCCATTTATGGAAGAAGCCGAGAAGGAGCTTAAACAGTATATAGATGAATGTGATATCAGCGATCCCGATATACCTGTTCTTTCCGGGGTTTCAGGTTCATTTGAAACAAAAGGAGACAGGTTATCCGAACTTCTTGCTCGCCAGATGACACATCCCGTAATGTGGGTAAATTACGTCGAATCCCTGGAAGATTTTGGTATCGATACCACCGTAGAAGTTGGCCCGGATAAAACCCTAACGAAACTGACGGAAAGAACTATCCCCGGGCTCGAAGGAAAAAGCTTTAACGAGGTGATATAACTTGGAGTTTTCCGGTGAAGTCGCGATTGTTACAGGGGGTGGAAGCGGTATAGGAGAGCAAATTACCCGTCGTCTGGTTGCCAGCGGTGTAAAAACTCAGATATTTTCCCGTTCCCGGGGCGAAGAAACGGCAAAGGAACTGGGATCGGCCTGTTCTTTTCTCCCGACTGACGTGTCTGATCTTGAGTCAGTTGAAGAGTCAGTGGAGAAGACCCTCGATAGGTACGGCCGGATAGACTATCTGGTTAACAACGCAGGTTTAACTAGTGATAACCTCATGCTTAGAATGTCGGTTGAGGAGTGGAATAAGGTAATTGATGTGAACCTGAACGGGGTATTTAACTGTACAAAGGCGACCGTAAGACATATGATAAAAAACGGTGGCAGCGTGGTGAATATTTCCTCCGTTTCCGGTTTACTGGGAAATAAGGGCCAGGCTAATTACGCGGCCGCAAAATCCGGAATAGTTGGGTTTACCAAATCGCTGGCACAGGAGTACGGCAAGAGAAAATTGCGGGCTAATGTTGTGGCTCCTGGATTTGTAGACACGAAACTGACAGAAGACATTCCGGGGGAGAAAAGATCCTCTTATCTGGATAACGTGATTTTGAATCGGTTTGCCGAACCGGAAGAAATAGCTCGACCCGCGTTGTTTCTTTTAAGCGATGAGGCAAGCTATATCACCGGCACGGTACTCAGGGTTGACGGTGGTTTGTCATTTGGCTAGACTTTTCATCGCTGAACTCTAGTTTATATTCTACTAGGAGGTATTTCAATGGAAGATCTCGAATCTCAAGTTAAGGAGATTATTAGCAGGCAACTGATGGTAGACGAAGACGAACTAACTCTGGACGCTTCTTACGTTGAAGACCTGGGAGCGGATTCGCTGGATACAGTAGAAATGATAATGGAATTTGAGGACGAATTCGGGATTGAGATTCCGGATGAAGACGCGGAAG
The DNA here is from genome assembly GCA_964599005.1 of uncultured Thermotogae bacterium. Taxonomy (GTDB): domain Bacteria; phylum Bipolaricaulota; class Bipolaricaulia; order M55B111; family M55B111; genus JAGXLP01. The sequence continues at coordinate 3,987 of CAZRDU010000003.1, forward strand.
ATCTCACTACCGTTGGTGAGTCCATAGATTATCTGGAGGATCTGCTAGAAGAGGAATAATTCGTTTTCTCGTAACTCAGTTCGGGGTGATTGTGATGGGAGAGGAACGACGGGGAGATGTAGGACACGAATCGAAGAATCCTTATTATGAAGGTAAGAAGTATAAAGAACCAACCTTCTGTCCTAGCTGTGGGCTCGTTTACCATGAAGGGCGATGGGTGGATAAATCCAAGCCCGAGGACAAAAACGCTAAAGAAGCGCTTTGTCCGGCCTGTAGGAGGAGAAGGGATAAGAATCCAGAAGGACTCGTTTATTTATCCGGAGGTTATTTCGACGAACATAAAGAGGAAATTCTCCATATTGCTAAGAATAGCGCAGAGAGGGCAAAGGAGACGAGACCCCTGCAGCAGATAATGTGGGCAGAGGAAGAGTCGGAAACCCTGGAGCTTGCCACTACGAACGAGCACCTTGCGAGACGGATTGGAAAAGCAATAGCCAGAGCGCATGACGGGGAGCTGGAAATCAAATCAGGTGAAAGCGAACGCCGAGTTAGGGTATATTGGGTGAGGGAGGATTAAAGATATGTCGAAGGACGATCAAATTAATCCAGGAGAGCAGAAGATAAAGGATTTCTTGACGGATCTTGGCTCGAGCAAACCAGCACCGGGCGGAGGTTCTGCCGCCGCGGTAGCCGGTGGGTTGGCAGCCGCTCTATCTTCTATGGTAGCAAATCTTACAATCGGAAAAGACAGGTACAAAGAAGTAGAGGACAAGCATAAAAAGATCCTGGATAAAGCGGAAGAGGTGAAAAACGGTTTTCTGGCGGCAATAGGAGAAGATATAGCTGCTTATAATAGCGTAATGGATGCCTATGGATTGCCAAAAGACACGGAGGAAGAAAAAGAGGAAAGAAAGGAAAAAATCCAGTCTGCACTAAAAAAGGCAACGGTTCCCCCGTTTAAGATGGCTGAATTGGCGAGTGAAGTGCTAGAACTAAGCGAAGAGTGCGCCAGGACTGGTAACTCTCACGCCGTAACTGATGCGGGAGCCTCTGCCATTCTGGCTGAAGCGACTGTCAGAACTTCTCTCCTGAACGTTGATATCAATCTTTCTTCGGTAAATGACGAGGAATTTGTAGAACGGAAAAGCAAGAAGAGAGAAGAATTAGGCAAATCGGCGGAAGAGAAGGCAAAAGAAGTTATCGGGGTAATGAACGAAAAAATGTAATGGGGTATTTTTAATGGAGGAAGATTTCTTAGAGCTGGCAGTATCGACGGCCAGAGAAGCCGGGGCTTTATTGATTGACGGGCTTGGTGAGAAGCGGAACGTTAGTCACAAAACAGGTCCCACGGATTTGGTCACTCAGTACGATCAAGCCTCTCAGGAGCTTATTGTGGAGAGGATCCAGAGTTCTTACCCGGAACATTCAATCCTTGCCGAGGAAGAGTTTGGCGTCGAGAAGAGTGGAACCAAATGGATCGTCGACCCGCTCGATGGAACGACGAATTACGTCTATAATTACCCCCTGTTTGGAGTCTCAATTGCCGTTGAGGCGGAGGGAGAAACAGTTGTCGGTGTGGTTCATATTCCGGTTCTGGATGAGACTTTTACTGCCATAGAGGGAGAGGGGGCAGAGTTAAACGGCGAACCTATTTCGGTTTCCACTACGGACGAACTTTCCCTGTCCTTGCTTTCAACCGGGTTTCCTTACGATCAGGACCTGGTACCGGAAGCGATTGATACTTTTTCTCGGCTTGTCCGAAAGTCGCGAGGAATAAGGCGAGACGGTGCAGCGGCACCGGATCTTTCTTTTGTTGCGGTCGGTCGTTACGATGGTTTCTGGGAGCTGGGACTGTCTCCCTGGGATGTTGCTGCGGGTTCTCTGATAGTAGAAGAAGCCGGCGGCCAGGTCACTGACTTTTCGGGTGAAAGGTTCGATATCTACGATTCACAGGGCATCGTTGCTACTAACGGCGAAAACCATCAGGAGCTTCTTGATAAGTTAGCCTAAAATGAGGCAGGTAATTAAGCAAGGAAAGAGAGATGGTATAATATTTCCCGAAGACTTAGCTGTAATACAGGACGATGTCTATTTTTAAGGTGTTCTAATTTTATAAAAAGGGTCGGTTCAGATGAAGACCATATCCATAAATGAGGTAGAGCAGTACCCCGGAGAAGAAGTTAGCATAAAGGGTTGGCTTTATAACCGTAGATCAAGTGGTGGGATTCAATTCCTTCAGATCAGGGACGGTACGGGTATCATCCAGGGAGTCCTGAAAGAAGATTCCGTCGGGTCCGAGTTGTTTGAGCGGACTCTTGATTTGAAGCGAGAATCCTCCGTAATAGTTAAGGGTATAGTTGAAGAGGACGAGAGGGCCCCAATAGGTTACGAACTTGACGTGACCGGGGTGGAGGTGCAGCACTCAGTCGAAGATGAGTTTCCGATTACACCAAAAGAACATGGCCCCGGTTTCCTGATGGACAATCGGCATCTCTGGATCCGGGCGAAAGGAGCTGCGCCCGTCCTGAGGATAAGGCACGAATTTCTACAGGCGCTGAGAAATTACTTCGACCGGGAAGGTCTTATAGCAACTGAAGGGCCGATATTAACTGGTGTATCGGTTGAAGGAACTACAACACTTTTCGAAACGGAGTATTTTGGCGAGGATGCCTATCTCACTCAGAGCTCTCAACTGTACCTGGAGGCCACGGCAGCGGCCCTCGGCGAAGTATACTGGATCGGCCCGGTTTTCAGAGCGGAGAAGTCGAAAACAAGGAAGCACCTGACAGAGTTCTGGATGGCGGAGGCGGAGCTCAGCTGGGTCGAGCACGAGGAAAATCTGGATTTTCAGGAAGATATGTTACACTCGGTGGTGAATCGCGTAGTCAAAAAGAGACGTGATGAACTGGAAAGGCTGGACGTAGAGCCCGATAAAATGCTGGAGCAAGTTGAAAAACCCTTTCCGCGGATAACCTACGAGGAAGCCGTGGAAATAGTCAATGAAGCGGGAATAGAGATGGATCAGGGAGAAGACTTTGGCGCTCCCGCGGAAACCGCGCTGGGAGACCACTTTGGAAAACCAGTATTTATCGAGGCCTTTCCGAAAAATCTAAAGCCGTTCTACATGGAACCGATGCCTGATGGCGAGAGAGTTTATACCGCTGACCTGATTGCGCCTGATGGTTACGGTGAGCTTATCGGGGGCAGTCAGAGAATTGACGACCTGGAACTTCTGGAGCAGAGATTTGAGGAAGAGGGACTGCCGAAAGAGCCATACGAATGGTACCTCGATTTGAGAAGATACGGTTCCGTGCCTCATTCCGGTTTTGGTCTGGGAGTGGAAAGAACGATCGCGTGGATCTGTAATTCCGACCACGTACGCGAAACCATTCCGTTCCCGAGACAGATAAACAGGATCTATCCCTGATTATGGGTTTAAAAAGCTTTTTTCAGTCCTTAAAGGGCGTATTCTGGTTTGATAGCGGTACTGATGATCTTATCGATCGAGAATCCGCATCTTCGGAGGAACACGATGTATTTTTCCTGGCTCGCGATGTCGTTGATTGTGAGGAGGCAATCAAGGAGCTGCGCTCCTGGGCGCATGGCTTTTACGAAAACCCCCGTATTAAATTGAACGACCCCGATTCAATGGAACCGTATATCGACGTTAGCCTGGAAATAAAAACCGGGGAAGGTGACTTTCATCTTATATATTACGAAAACGACGAACTGGTACTCCGGGGTGATCGGGGAGCAGTTATGGACGTCAGGGACCCGATCTCCGAAGAATTAGATTTGGAGTTCGAGCGGGTTTAAGGCTTGCGATAACTCTTATATAACTCTTATCGTCGGCTGGAACGGTTGTAGTTAAAGAAAAACATTTCTGACCTTACGTGGTTGTTTTTACAGGCCCCGCACTTGGTGCGGGGCAATTGATTTTTATCGGTTTTTTACTTTCACCGCCTCGCTTCTTATGATAGATATCGATACGAGTTAACCGAAATTTTAGAGGAATAACTCTCCGCGCTTTCCCACAGGGGGTATTATGAGCCAATTGACGCCGGATTCACTGGCGAATTTTAGATTTTTGTCGCAACCGGAAATATCGGTAGATGGTGCAAAAGTTGCTTTTATCGTAAAAGAGGTCAACGAAGAAGAAGACGGTTACGATTCCAATATATGGCTTTACGATTTTGCGAACAGTTCAAGTTACCAGCTTACGACATCCAGTAAAGATGAAAACTTCACCTGGACGGGAGAGAGCGAATTGCTTTTTACCTCGTCTAGAAACCGGGAGTCGGAAGAAGAAAAAGCAACGGATTTTTACAGGATAAACGTAAATGGCGGGGAAGCGGTAAAAGCTTTTACCGTACCTCACCCCGTAATTGACTTCGAGTGGACGGGAGAAAAGCTAATTTATAAATCGCCGGTCAAAATAACTGACGACGAGGAAGAAGATAGCGGGGAAGGACCGAGTTGTTTAACACTGGATGAGATCCCTTTCTGGTCAAATGGCAAGGGGTTTACCAGTAAAAAAAGGGTTCACCTGTTCTCGTTTTCCGAGGACATGGAGGAACCGAAAGATCATACAGAAGGGAGTGTTTCGGTAGAGGAGTATGCATTGCGGGAGGGAAAAGCGGTCTTCGTCGGCAGGGACTACAGTGATAAAGCTCCGGTTGCTAACTCACTGTATTTAGTTGACCTGGACGCTGAGGATTCGTCTCCGGTGCAGCTTACGGACGAAGAATTTCAGTTTAGACTGGTGGAATTCAGCGGACCAGAGTCTGTATACGTGACGATGACCGACATGGAAGAAGCAGGGTTAAACCAAAATCATCGACTTTACGAGTACGATCTGAGAAGTAAAGAACTTACGTTACTTACACCGGAATGGGACAGCTCATTTGCAAATAGCGTTCTCACGGACGTTAGATTAGGGCAGGGGCAGGATAGCACTATAGATGGGAAGCGTTTCTACTTTGTTTCGACCAGGAAGGGTTTTTCCTGTTTGTCGTCCATATCTCCTTCCGGCGAAATTGACCATCTGACCGGTCGGAAAGGTTCGGTCGACGATTTTTCCGTAAGAGACGGTAAAGTTGTATATGTAAAGTTATCTGACGACCATCTACAGGAACTTTATACCATTTCGGATGAAGGCGAGGAGCGGAAACTTACTTCGTTAAACGATCAGGCCTTCTCGGAAGCAGTTTTTACTTCTCCGGAAAGGTTCACGGTCGAGAGGGCCGAAGTAGAGATAGACTCGTGGATAATTAGACCTCATGATTTCGACCCGGAAAAGCAGTATCCCGCTATTCTCGAAGTACACGGCGGCCCAAAAGCCGTCTACGGCGACGTATATTTTCACGAAATGCAGTTACTGGCGAATCAGGGCTACGTGGTCATCTACTCCAACCCCCGAGGCAGCGACGGGAAAGGAAACGATTTTGCCGATATACGGGGGAAATACGGAGGAGAAGATTACGAAGATATCATGAGGGTTGTTGACGTTGCGATAAAAAAATACTCGTTTATCGACGGGGAAAATCTCGGAGTAACGGGCGGCTCTTACGGAGGGTTTATGACCAACTGGATTATCGGCCATACCGACCGATTCGATGCCGCCGTTTCCTCCAGAAGTATTTCCAACTGGGTCTCAAAGTTTAACACTACCGACATCGGCTACTTTTTTGTGGCCGACCAGCAAAACGGGAACCCCTGGGAAAACCACGCCAGGCTCTGGGAGCAATCACCCTTGAAGTACGCGGATAAGGTAGAAACGCCGACGTTATTCATCCACTCCCGCGAAGATTACAGGTGCTGGGAGGGCGAGGCGATGCAGATGTTTACGGCCCTGAAATACCATGACGTACCGGCCAGGCTATGTCTTTTCGAAGGCGAGAATCACAACTTGAGCCGTAATGGAACGCCGAAGAATCGCTTTAAGCGGCTTGAAGAAATGCTGGCCTGGTTTGATAAATATCTGAAGTAGCGGGGTTTTATAACCAAAACTTGTCGAGGAAGCCCCGGGGCTCCCCTGCAGGAGCACTGTTACAGGACCTGCACTTTTGTACGGGATAACGACTTCGATATTTGCAGCGGAGAACCTGGATGTACGGTTTTTCTATAGTTTTGCAAAAATACAGAGAAAGGAAGGGGCTATAAAAGCTCGCTTTCAGTGGAATCTATTTCGTCTTCCAGTATTCTGGAGGACGTTTCTCCCCTGGCAAGAACTTTTCCGCTATCGTCCCGAATCTCCGACTTTGATTTTACTACTCCGTGTCTTTCCTCTACTACCCTGGCCCGGACGGAAACATCTTTTTCCAGGGGAACCGGTTCGAGGAATTTACAGTTGAGCTCGTAACTCGGGGTCAGGTGTCCGGTTCTTGCCATCGCGGCCCACGCGGAAGCTTCGTCCAGTAGTGTAGCCACAATTCCGCCGTGGACGCTGTTCTGAAAGCCCTGATAAACTTCCTCCAGCTTTGTCCTTGCCACGAGCCATTCTCCTTCTCGCGAGAAGTCCAATTTCAATCCTATGGGGTTATCGCCACAGCCGAAACAGTGGTTTTCATCTTTTGACCAGTTAAAGCCTGACATGATTGACTTTTGTTAAAACCTCCTTCATATCTTCTAGTAGATAGAAACTACGGTAGTTATCTTTCTGCCTCAAGGATGGTATCCTGCTATCGGTAAAAAAGAAAAGGCCCGCTGGAATATAGCGGGCCCTGCACGTTAATCTCGAAATTGTAATTATCTAGAAAATTATCGGATATACCGGGAAGAGTGAGGCAAATAGAATCGAGACGACGGACATCAACTTCGCCAGAATATCCAGAGAAGGTCCGACGGTATCTTTCAGGGGGTCTCCCACAGTATCTCCTACTACACTTGAGTCGTGAGCTTCGGACCCTTTACCGCCGAAGTTTCCTTCTTCGATGTATTTTTTGGCATTGTCAAGAGCTCCACCGGTATTTGCACAGTAGATTGCCAGCTGGAGACAGGACAGCAAAGCACCTATCAAAAATCCAGCCAGTGCAAAACGGCCGAGGACCAATCCTACGAGAATCGGCATTATTACTGCCAGGAGCGATGGAACAACCATACGGCGTAACCCACCCGCAGATGTTATTGATATGCATTTATTGTAGTCGGGTTTTGTTTCGCCTTTTAATATGCCGGGCATTTCTTTGAACTGGCGTCGAACCTCATTGACCATCATGCCCGCGGTATCGCTTACTCCCTGGATCAGAAGGGACGAAAATACGTAGGGTATCATCGCACCGAGGAAGAGTGCGGCAATGACGGATCCACCGATTCCCGGTTCGGCAGATAGGATTTTAATCGTCGGAACTTTCACTGCTTCCGCGCTACCAATTGCCGACCACATATAGGCTGCGATTAACGCCAGGGCGGAGAAAGCCGCCGAGCCGATCGCAAATCCCTTGCCGATAGCGGCGGTAGTATTTCCTATCGAGTCGAGTTTGTCCGTTCTCTCTCTTACGCTCTCATCCAAGTCGGCTCCTTCCGCGATTCCTCCAGCATTATCAGCGATCGGGCCATAGGTATCTACGGATACGGTTATCGCGACGAATGACAGCATCCCGAGAGCTCCGTATGCTACTCCCATAAGGCCGGCAAGCCAGTATGTTATGATTACAGCAAGTGCGATGGCTATAGCGGGCACGAAAGTGCTGAGCATTCCCACTGCCATGCCGGATGTCACTCCGACTGCCGTTCCGGAGTCGTTCTGTTCTGCAATCCTCTGGACCGGTTTGTAATCAGCTGAAGTATAGTACTCAGATATATATCCAATTGTTATTCCCACCAGAGCTCCGGTCAAAACAGCCCAGAAGGGTGCAAAGTTCATCGGGGAAATCCATACAATGATGAACGCGAATCCTGCGGTAAGCAGTGCCGACAACCTGGTTCCGTTCATCAGTATTGCCTGCATTCCTTCTTCACGAGAACTGGAACGTATGTAATAAACCCCGATAATGCTGGCAAATATCCCGGCAGCGACGATGAGCATTGGGGTAAAGATGGACCACCAGTACTCCCCGGTCGTCAATCCGGCGGAGAGGCCCAGCTGCCCCAGCATATTTTTAAGAGAGCCGGCAATTCCCCCTTCCGCTCCCTGACCGACGAAAACGTATAACATTATAACGATGACGGAAATTATCGAGCCGATGAAAGACTCGAGCAGGTCAGCGCCCAATCCGCCTACATCGCCGACGTTGTCACCTACGTTATCCGCTACTGAGGCCGGGTTTCTCGGGTCGTCCTCCGGTAATCCCTGTTCGACTTTACCCACGAGGTCTGCACCCATGTCGGCTGCTTTGGTGTATATTCCTCCACCCACACGGTCGAATAGAGCAACAAGGGAAGCGCCCATGGAGTAAGCACTGACTATTAGCGCACCCTTAATCAGGTTGATATCTCGCCCGAGAAGCTGGCTTATAACGGGAATGGATTTTGTCTCTATGTGAAGAGTGGCCGGGTTAAATGCCCCGCGAAAAATGGTAATAACCAGAACCAGGCCACCCAGAGCCAGACCGGCTACCGCCAGGCCCATTACGGCTCCGCCTGAAAT
>CAZRDU010000003.1:12673-36722 GCA_964599005.1 uncultured Thermotogae bacterium
GTTACGTAACTGACTAAATACCAGGCGAGTATCAACGCAATTGCAGAAATAATCCCTGGTACCAAACTCAAATCGTAAATCGATAACATCAATAAATCTCCTCCGCTTGACTTGATTTAGTTTTTTCTATGTTAAACTCGTTAGATAGCTTTTTCCTGGATCCAGATCTTAATTCCGTTTCCAGTTAACTTTTCTTCAACGCCTTTTCAATTCTTTCTCCGGTGATGTCGGGTCCCAGTATGCTAATTACCTCTTTTATTTCTGGACCGGATACTTTTCCCGTGACCGCGGCTCGAAGGGGCTTGTATACTTCCTTATAGCCAATATCTTTATTCTCCTTTACTTCCTTTACTATGGATGACACGTCCTCCGGCTCCAGGGACTCTCTGGCCGTAAATCTCTCGAATAGCCCATTTAACACTTCGCCCGTTGTGTCCCAGTTTAAAACATCTTCCGCTTCTTCGGTCAATTCCAGCGGGCCGTAAAATATGTTTAAATCTTCGTGTTCCTGGAGATCTTCCAGTTGATCCAGAGAGGGACGGATCAGGCCCAGTATTTCGGCCAGCTCTTCCCTTTCCCCTTCGCTTAACTCACCTTCAATGTAGTTTCCCTGCCTCAGGTAAGGTAAAGCGAGCTCGACGAGTCTGTCCAGTTCTGCTTGCTTCAAATATTGGTTGTTGTACCAGTCAAGCTTCTCTCGATCAAATACTTGTGGGCTATCTATGATATTCTCAAGCGAGAACTTTTCAGTTAACTCTGAGACGGAAAATATCTCCTGCTGGTCCTTTGAAGACCAACCAAGCTGGGCAAGGTGGTTGATGAGTGCCTCCGGTAAATAGCCATTCTCCCGGAATTCTTTTACGGACGTTGCACCGCTCCGTTTACTCAGTTTGGACTTATCAGGTCCGAGGAGCATGGATAGGTGGCCAAATTCAGGTTTGTCAAATTCCAGAGCATCGTATAACAGCAATTGCTTGGCAGTATTGGTCAAATGATCTTCTGCCCTCATTACAAAGCTAATTTCCATAAGATGGTCATCGAGAACGCAGGCGAAATTATAACTCGGAGTACCGTCAGATTTTAGAATGACGAAATCCCCGGTTGTAAGGCTTTCAAATTCAATTTCTCCTTTTATTCTGTCAGGCACTACCACGGAAGGTTGCTGTTCCGGTAGCTTAAATCTAATTACCGAGTCCCTTCCCTCCTCGCGGTATTCCTGTTTCTGCTCTTCCGATAAATCACGACATCTCCCGTCGTATATAGGGGTACTCCCCTCGTCCAGAGCTTTTTGACGCCTCTCTTCAAGCTCTTCTTCAGTACAGAAACAATGATATGCCTTGTCTTCATGCACCAGTCTCCTGGCGTATCTCTCGTAGATCTCAAGCCTGTCGGATTGTCGGTAATACTCGTCCCAGTTGAGACCCAGCCATTTTAGATCCTCTTTTATTCCCTCGGTGTATTCTTCCCTGGACCGTTTCTGATCAGTATCCTCGATCCTTAAGACCATCTTTCCATCGTGCTTTTTCGCGTAAAGCCAGTTAAATAGTGCAGTTCTTGCTCCCCCGACATGAAGCCAACCGGTTGGCGAAGGAGCGAATCTAACTCTCTCTGTCTTCACAAATAATTCCCTCCAGCTATTGTCTCATAACTATATAAATCTATCCTACATATTATAGAGTGGAGGCCGCAAAGTGCAAACTAAACCGGCCGTTTTAGAAGAGAAATTATCGGTTAAACCGGGCAAAACTTTTCAATTTAAAGGTCAATAGTTTCTTGCAGGAATTAGAACGTGGGGGGAAACTTAACGTTTTGGGCTCTAGAAAGAAATTTCAGGGGAATCGTCTATGTAAAAAGATTGTGTTATCAATCACAATATTTATTCCTTAACATCGTTGCATAGCTAGAAATATTATGAATATTGAAACCACATATTATATATTCGTGAATCGTCCAGCTTTTGAGTCGTCCAGGGATCTGATATCCTCTGCTAAGAATGTCAGAGTTCCCGGAATTTAAAAGCGGTATCAGCTAACCATTTCTTCTTTCAGTTCCTCGATTTCATCCCGGTAGGCAGCGGCCTTTTCAAATTCGAGTCTGTCCGCTGCCTGGTTCATCGATTTCTCGAGTTTTTCAATTACCATCAGTATTTCACTATCATCCATTTCTTCCAGCTCTTCTCCCTCAGGAACCTGGACCTCCTGCGATGATTCGGGCTCGATCAACTGTGCGATATCGGTTATCTCTTTTTTGATCGTCTCAGGTTCTATGTCGTGTTCTTCGTTATATTCTTTCTGTATCTCCCTTCTTCGGTTAGTTTCATCTATAGCCCTGCGCATCGAATCCGTCATCCTGTCCGCGTATAAAATTACCTTGCCTCTTACGTTCCTCGCAGCTCGACCCATTGTCTGGATCAAGGAAGTATCGGACCTGAGAAAGCCTTCCTTGTCGGCGTCCAGTATCGCTACTAGAGAGGCCTCAGGTAAGTCCAGACCCTCCCTGAGCAGGTTAATCCCGACGAGTACGTTGAACTCGCCCTGTCGTAGTTCCCGTAATAGCTTGACCCGATCAATCGTGTCTATTTCCGAGTGGAGGTAGCGGGCCTTTATCCCGACTTCGAGAAAATAATCGGAAAGTTCTTCGGCGAGTTTTTTAGTCAGCGTAGTTACAAGTACCCGCTCGTTTCTGCTGGTCACCTCGTTGATCTCGTTTATCAGGTCATCCACCTGGTTCTCGATCGGCCTTACTTCTACTTCCGGATCGACCAGACCCGTCGGGCGGATTATCTGTTCTACTACCTGTTCGCTATGCTCGTATTCGTAGGGTCCGGGAGTGGCCGAGGTATAGATAATCTGGTTGATCCTGTTCTCAAATTCCTCAAACTTTAACGGTCTGTTGTCGAGAGCGGAGGGTAGCCTGTATCCATGTTCAACCAGAGTTTCTTTCCTCGACCTGTCACCGTTGTACATTCCTCCGATCTGGGGAATCGTCTGGTGTGATTCATCCACGAAAATGAGAAAGTCGTCCGGGAAATAATCGATCAGGGTGTAGGGCGGATCGCCAGGACTCCGACTTGTCAGGTGCCTGGAATAGTTTTCTATTCCCTTACAATATCCAATTTCTTCCATCATTTCCAGATCGTACTCCGTCCTGTTTTCCAATCTCTGGGCCTCCAGCAGTTTTCCCTGGTCCCGTAGTTTCTCCAGTTGCTCTTCCAGTTCCGCTTTTATATCCTCCATCGCCTCGTTCAATTTTGATCGAGAAGTTATAAAGTGGGTAGCTGGATATATAGTGACTTTGTCCTTTTCTTCGATGGTTCTACCTGTTATCGAATCTATAAGTCTTATCCTGTCGATCACGTCGCCGAAAAACTCAACCCGGACGACTTCTTCGCCGTAGATAGGAATTATCTCCACGGAATCTCCCCTTACTCTGAAGGTCCCTCTTTCCGGGTTGTAATCGTTTCTTTTGTACTGCAGCCGGACCAGGTTTCTCAGTAGATGGTCCCTCTCAAGATGGCTGTCAAGAGTCAATGGTCGAGCCATGTCTGAATAGGTGTCGGGAGATCCGAGCCCGTAAATACAGGAAACGCTGGCCACTATTATAACGTCGTCTCTTTCGAACAGAGCAGATGTCGCTTTGTGCCGGAGCCTATCTATTTCGTCGTTGATGGAGGAATCCTTCTCGATATAGGTGTCGGTCTCCGGAACGTATGCCTCTGGCTGGTAGTAATCGTAATAGGAGACGAAATAATGGACGGCATTTTCCGGGAAAAGCTCGTTAAATTCGTTCCAGAGTTGAGCGGTAAGTGTTTTGTTATGGGCTATCACCAGGGTCGGCTTCTGAACGTTCTCGATTATATTTGCCATGGTAAAGGTTTTACCGGTGCCCGTGGCCCCAAGAAGTGTCTGGTGTGTCATCCCCTCGTTTAACCCACGCGTAAGTTCCTCTATTGCCTCCGGCTGATCACCTTTGGGCTCTTTATCGGTTTTAAGGACGAACTCGTCATTCATAACATAAAATTCTAATAGATGATTGGTCGTTTTGTCAGCGGGGTGTGAAATTATTGAGTTTAGATCTCGTTTAACAGATGGGTCAAACTTTAATTACGAACTTTCCCCGGCACCGAATAAACTGTTTAGATCCGAAAAATAGACTGATCCTTTGCCCCCTTACTCCAGGGAGATAAATACCGTAAGGAAAAGTTCCTGGTCCTGGTTGCTGGTTGTAACAGAGCAGATTTTCGCCCCGAATGAAGGTAATTGAGAAACGTTTATAAAAGTCGATTATCTTCGTAGCCGAGATGAGCCAGCCCCTTACTCGTTATCTTTCGCCCCTGACTCGTTCTTTCCAGAAAGCCTTTGGTTAACAGGTACGGCTCGTAAACTTCGGAAATAGTGTCTTTTTGCTCCGATAGAGCCGCCGAAATGGTATCGAGACCTACCGGACCACCGTCGAATTTCTCTATTATCGTTGTAAGTATCCGACGATCCAGCTTATCCAGCCCTTTGTCGTCGATTCCCAGCATCTCCAGCGCTTCCTTGGCTACTTCTCTGTTGATATATCCGTCGGCTCTTACTTCAGCGTAATCACGGGTCCGTTTTAGCAGGCGATTTGACACCCGGGGTGTACCTCGGGACCTTTTTGCGATTTCATTTGCCCCCCCTTTGCCGTCGCTTATCTCTACTTCAAGCAGCTCCGCCCCGCGCAGGACTATTCTCTCGATGGCTTCTATATCGTAGAAATCAAGGTGCAGGACGACTTCAAAGCGATCCCTGAGAGGTGAAGTTAGTAATCCAGTCCTGGTGGTGGCTCCGATCAAAGTAAAAGGAGGTACGTCCAGCCTTATGGATTGAGCGCTTGGCCCTTCTCCGATGACGATATCTATCTTGAAATCCTCCATGGCAGGATAAAGGACTTCTTCCACGTTTCGTCTCAGACGATGGATTTCGTCTATAAATAGGATGTCTCCCGGCGTTAAATTACTTACTATCGCGGCTAGATCGCCGGGTTTATCTATAGCGGGCCCCGATGTGGTTTTTATATTTACACCCATTTCATGAGCAACTATGTGGGCCAGAGTTGTTTTTCCCAGGCCGGGAGGGCCGTGAAATAACGTGTGATCCACGGAATCGCCCCGATTTAATGCCGCTTCAAGTAGTATAGACAGGCGCTTTTTTACGGCTTTTTGCCCGATAAAATCGTCGAGACTTTTGGGCCTCAGATTGGAAAGCCCTGAGTCACCCTGGGTTTCCTCCTGGCTCAGCGGTCCCCGATTATCTTTTTCCTCTTCTTTCATAACACACTATTGTAAACACCGGACCTCCTGTACTGCAACAGCTCTTTTCCTCCAGGGACTTACTATTCTTTACATAACCTGTTGAACCGTAAAACTATTCAATTTCAGAATACAACCCGCTGGTTTTGCTCCATTCAGGTCGAGGTAAAGCTGATAAGGTGTCATAGAAAGGGTTCTTAGAAAAACACCTTAACTTTGATATAATTAATACGTCAGTTAGTTAATATTTGTCCGAGACTAAAACTTAATTGTTATCGTCTCGTAACTTACCACGGAACTCTCACCGAGCGGTGAGAAAAAGGAAGGTAAATGAATAGACTGAAAGAAATCGAAGACGTAATATCGCACCATGATAAATTTCTAATTGCTTCACACAGGAGCCCCGAGGCCGACGCAATCGGGAGCCAACTGGGTTTAAGCAGAGCTTTACGTCAGAGAGGTAAGGAAACTATCCTTTACAACCGAGATGGAGTTCCAAGAAACCTGGATTTTCTCAAGGGCTCTGGTTCGATCCTGGAGGCGGACGAATTAACCGACAAAGTAACCGAGGCGGAGGTCGGTATCGTGGTGGATTGTAGCGATCTGGATAGACTGGGCGATAAAGGTAAAGGTATCTTTAGAAAACTCCCCACTATCAATATAGATCACCACCAGGATAACACGCGTTTTGGCTATATCAATTACGTTCGTCCGGTTGCTGCAACAACGGAAATAATTGCGGATTTGATAGAATATATGGGGCTGGAGATAGATGAGCCGATAGCCACCGCACTATATTCAGGAATAATCGCGGATACATCGTCTTTTCAGAATGAAAACGTCAATTCCGATTTGTTACACAGAGCGGCAAAACTGATGGAGAGCGGGGCGGATGCTCGATCCGTGATAATTAATCTTTATGAGCGAGAACCTTTTTCAAAGTTAAAATTGCTGGGCGAAGTCCTATCAGGCGCAAAATTTCAGGATGAAATCGTCTGGGCTGAAATTACCCCCCAGGTGATAGAAGAAGCGGACGCCACACAGGAAGACACTGAAGGTATAGTCGGGAAGTTAAGAGCCACTGAAGGGGCAAAAGTTGCCTGTCTCTTTAAAGAACTACCGGGGGATACCATAAAAGTTTCCCTTCGTGCCAAAAACGGGGTCGACGTTAGCAAGGTGGCCGGTGAATTTGGCGGCGGCGGACATAAAGTTGCTGCGGGCTGTATGGTTGACGGTAAGCTGGAAGACGTTGAGGAAAAAGTCTTGGCAGATATAAAGCAGAGGATAAAAGATGACCGGAGACATTCTTAACCGGAGCGACAAGGACAGCGAAAGTGAAGCTGCGAAAGGGGAAAAACTAGCGCTGACCATCGGGACTTTTGACGGGGTTCATATTGGGCACCAGCTATTACTTGGTGTTACCAGGGACATTGCTAACGTTAGAGGTATAACAAGCGCCGCTTATACCTACGAATTACCTCCCAAAAGATACCTGAGCGAATCCGGCCCAGCTCTTGTAATGGATCCTCAATCCAAGCTGGAATACCTGAAACAGTTTGTAGAAAAGGCGATTGTCGGGAATTTTCATGAGGTGAAGGACTTTCCGCCGGAGCGGTTCGTGGATGAAATATTGGTAGATAAGCTGGACGTGGACGCCGTTGTAATTGGTGATGATTGGCGGTTTGGCAAAAATAGAACGGGCTCTTACCGGGATCTTGAGAACATGAGTGATGGGAGATTTACGGTCCATCCCCAGAGCCAGTTGAAAAAGGATGGAAGGCCGGTTAGCAGTACCTGGATCCGAGAAGCCCTGGCCGATGGGAACGTCAAGCTTTCCAGGGAGTTATTGGGTAGATATCCGACTTATTCCGGAAAAGTAGTCCGGGGGAATCAGGTTGGCTCGGATATCGGGTTTCCAACGGCCAACATTTCTCTTGATAGACGGGTGGTGCTACCAAAAAGGGGCAATTACGCCGCGTTTGCCCGTATTGATGACAATAAGAAGGTAAGAGGTGCTGTGCACATAGGAAATCGTCCTACGTTTGGGGGGGACGAGAACCATCAGGTAGAAGTACACCTGTTTAATTTCGATGAGGAACTGTACGAAGAAAGAATAAAGGTCCAGCTGGTGCACTATCTCGGTCGCAACCGGGAATACTCCGGAAAGGAAGAACTCAAAAGGGCAATAAAGGATCACGTGGATAAAGCCAGGAAGGTCCTGGATGAAGTGAGTTCTATAAATTAATCCCTTAATAAATCTTTATTTGAGGAGGTTTGTATGGCAAAAAAGTGGAGAGAATACGTAAAACAGGAGTTCATGAAAGCCGATAGCGAGTTTGTAAAGAAACTTCCCGTTAATTCGATCGATTTGTCCACTTTTGGACTGATCAGCGAAGCGACATCTTTTGTTCCGGTTAGGATTGAGGATGAAATCCATATAAAACCTTTGCCGGGCGGGCTAGCTGCTCTGCGCGACGATATTAAGGATTCGCCGCGACCGGGCGGGGGTTTTGATCTGGATACGGCCGTCGAGACACTGGCGCAATTTGCAGAGGAATGGGAGGAAAGAATCAAGGAAAACAACAAGTGGGAAAAGATGATAAAACTGGCGGAGAAAGAGGGACAGGTTATGGATGGCTCCGTTTACGCAGAGGAGAGAGAGACTAAAAGTTCTTTCCTGGATAAGTTCAAAGGTTTATTTCAGTAATATGCCGCGGATTGACCTGGATCGTATTCTATCACCTCACCCTTACGCCAAAAAAATTCTGAGGGTGCTTAATAAAGAAGGGTTTAGGTCCGTGGTTGTTGGCGGGGCGGTAAGGGATGCCTTGCGCGAAAAATTCGACCGATGTTACACCTTCGAACCGGCTGAAGCGGATATCGATATAGCGTCTTCAGCCTCCCCCGGACAAGTGCGAGAAAGGTTTCCGAATTTCGATTTCGTCGAGGTCGGGGAGAGTTTTGGGGTACTGATCCTGGTTGCACCGGACGGGCACCAGTATGAAGTTGCTCAATTCAGGACTGAGTCCGATTACGATGGGAGAAAACCGGGAAACGTAGAACCCGCCGATTCGCTCGAAGAAGATGTGGGGCGAAGGGATTTTACGGTTAACGGACTTGCTCTGGGGGAAAAGGGCGAGGTAATAGATCTGGTCGGTGGCGTGGAAGACCTGAAGAATAAAGTCGTGCGGGCAATCGGAGATCCGAAAAAGAGGTTTAAGGAAGACTATCTTCGTCCGTTACGAGCAGTCAGGGTTTCCTGTGTGCTGGAAGGGGAAATTGAGACCCGCACGGAAAAGGCAATAAAGTCCGTTGCGGGGGAAATAACCAGCATTTCCTGGGAGAGAATAAGAGACGAACTGTTTCAAATACTCCGTAGTTCGAATTCGGAGTTCGGGATGAGACAGTGTAAAAATCTGGGCCTTCTCGAAGGTATATTGCCCGAACTAGTTGAAAACGAAGGAGTACCCCAGCCCGAGGAATATCATCCAGAAGGTGACGTACTGGAACACAGCTTTCAGGCGCTGGGAGTCGCGGACGATCTGGGGTTTCCCGCCCTTGTCAAATTTGCGGTTCTTCTTCACGATGTGGGGAAGTCCGAAGCTCTTCGGGGTAACGACGGAGATCATATGGGCGGTCATGCCTTGATAGGAAAGAAAAAGACTGAAAAGGTAGCGACAAGACTTCGACTTTCAAATGACGAAAAGCAAAAGTTAGTCTGGCTGGTTGAGAATCACATGAGGGGTTCCGTTCTTCCCGATATGAGAAGAGCCAAGCAGGTTGAACTAATAAGGACCAATCAAGACAGGGATTGTTCGCTCGACGATGTATGCGGGAGGTTCGATTATTTTACCTCGTTGCTTGGTACTATAATTGCGGATAGCGAGGCGAGTTCTCACGGGGTGGATGGCTGGTTGCCCGTTCTGGAAGAGTTTACGGGTCTTCTTCCCCACCTGCTGCACCTTGAAGAACTGGGTACAGCCAGGGAGATAATCGACGGGAACGACCTGAAAGACCTGGGTATGGAAGAAGGACCGGGTCTGGGTGAAACCTTAAGGGCGTTGCACGAAAAAATATTTGCAGGTGAACTGGATACGAGAAGTTCCGCGCTGGAAGAAGCGAAAAAAATGATCGACGAGGCATCTTGACGGACCGGTCGGTTATTCCTGATGTATCTCAATTACGTCCCCGTCTTTTAGTTCGTGATCCTGGGCAACTTCCTGACCGTCGAACCTACCCGAGCCCCATATTCTAATATAATCCAGATTGTCCACCATATTCCTGTGAATAGAGCGAACTCCTTCCAGAACGGTACTGTTTTTGTCCAGGAGGTATGGCTCCTTGAGATCCGGTTCTTCTCCGGGTTTTTTCGTATAAATCCTGATCTTTTGCAATCCGTCGAAAACCGAGCTGGAAAACCGGGAAAGACTTTCTTCGTCCAGAATTGATACTGGCACGGTAGACAGACCGGAGAGCTCTTCCAGTTCTTGAATTACGCTCTCGTCTTCCAGCTCGTCGCTCTTCGAGAGTATCATCACTCCCTTCCGATTCGTCCTTCCGATCGCGTCCCTTTGAAAGTCATCTCCAGGCGCAAATAAGTATATTCCCTCTTCTTCAAGTAACTTTATCGTTTTTTCGTATTCTTTTACCGGATCGTCCGCCTCTCCATCGATAAGCAGTAAAACTAGATCCGCCTTTCTGATTAGATTATAGACCCAGGTTTCGACGTGTTCATCGGAAATTGGCGGAGTGTCAATTAACTGGATCTGGATATCCTGATGCTCCAGCATGCCGATGGTCGGTCCGTGGGTGGAAAAAGGAAAATCGGCTACCTTCGGCGTTGCATTGGTCGTGATATCAAGCAATGCTGATTTACCGGAGTTTGGTAATCCCGTTAGCACTACCTGGCCCGCTCCCTGTGGTTCGATCTGGTCCGGGGTCTTGGCGCGGGTCGGTCCTTTCTTTTTCTGGGGGCTCTTTTTCAGGTCGGAAATTCTCTTCCTGAGGTCTGCTTCTATTTTGTCCGTACCCTTATGGTTGGGCAGGAGGGACAACATTTCCTGTAAAGCGTCCAGTTTTTCATCCTTTTCGCTGGCGTTCCGATATCTCTGCTCTGCTTCGATATATTCCGGTGGTAGATTGGCAGGCATGTATTACACCTCAGGACTGTTTTTAACTTGATGAATGTTACTAACCATAGTGGTTAATGACAAACCCGGAAATTCCTCTTAACGTTCTTTGAGTCCTCATAGAGTACACATCTCCCTTGTCGGTACCGAGTGGGAGCGGATTACGGTGATTTCTTCACGGTGAGGCTTTCAAGAGGTTAGAAGCTGTTTTATTTAAACAGGGATCCATCTGAGAATAGAGTTGGTGGTGAAAAGTAGTCTGGGAAATGAAAAGAATAGTTCAAGTAACTTTTTCGGCGGGTTGCTAAAATAAAAACCATCAATTATTCTTTGCATAAGCAAATTAAAGTGATAACAATCTTTTAACTTCAGACCGATCTAATCACAGGAGGGTTAGTTATGGGCGCAAAGAAGGAACTAGAAAGAGCTCAAGACTGGATGAAGACTTTTGGCGAACATAGCCCGGACAGTATGAAGAGTTTTCAGAGATTGATGGGAGCCGTGGAAAAGGACAAGGTCCTGTCCGCAAAGACAAAAGAACTGATGGCCATTGCAATATCGATTACTCAGCAATGCGAATGGTGCATTGCCTTTCACGTAAATAATGCCCTGGAAGAAGGAGCAGAGGAAGATGAGATAATGGAAGCTGCCTGGGTAGCCGTACTCATGGGAGGCGGGCCTGCCCTTATGCATGCAGGGCTAGTCCTGGAAGCGCTGGACGAAATGGCTTAGAACTTTTTCATTTAGTCGAACCAGCTATTATATTTACTTAAAATAAAGGTCCCCCGTCTTCTCGGGCGGGGGACTAATTTTTTGAAGTATTTAACTGGAGGTAACTTATTTATGAAAAGTAACGATAATCCGGATACGGTCGTTATCGGTGCCGGTCCGGGAGGCTATACGGCGGCAATAAGGCTGGGGCAATACGGTTTGAGTCCGACCGTGGTGGAGAAGGAGAACGTCGGTGGAGTCTGCTTGAACTGGGGCTGTATACCGACAAAAACCCTTTATAGCAGCACGGAGCCCCTGGCGAAAAAGTCTTCCTGGGGTAAGAGAGGAATTGACATCGAGGGTTTAGATGTTGACCTTGAGAAAATATTTTCTTATCAGCGAAAGGTGGTAAACAAATTAACCGACGGTGTGGGAAAATTGATCGAGTCAAATGGAGGAGAGGTTATAGAAGGTAAGGCCAAATTATCACAGGGCCCAGCGGTAACTGTTGAAAAGGATTCGGGGGATGAGATAACTTTTCAACCGGAGAACGTTATCCTGGCTCCCGGGTCTTCCCCGATCGAGCTACCTGGTTTCTCTTTTGATAACGATGACGTCTGGGATTCACGAGACGCTATTCGGCTTGACGAAGTTCCGGAAAAGCTGGTAATTCTGGGAGCAGGAGTAATCGGCCTGGAGATGGGGACCGTTTACAGCCGGCTTGGTAGCGAAGTAGAAATCGTCGAAATGAAGGAAGCCGTGCTACCCGGAGTGGGACTGGAAAGGCGGTTCAGTTCGTTCATGAAGCGGGGGCTGAAGCAGGCCGGAATAACGGTTCACACGGAGACAAAAGCCGTCGAAATTCAGGAGAATTCTGACGGCAAAGTAGTCATAGCGGAGAAAGACGGCGAAAGAGAGAAATTTCCTGCGGATAAGGTTCTATCAGCCGTGGGGCGGAGACCCAACCTGGACTTTTCAACTGAAGGGATCGATATCCCCACGGATGATTCTGGTTACGTTAAAACTAATGAAAGGTGTATGACGGATTTAGATGGTGTCTACGCTATCGGTGATGTAGCCGGTTTGCCGTTGTTAGCCCATAAAGCCTCACGAGAAGGCTTGATGGCAGCTGCTTCGATAGCCGGTAAAGAAGTTAGCAATTTTAGTACAATTCCAGCCGTCGTGTTTACCGACCCGGAATATGCCGAAGTTGGTCTATCCACGGAAGAAGCAAGGGAAAGAGACTTCGAGCCCGCCGTGGGTCGATTTCCGTTTAGAGCTTCCGGCAAAGCGCTTGCCATGGATGAAACTGAAGGCATGGTCCAGCTAGTTGCCGAGAAAGAGACGGACAGGCTGCTCGGTGGGGCAATCCTCGGGCCGGGCGCCTCGGATCTTATTGCCGAGATTGGCTTAGCCGTTGAACAGGGCTTGACCGCCACCCAGGTGGCTGAGACTATTCACCCTCACCCGACGCTATCGGAGGCTATAATGGAAGCTGCCGAGAGCGTTCACGGGCAGGCAATTCACACCAGTAACAGATAGACTGGGGGTTGTTATAAACCTTCGGTTCTTTATGGAATCTTGGAACAGTTGGAGGCAAAATTATCGTAAACTTATCTAACACTATAGATCGATCACTGTATCCTGTAAAATTACCCAGCTACAACTGTGAATTAAAGGATTAGGGAAATAGAATCCGAGCCGGCTAGAAAAAGATATAATTCAAAGAACAGGCAAACTACCGGAGGTCGATTGCCATGAAAACTCTGTTTATTATAGCGGACGGTCTGGCGGGCAGGCCAAATGATCTTGACGGAAAAACATGTCTCCAGGCTGCGGAAACACCGGAGATAGATGATTTACTTGCCAGTCGCGGTATCGGTGGTATGATGGATCCGATAAAGCCGGGAGTCAGACCGGGAAGCGATACTGCTCACCTTTCTTTGTTTGGTTATGATCCTTATAAGTGTTATACGGGCAGGGGCGTATTTGAGGCGGCCGGCATCGGGATGGACCTTTCGAAGGACGATGTCTGCTTCCGGACGAACTTTGCCACCATAGATGATCGGGGCGACATCAAAGACAGAAGAGCCGGAAGGATATCGGAAGGTCAGGATCAGCTGGAAGAAGCGCTTTCGGAATTGAAATCGGAAAAGTATCCTGAAGTAAAAATTCGATTCAAAAGGAGCACGGAGCATCGCGGTGCCCTCTGCTTGAGGGGTTCGGACCTCGGGGGAAACCTTACTCCGACTGATCCTCACGAACTCGGTATCCCAATACCGAATTCCGAGGGGAAGGACAAAGAATCCGAGAAGACCGCCGAGATCCTCAACGAGGTAACTGAAAAGGCACGGGATATTCTTTCCGAGCACCCGTTAAATGAAAAGAGACAGAAGGAAGGAAAATTACCGGCTAACGCGATCCTTTCGCGCGGTTCGGCAAAATATCCTGAAGTCGAGCCGGTCGAGGAAAAGTACGGTGTCGATGCTTCTGTAGTCGCGGCAGGGGCTCTGTACATAGGGGTCGCTCGGGTGGCCGGAATGGAATTTAAGGAAGCTGAAGGTGCGACAGGTACGGTGGATTCAAAAATAATTAACAAGGCCAAAGTCGGATTAGAAGAACTGGAAAAGGGCAAGGATATGGTTTTCCTCCACTTTAAGGGAGCGGATAACGCTTCGCACGATCACGATGCCGAAGCCAAAGTAAAGTTTATCGAGAAAATTGATGAGACGTTCGGCTGGCTGAAAGAGAACGTTGACTGGGAAGAGACTCATCTCTCCTTTGCCGGCGATCACACGACACCGATCCATTACGGAGATCACGTTGCTGATCCCGTTCCAGCCCTGGTTGCGGGTCCCAGCGTGAGAAAAGATCAACTGGAAGAATTCGACGAATTTAGCTGTCGTGAAGGCGGCATGGGAAGATTCAGCGGAAACCTGTTGCCTATTACGTTGTCTTATAGCAACCAGATACCGAAATTTGGTGCTTAGATTTCAATAGAACAGGGGTTTAACTCAACTCTTCCCCTGTAGACTGGAAGGTAGTTTTCGCGGGCAAGAGCCACCGGGACGAGTTAATTACCCCGGGGCGGAGAACCTGGAACCCCACTGTATGGCTAAAATTGGCTAATTGGTGAGGGGATTGAATTTAAGCAAGGTTAAGCCAAACCTGGTGTGATAATTGGAAAATATTTCCGAAAAAGAATACAGGATAATCAGGAAGCAACTGGGAAAGGAACCTAAGGGATTGGTGGGGGTACCTGCCAGATGCAGTTACGGTTACCCGGTAGTGTTGATGAATAAACCTTTGATCATCGGGAAAGATGATCAATTTGAAATCTTTCCGACTCTGTACTGGCTTAGTTGCCCCCGCCGGGTCGAGAAGGTTGCCGGTATAGAGTCGGAGGGGTATATAGAAGTGCTGGAAGAGGAGCTGGCTTCTTCGCCTCGCCTGATAGATGAATATAAGGAGAACGAGGAACGGTATCTAGAGAAACAGCGAAGTTTGCTGTCCGAAAAAGAAAAGGATTTTATCGCGGATAGAGGACTTGAAGGGGCACTATCCCGGGGGATCGGGGGAATAGAAAGCGACAGACATATAAAGTGCCTGCATCTACACGTGGCACATCAGATAGCGGAAGCAAACGTCCTCGGGAAAATTGTCCAGGCGCGATTCGAAATCGGGGATTGTCCCAGAGGCGAGGTCCGGTGCGAAGAATTTTCGGAGGAAGAAACAATCTAGAAAAAAGCGACTTTTAACGTGGGGCCAAACCGGACCCGTAATCGATCGATTGAGGAAAACTTCTGGGTAAACAGAGCCTTTTAGCCGTTATTGACTTTTATATTCTCGCAAAGCTTGCTCAATCAACTCGGCCACGCGTCTTAGATCCTTTTTATTGAGAACGTAACTAAGTCTAACCTGATTCTCCCCCTTTCCGGGGGTGTTGTAGAAGCCTTCCCCGGGCGCCATCATCACGGTTTCGCCGTTATCTCTGAAATCAGTCAGAGTCCAGCGAACGAAGTTCTCGGCGTCTTCGACCGGCAAGCTAACCATAATATAAAAAGCGCCCTGAGGTTTTCCAAAACTGACTCCGTTTATCCTCTCCAATTCCTCGACTAAAACGTTCCTTCTCTCTCTGTAGCGGTCTATCATCTCGTTTATCGCTAAGGGGTAGGACTCGGAGTTCAGGAACCTGGATAAGCCAAGCTGGCCCATTGTTGGCGGGGATAGTCTCGACTGGCCGAGCTTAATGGCGGATTTCATCACTGAATCGTTTTTACTGGCCAGGGTCCCTATTCTGGCTCCACAGACGCTCAACCGTTTGGAAATGCTGTCGATCATTATCGTGCTGTCCTCAATTCCGTTCAGGTGCAAGCTGCTAATTGCTTTGTTTTTTTCGTAGACGAATTCTCGATAGACTTCGTCCGAAATTAAAAAAAGGTCGTGATCTGAGACGATCTCTTTAATCCTCTGTATCTCCGATTCGTCATAAACCCTTCCCGTTGGGTTGCTCGGGTTGGTTAACAGGATCGCGCCCGTTCGTTCCGATATCAGTCCTTCCAGTTCTTTTTTGTCGGGCAATCGAAAATTTTCCTCTTCCCTGGTGGGAATAGGTACTATCTCTACACCGGTCATCCCGGCGAACCCTCTGTAGTTAGTGTAGAAAGGTTCAGGTATCAATATCTCTTCTCCGGGTTCCATCGCCACGAAAAACGCGAAAAGTCCAGCCTCGCTTCCCCCCGTGGTGATCATCAACTCCCCGGGTTTTAGTTCAACCCGGTGATCCCGGTAGTATTCGACCAGGGCCTTCACGACCTTTTTGATTCCTTTTGACGGGCTATAACTTAGGACTTCCACGTCTGACTCCCTGATACCATTCATGAATTCTTCGGGAGTTCTGATGTCGGGCTGACCTATATTGACGTGATAGACCTTTACCCCTTTCTCTTTGGCTCGATCCGCGAGAGGATTTAATTTCCTTATCGGTGACTCCGGAAAATCAAGAGCTCTACCCGGTAAATCGTCTTTTCTTTTCATTGCATCACCTGTAAATCTTCTATTTTAGTCCGTCAATCCGTATTTATCGTTTAATTCTTCAAAGTTAGAAGTGTTTCGGAGCCCGTTTAAGACTTTTGAATGAATTGACCGATTACCGACAAGAATCGCTCCAATCAATTCCCCGCGGTCACTCAGGAAGAATTTCTTGTAAGTATTTTCCGACTCTTGATTTTGGACGAGTACTTCCTCAGCAGAATTCTCGTCCCTAACTCCGGCTGAAATCAGATCAATGCTGGCAACCTTCAACCTGTAATAACTGAGGCTCCCGTCGTAAACTTCCTCGTTGCCCAGCATATTCCTTCCAGCCACTTTTCCCTGTTCCTGGGCCGGAGGCCATATACCGTAACATTGGCCGTTTTGTTCTATTACGTCACCTGCCGCGTAAATGTCTTCGTGGCTTGTTTTCAGGTTTTCATCGACCAGAATACCGCGCGAAGTTCTTATCCCAGCCCGGTTTGCCAGTTCTACGTTGGGTGAAATTCCAGCAGAAATAATTACTAGATCCGCTCTGAGATCTTCACCCGTTGTCAGAGTGACTGAATTTACCGTGTTACTTCCCGACAGTTTTGCCGCTTCCGCTCCAAGCCTGAAATCAATACCTTCTTGTTCTAGCCTTGATTGGACGTGATGAGATCCGGCAGCATCGAGTTGTTTGCTCATCACGGCTGGTAGTGTTTCTACTACCTTTACATCGATATCGGACTGATTCAGGGCATAGGCCGATTCCAGTCCGAGCAAACCACCACCTATTACCGCTGCTTTGTCCACTTCTTTCAGACGTGACTTTATTTTCTTGACGTCCTCGAGAGTTCTGAGAGTGAAGACATTACCCATATCCAGGCCGTCGATCGGAGGTAAAAGTGGTTTCGCACCGGTGGCGAGTAATAGCTGGTTGTACGAAAAGATTTTACCGGAGTGGGTAACAACTTGTGATTTTCTCGGTTCGAGCTCAGTTACCTTTTCTTCCAATAGCAAGGACATTCCTCTGCTTTCGTACCAATCACTTTCGTGAATCAGGAGGTCGTCCGGTGACGACTGACCACTTAACACTTCGCCCAGCCTTGTTCTCTGATAAAAAGGATGGCTTTCCGATGTAAGAATTATCGTATCCGGTTTCGAGTCGGCTCTAGAAATAACGTTTGCGGCTGAATCCCCAGCGACTCCATTTCCAACTATTACGATGTCGCTCATATTGTTCCAGTAAAGCGTAGTTCCGTGTTTGTAATTCTTTTAAGAAGTTTCATTTTCTTCCAGCACGAGGTGTTCCCTCTTTTCCCCCTTTCTCCACTCGCGGTCCACGAGATAGAGTTTGTCTTGAAGAAGGGAAAGGGTTTTTTCAATATCATCTGTCCGGGATATTATCGGGACGAAATCCTTGCTTATGCGCAACACGTTAGGGCCCATCTGATGGGCTAGTAAAACGTTAACGGATTTTGATTTCAATAAAGACCCAACGGTTTTGGCTTTTCGGGGATCACCGTGAGCTGATTCTTCTTTGTGCCGGGAAAAATTTTCGACCTTTTCGATGAATGAGATGGACTTAGGGTTTACCCTGTAAATATGAAAAAAGGGTGACTCGCCGAAGTGGTCCTCGAATAGACTATCTCCGTCGGAAGTCCCGCAGGCTACTACTGGTTTCATCGTCCTCCTGATTATCGTCCCCTTTCCTGACCTATACCGCCGGATGATCTTCCGTTGTTCCCGGCTCCCTGGCCCCTACCTCTACCCTTTCCAGCTCCCCGCCCGGGCTTATTGCGCTTTCCTCTGAGTTCGGGGTTCTCCGAGTCTGGCCTTATAGCTCCTATTGGACAGGCGTCGAAGCAGTCACCACACCTGGTACACTTCCGCTCGTCTATCGCTGCTTTGCCGTTTTCAAGCCCTATCGCGTTTACCGGACATACGTCGAGACAGTCTCCGCAGGTCTTACACGAATCATCAACCCAGGGCATATTTTACCTCCATTGATCGTTGTGACGATCAAAATTATGTGAGGCCAATATGGATAAATCAAGAACACGTTGAGGGTAATTTTAGTTCAAGACCGACGTTTGTTTTGATCTCTACCTGCAATATAATTTGACTTGAAACATTTAGTAGGTAACGATCCATATATTTACGGGAGGAGTTCCTCTTATGAAAGTTGATAGTTACCTGGAACAGGTTATAGATTTGACGAAAGAAGCAGGCAGGGAAGCGTTAAAATACTATCGCAAGGAGTATTCTGTGGAAGAAAAGGCCGACGATAGCCCTGTAACAGAAGCGGATTTAGCCTCAGAAGAGATACTTATAGGCGGTTTAAAGGATACGTCCCCCGGGATAATAGCCGAAGAAGAGGGGCTGATTTCCGGAGAGAGCGAGGATGATTACTGGATAGTTGACCCTCTGGACGGGACTCAGGACTTTATAGACAAAACCGGAGAATTTTCCATTATGGTAGGTTTACTGAGCCAGGGTAGGCCTGTGCTCGGTGTAGTCTACGCTCCCGCAACGGAGAAACTCTGGTACGCTACCCGGGGAAGAGGAGCTTATCTAGTAGAAGACGGGACGAGGACGCAACTGAAAGTTCGTCGGAAGGAGAGTTTGGGAGATTACGTCCTGATAGCGAGCCGAAACCACTTTAGCGCTCAGGATCAAAAGGTTTCCACGCAATTAGGTGTAAACGAGATAGTAAGAATGGGCAGCCTGGGGATTAAATTCTGCTCTATTGCGGAAAATAGAGCGGATCTTGTGTATTATACCACTGATAAACTGGGAATATGGGACTGCTGTGCCCCTCAGGTAATACTGGAAGAAGCAGGCGGCGAAGCCCTGGATATAAGGGGGAACGAGCTGGAGTACGACCTGGAGAAGCGAAAAATGGCAAGAGGAGTACTGGGGATTGGTGGAGGAGCCCGGGAAGAAGTTGTAGAAGTGCTGAATGAAAACGTTAAGGGTTTTTCTTGAATGTTAAGGTCTATGGGCAGTTTGATCCGATATTTGAAGCTTTAAGTAGCTCTTTTTCTTCAGTATAACCCGATATCGATGTTTTGGTTGAATCGATTAATACTTTTTACCGCGGGAGGTAATATTAATGCTTGGCTGGTTTAAGTCACTAAATCATATTTATCAAGCATTGCTTGCGACTGGATTTACCTGGTTCCTAACTGCAGCCGGTGCCGGACTGGTTTTCCTGTTTAAGGGGTTTAATCAGAAAGTTCTTGACCTTATGCTGGGTTTTGCCGCTGGCGTAATGATTGCCGCAAGTTACTGGTCTCTGCTTAAACCCGCGATAGAAATGGCCGCGGATTCTGCCCTTCCTGCCTGGCTACCCGCCGCAATCGGTTTCCTTTTTGGAGGAATATTTCTCAGACTTATCGACGAATTCTTGCCCCACCTTCACATTGGTTTTCCCGAGGAAGAGGCGGAGGGGGTAAAGACAAGTCTTCACAGGAGCGTCCTGTTGATTCTTGCAATTACTATACACAATATCCCCGAAGGGTTGGCAGTTGGGGTGGCGTTCGGAGCCCTGGCTACCGATCTACCCTCGGCCTCCCTTGGTGGTGCAATTGCGCTTGCTCTAGGGATAGGAATCCAGAACTTTCCCGAAGGAACTTCCGTCTCCGTGCCGCTCCGGCGAGAAAACTTTACCCGGTTAAGAAGTTTCTGGTACGGTCAACTATCCGGTCTGGTTGAACCCGCGGCGGGGGTTGTCGGTGCAGTTGCAGTAATTATCGTTAAACCGATGTTGCCGTACGCTCTGGCATTTGCTGCTGGAGCCATGATCTATGTCGTTGTAGAAGAACTGGTACCGGAGTCACAGCTCGAAGGCAACGCCGACCTGGCAACTATGGGTGTCATGGTGGGATTTACCATAATGATGAGCCTGGACGTGGCTCTGGGGTAAGGAAATGTTTAGAGGTTTTATAATAAATCCCCAGGTGAAAAGTTTATCCTTGCCGGTGAGGTGATACCAGCGGGGTCATTTTTCTGACAGCAGGTTTGGCCAGTTTAATAAGAGCCCGATTTGGAGATTACCAGATCAGGATGAACGAGTTTCCATTGCTCGTATCCACCGATTAGACTTTTTAGATTTTCATGAACCTTCTTCGAGAGTTCTTTTGCAAGCCTCTCGCTCCTGTCTCCTTTCTGAGAATAAATAAACACGGGAATGTCGCTCGGTACCTTTTCCAGAAAACCCTTGAATTCTGATTCAGGGATGTTTATTGCGCCGATAATATGGCCCTGGTTGTATTTTTTTTCCGGCCTGATGTCAACTAGAGTATCGAGCTTTTCCCGCAACCCTTCGGAGAGAAATTGGTATGTGTTCTTATTTTCCACTTTGATTGAAATGCTCAATTTATCCGGACTTTCGGGTGAGTTCGAAAATATTATGACGTCTTTTCTCGTCTTTTTCCCCCCGAAATGGGCGGTATCAAAAAGAAAATTTACTTTTACGGACTCACCGGGGTTCAGTTTTTCCAGGTCTCTATTTAAGATCCTCAGACAGGAACAGGTAATGATGAAATTCTGAATTTCCAGATCGCTACCGCCGTCGTTAGTCAAAGTGAAATGGCCTTTACGAATTTCCCCTTCCGTTGCTTTACCTAGCTCGATTTGGTCCCCCTCGACAACTGCCAGTTCCGGGGCACCGCGCCCGTCGGTTTCCACAGGTGAAATTAAAAATAATACCAGAAACGATAAAACCAGGTAGATGATGTTTTTTTGAGAGAAAGTTAGAGTATTCATCCTGATCACGGTTGATTATACCGGATAGATCCTTTACTCAAAACCGAGGATCGGAAGTACTTTTTTCCGAACAAGGACCAGTAAAAGGGAGCCTGATACTGCCGAGCCGAAAACTATTAACGAGCCAAGCAGGCTGTTCATCAGTTCCGGAGCGAATAGAAAGCTAACCGCCAGGGTAAGCATTAGCGTTCCCCCGACGAGTTTCAACGTTCTTCCGTGTTCCTCCTGTACCCTGCTGGATTGGAGTGTTACGCTTACCGTACCAAATACCAGTAACTCGTCCAGGAGATATATGATCATGTAGATGACGAAAAGTATAGCGAAGGTGGAGCCGGAAACTCCCTGGGTATTTAAAATACCGGTCCACACTACAGGAAAGCCTGCCGTGCAGGGCAGTTCCGCTAGCGTTACCCCTAATGCCATAAGGGCGGTAGCACCTACTAAAGCGGGTAAAGACCGACCTTTCAGGGTTAAATTCCTGAATTTATCGGCTATTTTTGGCTTTATCCATTCGGGAATGGTAAAAGAGAAGCCTTCTTTGAACCAGAAGTAGTCCTTGACGTTTACGAGCCCGAAGGAGAAGGCAGTTATTGCGACGAGGACACGGATCCATAATAGCTGCCCGATGTACTGGAAGGCACTAAATAGCCCGAGGATGAATAAACCGTAAGCCGTGGCTGTAATAGTTAGAAAGGTCAGGCCGACGATGATTATTTTCTTTCGGGATTTCGTATAAATCAACAGTCCCATTAGAAAGGTTAACACCCATAAAGAACAGGGGTTAAACCCGTCCACAAAAGCTATCAAAGCCGTGGACATAAATGATGACATGGAGTTAAGATTAACACTCCCAAAGAAAGGTACATCGATGGTCTCTTCTTTCGGGGTGCTCGACTCAGTCCCTGCCTGGGAATTGCCTTTTAGTTTTACAATCGGGTTCACGCACGAGTCATTGATGCACTCCTGAACCTTTTCTTCTATCTGATTTCCCGTTCGTTCGTTAAACCCGATCCACAGGTTATCATTCAGAAAAGTAGCGGGGACACCTCTTACTTCCCTGCCGTACTCCTTCCCCATTTTTTGGAGTAATTCCACGTTTGCCTGACTGGAAGATACTTCCTTATCCACAACTACTAAAGCCGGGTATTTTTCCTTGAGATTTTCTAGAAAAGGCTTTTCTTTTGCGCAGTAGGGACAGCCCTGAGACCAGAAAAAGTATAGAGTTACTTCGTCATTTTGTGCCTGTACAGAGGTGATGACTGGAATGAGCAAAGCCAGCGTGAGGAAGATTGCGGAGATCAATTTAGCGCTGCTTTTCATCTAAGAGGTCCTCCTGTTTTGGTAATTCAAGCGGAAGACGTAATTAAAGGTTTTTAAGCTAGTTCTTTTTTTTGAAGGTTTTCATTTCCGTTCTCGGGTATCAGTTCTGGCAAAACCCTATTCATTTTTTCGGAAATTTCTGGACTCTTTGTCATCGATCGTGATTTAAGTCTCAAGCCTTATAAAGATATTAGCTCAGTCAGGTTAATTCAATTAAAAATTAACCGTGTGGTTAATCGTCAATTTGAGTGTCAATGATGGAATTATCGGGGAGATGTTTTTGACTTACGGAGTGATAAAGGTAAAATTAACCGGGGATTACCTTTTTCGATTCGGCAGTTTAATTAATTCAGATGAGGTCGAGATCATGATTCCGGACGAGCATTTAAATGTCCTGAAGCGGCTGTATTCCAAAATGCACGATAGAGATATAAACTGGGTGGTAACCGGTAGCACTTCCTTCTGTCTCCAGGGAGTGCCGGTTAGTCCAAATGATATAGATATCCAAACGGACGAGGACGGGGCGTATAAAATAGAAGAACTTTTCAGGCACAGAGTGGTCACAAAAGTCGAATTTTCTTCGACGGAGAAAATCAGGTCGCATTTTGGTGCTCTGATGATTCACGGCATACTGGTCGAGCTAATGGGGGCTGTTCAGAAATATTACGACGGCTCATGGGAGGACCCGATAGATATAGACATGCATAAAAAAATAGTGTCCGTGGAAGGAATGGATATACCGGTTCTGGAACTGGCTTACGAGTCGCTCGCCTACAGGAGGTTCGGTAGAGTCGAGATGGCGGAGAAACTGAGGGAATATGCGGATAAGGAATTTATTTGAAGGCGCTAAATATCGCTCTGCTTTTGCAGGTAGAAAAACCTCTAACGTCGTAACTTGAATAATAACTTCTTTATCTGAAACAGCCTTAAATCTATCTTTGCCGGGGCCAGCGAGTAGGCCGGGTCGAAAAAGAGGTTTTATCAAAAAAGGGCTATTGCGAAAGAACTATTAACAGTTATATCCTGTTAATAAAAGCCTGCAGTAAAATATAATTTGACTCTTATGAAGGAGATGAGGTTTTTGTTATGTGGGATTTGCAAGGTAAAACGTCCTTGATTACGGGATCCGCGAAAAGGATCGGTCGTCAAATTGCTTTATCCCAGGCCGAGCTGGGAGCCGATGTAGTTATCCACTATCGGTCTTCAGCGGCAGAAGCCGAATCACTGAAAGCAAAGCTGATAAATTCAGGTGGGCGGGCCTGGACAGTAAAGGCAGATTTTGAAGAGGAGAGCGATTACTCCGATTTCTTTGAAGAAGTGAAGGCCAAAGCGGGTCGTGTGGATTACCTAGTAAATAATGCTTCGATATTCCCACGGTCTGAGCTGGACGAATTATCGCTCGAAGAATTCATTAGTTCCCTTAAAGTAAATTCCTGGGCACCTTTCACGTTAATCAGGAGCTTCGCCGATAAATTTAATTCCGGGAGGGTTGTTAATTTACTGGACACCAGAGTGGCCGGTTTCGACTGGAAGCATTCCGGGTATTATTTGAGCAAAGTTCTGCTGGCCAGGATTACAAAAATGCTGGCTGTCAAATACGCGCCGGATTTTACGGTAAACGGGGTAGCTCCCGGGTTGATTACGCCGCCGGAAGGAGGCGATCAAAGCTACCTGAATCAAAGGTTGGATCGGGTACCTTTGGAAAGGTCCGGAAAAAAGAGAGAAGTGGCTCGTGCCGTCAATTTCCTTTTACAGAGTGATTTTATTACAGGGCAGATCTTGTACGTTGATGGAGGGAGAAACCTGCTTCATGAACTCGAAGGCTGATACC
>CAZRDU010000004.1:0-32738 GCA_964599005.1 uncultured Thermotogae bacterium
CTCTCCATACTTTCTCTGGTCATCTCGCCCCATGACCCGCTCTTCCGGAAGAAGTCAATTAGACCTTTTAGTCGCCATAAAGCGTGAAGTTGTCTGTAGCCGAAGTTTTCCAGAAAAGCCATCCCGAGCAATTTAACCCGGTCAAACGGGTTTTTATAGCGTTTGAGTGTAAATTCTTCCAGCAACAGGGAGGACACTGAGAGCAAAATGCCGTAGAGCAGGGCAAGCGATATAAACAAGAGGGCGAACGGTAAATTTATCCACCCCAGGAAGAACGAGACGAGGAAAACCGCGTATCCACTTATCTCGACGACCGGACCCAGAAGCTCAAATAAGAAGAAAAACGGCAGCCCCAGGAGACCGATTGAACCGTATTTTGGATTCCCGATCATTTTCCAGTTATAGGTCAGGGCCTCGGCCAGCCCCCTCTGCCAGCGGTTTCTCTGTCTGGAAAGAACCTTCATCGATGACGGTACCTGGGTCCAGCATACGGGATCAGGTATGAAAGAGATAGTATAATCTTCTCCTTTTTCCCTTAGATATTTATGTAACCTGACTACCAGGTCCATGTCTTCCCCTACCGTATCGGTACGATAGCCCCCGATTTGTCGGACGATATCGGTTTTAAATAGTCCAAAGGCACCGGAAATAATTGGCAGGCTATTTATCCTGCTCCATCCGGTTCTGCCGAATAAAAAGGCGCGAATATATTCCATTACCTGAATTAACGGGAGTAGCTTGCCTGGTGTTCTGGCTTCTTTGACCTCGGAGCCCTCGATCCGACAGCCGTTTGCAACTCTCACTATCCCACCGATACCGACGACATTTGTTTCCCTCGTCATGTACGGCTCAACCAGGCGGTACAGCGATTCTTTTTCTACCAGACTGTCGGCATCTATCGCAAGGAAGAGGTCTGATCGCGAGTAGTTCAAGCCCGCGTTCAAAGCGTCGGCTTTTCCGCCGTTCTCCTTATCCACAACTAAAAGCCTTTCATCCGATACGGATTTGTAAACCCCTTTGACTTTCTCGCATTCCACCGTTTCTTCAACTTCTCTGGCAACCGGGATCAGTTTAAACTTTTCCTTGATCTCTTTTAACGTTTCATCACTGGAGCCGTCATTGACAACGATAAGTTCCAGGTTCGGGTAGTCCAGTTCCTGAAGTGATGATAAGCTGGAGCTAATAGTCTGTTCTTCGTTGTAAGCGGGGACCAAAATAGCGACTTCCGGAGCCAGTTCGCAGGTTTCTTCCTGGCAAATTGTCACCCTTCTTCTTTTTAGATGGAACCGAAGTTCGAACCCGGATAGGGCAAGGAGGATCATGTACCCGGTATTTATGGAAAAGAAATAGAGAAGAACGAGGGAATTATAAAATAGGACGAAACCAAAAAGTATATCGTTTGAAATATTCATAAATTATCGCTGATATGACTCGAAAATTGCCTCTCGAGCCAGCTCCCTGTTGTCGCTCCAGTGATCTCCGATAACCTCTCTTCCTTCCTCGCCGAAGTAGGTAAGTGACTGAAAAGCAGCCAGGCGAGTCAGAAAATCTTCGTCTTCCGCGAGTTTCCCCAGAACCCTTAAAGAACCCCCTCCCGTTATTTTCCTTAAGCTCTTCGCTGTCGCCTCTCGCACTGCGGGGTTTTCGTCCTCGCTGGTCCGTTCCAAAACCGGAATTGATTGTTTTTCTCCAATTTTTCCCAGTGATTCCGTCGCTTTTGTTCGGACGGAGACTTTTTCATCAACTGCTAGTCTTTTTAATACGGGTATAAACGATACTTTGTTTGGTTGGCCCATTAGAACTGCTCCGCATCTTCTGAATCTTCTCTTTTCCGAATTTACCAGAGGTTCAATAAATCGCATCCCGGGTTTTAAATAAAGCAACTTTATCACCAAAAAAGAGTCCAGTTCTTCCCTGAAGCTCTCGAAAAGTTTGACCGGATCCAGTTTGGGGGCTTTTTTGAGCCGAGACAGGGAGTCCAGGGCAACTAATCTTACTTCGTGGCTTGAATCGTAAAGCAAGGATTTCAATTTATTTTGAAAGCCAGAAGCGGGGAACCCTTTTAACCTGTTAAGTGCCTGCCCCCTCTTCCACCAGGTGTTGCTGGAGAGCTCGGAGAGATCTCTGTCATAGTAGCCGAAAGAGCGGTAAAGTTCTAGCTTTGAATCCGGGGATAAGCCGGTTAGTCTTAATTCTTCAACCAGGTCATCTCCCTGGCCGGCGTGGAGTTCCCTGTTCCCCAGTATTTCTTTAGGATTCGAGCCCTGCCGGTATTTCCGGATAACTTTTTGCCAGCCAAGTCTTTTTTTCTTTAGCTTTCTCCGCTGGTTTACATGAAAGAGGGTTACCAGGACGTAAAAAACTGTCATAAAAAACAGTAAACTGGCCAGTGCGATTACCAGGGGGACCACGAAGGGTTCGATCCCTTTCTGGAAATTTTGTAAAAGTTCTATCATGGAGAGGTGTTACCTCAGTCTTATTAGTCCACCAGTATATGGTAGTCGGGTTATTCCAGGTCCAGTTTTTGTAATTCTTCTTTTAAGATTTCGTAGTGTTCTCTTTCGCTTGCAGCGAGAAAGCCAAGGGTTCTTCGGACTTCTTTTTCTTCAAACCGCTCCATCAAGTTCTGGTAAAACTTTTCGGATTCTTTTTCCGAAGTCATAGCGGTCTGAAATAACTTTTCAAGGGTTACCCCTTCGTCTATCTCGACCGGATTCGAAAGCCCGGAGCTTTCGGGTAAGCTGATTTTGTCCTGGGGGTAGAAATCTTCGATTATGGACCAGAATTCCTCTTCGTGATTTTCTTCCTGTGAGACCAAGCTTTCTACCTTTTCCCGGGTCTTTTCGGGAAGGTCTCGGTCAAGCAAATTGCGATAGATTTCGGCCGCCTCGATTTCCGCCCTTACTGCAACGCCGAGTAGTTCCTGCAGAGTGTCTTCTTCATCGGAACTGTTTCCTCTGGATGGTTTGTTCTGATTTTTCACGGATTCGCCTCCTTACTTTTCAAGCTGATTTCCACCAACCCTTTATATCTTATCTCAAGTTACGATGCCAGTAAACAATTTTTTCCAATTTCCACGATTTAAACCGAAAAAGTTTAATGTATTCGCGGATATTCCGGTCCCGAATTAGTATTCTGGAGAGCAGAGGTTTGATTGTTTAAACTATTTGTAAAGACGGAGGGGTGTCCCTCAAGGGTTATTAAAAATCGGGACTGGAGATGAAAAAGGAAAGGTTTCGAGAAATAGATTTAGTAAGGGGCTTAGCGGTAACGGGAATGGTTTTCTATCACGTTCTATTTGACCTCGCTGCGTTGGGATATCTGGATCTGGCAATAAATACTGGCCCTATGAAATTATTTGCTGAAGTCACCGCGGCGACTTTTTTCATAGTTGTGGGGATCTCCCTCTATATCAGTTTTTCTCGTGCCAAAAAAGGAACTAACGCTGGACTTGAACTCTTTCGAAAATACTTTTTTAGGGGGGCGAAACTGTTGCTCTGGGGGGGAATCGTAACCGGTGTTACGTATCTCCTCTACCCCGAGTTCGCGGTTATTTTCGGAGCATTACAGTTCATCGGGGTTTCAGTTATACTTGCCTATTTGTTACTTGAATCCCTTCAGCGGTTGAGGCTGGTTTTCCGCTATGCCTTGCTCGGGCTGTTTGCAGTGATCCCATTTATCGTTGCCGGCCCAATTCAAGCACTTGGAACGTCTCACCGGTTTTTGCTCTGGCTGGGGGTGACTCCGCCCGGGTTTCAGTCGCTCGATTACTTCCCGGTACTGCCCTGGTTTGGTTTTGTCAGCGGTGGACTGATCCTGGGCGAATTAATTTATCCTGAAGGCGAAAGGAGATTTGGTAAGTGGGCGTTGCACAACAGCCTGGTCGAATTCCTTGGAAGGAATTCGCTGATCATCTATTTTTTTCACCAACCTCTAATCTATCTCGGGGTTTTCCTCTTCGCGTTCTCAACCGGTCAAGTGGATCTTCAGAATATCACTTTCCTTGGCTCAATTCGCTGACCCCTGTAAGAGTCCTGAGTCATAACCGCACGAGATTCTTAACTTTTGCGGTAAACTCACAACCGGACGAGTTGTAAGCACTGAACCCGGTTATTAAATCCTGCTAGCCCATCTGTAGCGCCCCTTGCCTCAGTTCTCCACGATCAATTCTCTTCGGGTCATAGTAATCCAGAGGCAGGTCGGTCTTACCGTTGACGATTAGTTCAGCCAGGCCCTGGCCGACGGCAGGTGCCATCATGTAACCATGTCCGCTGAAACCGGCTGCCAGGTAGTAACCAGGAATTCTGTACTCCCCCAGAAGAGGATTTCCGTCCGGAGACATGGCGTAGTATCCGGCCCAGTGTCTCAGTATTCGGGCTTTCTTTAAAGCCGGGGCGATGGAACCGAAGGCTCGGCTGACTCTCTTTTCGAAATTCGGCGTCTCCGTCATGTCGAAGGTTGGCGGTTCGTCCTCGGGGGTGGCTACGCCGCCGATGATTCCTCCCCTTTCGGTCTGAGTCAGATAGGCATCTTCGTGTTTCATCGATATCACCATCGGCTCTATCAAACCCTCCTGAAACGGTTCGGTTATGATCGCCTGGTGGCGGTAAGGTTCTATGGGAACCTCCAGGCCGATCATCTCACTTATTTCCCCGGCCCAGCCCCCGGCAGCATTTATCAATATCTCCGTTCTAAAAGAGTTATCAGAGGTCTTGACGATCTTCTCACTTCCGTCCTGCTTCAAGTCGATTTCCGTTACCTTAGTGCCCTCCCGGAGATCAACCGGTCCGTTACGGAAGAATTGCTTGAAAGACGTCACCACTTCGAACGGGTGGGCTTTTCCGTCCTCGGGGTTGTAACTCGCCCCTCTCAAGTTACGAGTATCAATCAAAGGGCAAATTTCCCCGGCTTCCTCGGGCGAGATGAGATCAGTCGGTACTCCGAGTGAGTTCTGGAGCTCCTTCATCTTTCTGTACTGATCCACCTCTTCTTCGGTGTGATGCAGGTAAAGGTAGCCAGTTTGGCGGAAGTTGAACCCGAGCTCATTCGCCAGGCTTCTCCAGCTGGATTCAGCTTGCTTCATCATCCGAATTGTCGGTTCGTCCGAAAATTGTGCCCTGATGCCGGTGCCGCATCTGCCGGTGGAGCCGCTTCCTACGTAGTCTTTTTCAAGAACTGTAAGGTTTTTTAGGCCCCGCTTATCAAGGTAATAAGCTATAGCCAGCCCCGTGGATCCCCCGCCGATTATTATTGCCTCTCTATCTATCATTGTTTTTCCCCCTCTCCCCCGCGGCATATTTTATCGGTACAGGGATAATCGGGGCACGTTCTCGCGGTAAAGGTATATCCTCCAGTGACCTGTCGGTTTCCGCTGCCAGAATCCTCCGAACCAGCGGCATACAGGTCCTGCCCCCGCAGGTTCCGGTCCCGACCATCGTTTTTCGTTTGAGAAGCTCCAGGGTATCGTAACCCTCGGTAACCGCTCTTTTAATATCGGATTCGGTGACATCCCGGCAACGGCAGATTATCGTTTCTTCATTATTATCTCTGTTCATCTTTCCTCCGAATATTCCTTACTTCATTTACGTGCTCTTCCGGGACATGGACGGTCACGCTAGGTGTATCCCCCGCGGACTCTTTTTTGTTTTTTGCCGCTTTGACGGGAACTTTCGTTAACGTTTCCCCTCTTCGGTTTAAAGCGGATACGGTTTCTCCGACTTCCGGAAGGGGAAATTCGTAGGGTAAAGTGAGTTCGGCCCCTTCCTCCGGAGACCTATCGACCGTGAATATAGCTAGCCCCGGACATACTTCCAGGCAAATACCGCAACCGCTACATTTGTCGTAATCGACCTCCGGGATCCCGTTGATTCTTTCCATTTCTATGGCTCCGGCCGGGCAGTTTTCTCTGCAGGGGTTGCAGGGTATCTCCTCCGGACACTCGATTATCGGAACTGGGCCATTTTCAGTCACTTTTTTCGCGGGGAGTTGAACCTCTTCCTTTTTTAAATAGCCTCTGGTTTTCATATTCTCACCTTCCGGAGACCGCGGCGGAGGTCCTCGCAATCAGGACCCGCCCGAAGTGCTTTTAACCGGTTTCGTGAATCTCCGATAATCTCCTTTTCATTACTCCCGCCGAATCCAAGGTTTAATGCCGCGTCCGCTCCGGCGATCGAACCTTCCAGCATAGCGGCCGTGGCTTCCTCGATTCCGGCGGCGTCCCCGGCGGCGTAAATATCAGCTTCGCTGGTTTTCATTGCGTTATCCCTTAAAGGTACATGGCCACCCAGCTCCTGGACGTATTCCAGTTCACACCCGGCATGAGCCAGGAGTTTGTAACTCGGAGAAAGGCCGACGGCCAGGGCGACCGTGTCTACGTTATACTCTTTCCTCGTAGATGGTAGCTCATTTCCCGACTCGTCGATTTTTACTATACTTGCCTTTTTCACTTTGTCTTCTCCTTTTACATTTAATACTTTGTGTTCGGTTAGAATAGGCACGCCAAACCTGCTTATCTTGGCGGCGTGGACGAAATAGCCGCCGATTTGTGGTGCTACTTCAACTACGGCCTCCACGTCGACATCAGCCTGGAGAAGCTGATAGGTCACGATCAAACCGACATTGCCAGCTCCAACCATCAAAACCCTGTCGCCGGGCTTGATTCCGTAGACGTTCATCATGGTTTGAATGCCTCCGGCACCGTAGACTCCCGGCAGGTCGTTGCCGGGGAAGCCAATCATATCTTCATTGGCGCCGGTACTCATTATGATCTTTTTTGGATTTATTTTGAAGAATTTTTCTCGATTTTTATATAGACCAACGGTGTCGTCGTATATCCCAACGGAGCTGGTCTCCGTCATTATTTCGATTTCTTCGGTTTCTTTTACCTGCCTTACTAGCTTATCACAAATTTCCGTTCCTCTGGTTCCGGCTTCCTGTTCGCTGGAGCCAAAGAACTTGTGGGTCTGTTTGATAAGTTGACCCCCGAGAAACGGGTTTTCATCGACTATCGCGACCTCGGCACCGGCATTCGCGGCAATAAGTGCCGCCTTTAACCCGGCCGGACCGCCGCCAATTACGAGAACGTCAGTTGTTTCCGTTTTTATCGCTTTCGGAGTAAGCCTATCCGAATTGTCTTTTAGCCCGGGCAAACCGGTCTGTTTCTTTACTTTCATCCCTTCCCGGACTGCCGTGATACAGGTTCTTACATTGGGTACTCCGTCTACTGTCATCAAACAGGAAGAACATTTTCCGATGGCACAGAATAATCCGCGAGGCCTTTCTTCTTCTCCGCTTTTTCTCAATTCTGTAACGCCGTGATTGTGTAGAGCTGCCGCAATGGTTTCGCCTTTTCTGGCCGTGACTTTTTCCCCTTCATAGGTA
The DNA here is from genome assembly GCA_964599005.1 of uncultured Thermotogae bacterium. Taxonomy (GTDB): domain Bacteria; phylum Bipolaricaulota; class Bipolaricaulia; order M55B111; family M55B111; genus JAGXLP01. The sequence continues at coordinate 7,381 of CAZRDU010000004.1, forward strand.
AAGGTAACCGTTTCCCGTTCCTTGAAGGAGAGAATTGGATGGTTTTTAACCCTCATTTTACCCCCCCGGTATCAGGAAATCAGGTCTCCTGACCCTGTAGATATATAATTTTACCCCTCCGATACTGCTTGAGCTTAATCTGAACTGCATGCAATTATGCTAGAGGTATTTGCCAGCCTTTTCAAATTACGGTATGTTTTATTTCGTAGGAACCAGCTAGGACAAAGTACGGACAATTAAAGCAAGTTTTGTATTAAGTTTCGCGTTGTTAAGAAAAGTTGTTGCCACTTATATATTCTGATATCAGGGGGTGCCAGCGTGATTAATCCATTGAAGGATAGTGTTTATAGAGAGAGAATCACGGAACGAGAAGAGGATATTAGAGGCGCTTATTTCCGCGATCAAACGGCGATAATCCACTCTCTTCCTTTCCGCCGGCTGAAAAACAAGACGCAGGTTTTCTTTGCCCCGGAAAACGATCATATTTGCACGAGAATAGAGCACGTTCTACATGTTTCGACAATTTCTGCCACGATCTGTAAAGGGCTCGGGCTGGACGTAGAGCTTGCCCAGGCCATCGCTCTCGGTCACGATCTGGGTCATGCCCCTTTCGGTCATTCGGGCGAAAAAATACTGGACCGGCTCAATCAGAACAATGGCGGTTTCGTCCACGAGTTGCACGGCCTGCGGATAGTCGATCAACTTTCAAGATATGGTAAAGGGTTGAACCTTACCTATGCTGTCAGGGATGGAATTGTCTCCCATTACGGTGAAGAGTTTACTCAATCAATCGAACCCTCCGGAGACAAGAAGAAGCTCTCTCAACTGGATGAAAGGGGAACCGCCCCGACGACGTACGAAGGGTGCGTGGTCAGGATGTCGGATAAGATTGCCTATTTCGGTCGAGATATAGAAGACGCGATAAAGGCGGAATTGATAGAAGAAGAGGATATTCCGAATAACGTAAGGGGTGAACTCGGGACGAAGAACGGGGAAATCATCGACGTTTTCGTAAAAGACCTGATATCGTGGTCAAAGAAGAACGACAGGATAGGGTTTTCCCAGAAGAGGTTCGAATTAATGCAGGACCTGAAGCAATTTAACTATTCCCGGATTTACGGTCACCAGAGATTGCAGCAATACTCTCAGCATGCAGAAGTTATTTTGAGTATTCTCTTCGAACACCTTCTTGGCTTGATGGAAGAATTTGGCAGGGATTACGCAAGATACATGGAAAGTGATATTCCACTTGACAGGAGGTTTGGTGATTATTTACTCGGACTGGATGACTTTTACGGCGTGGAAGAGCCGTTTAACCCGCAACAAATAGCGCTTGATTACATTGCAGGAATGACCGATAAGTATTCACTGAAAGCCGCAAAAGAAGTGATATTTCCGGAACCGATAAAATTTGATCACGTTACGGATTAAATTCTAGAAGGTTAATCCAAGACCTACCCCAGCTCTGAGTTCCTCCATGTTGCCCGAAAAGTCAAATTTCCCCGACGAGTGGACGTCGATTGCGAATGGGTACAGGTTCAATTGCAAGCCTATCTTGCTCCAGGCTGCGGAATCCGATATGGAAAAAGACGGAGCACTGGTGTTTAGAGTCATTGCGGGGCTGGCACCGAAATAAAGGCTGAGGGTACCATTGTTGACGTCAAAAGACCCCATCCTGAGGTCCATAAGAAAATAACTATATAGATTTGTATCGCTCGAATTTGACGAGTGAGGGACCGATCCGCCCAGTTCCAATTTAAAGAGACCACCGGTTCTTAGAAACCCTCCGTACCAGAGTGTATCGTCCGTCAGGTTCTTTTCGAGCGTTCCTCCCAGGGTTGTCCCGGCGAAGCTTGAAAAGGTGAAAACCGATATTGAAACAAGTAGAACGAGCAAAACAAGAGACGATTTAAGCTTCATTTTTCCTCCCTGTTGCTTTGATTTAAGTTTTCCTTGGATTGAAATTTAAGCTTGCGAAATTGCCGATAATTAATATGGCAGAACTGTCAGCGCAAATCGGTAAATTATCTATTTTTTAACCGCGGAGTAAAAGGACGCGTGGGAGGAAAATAAGTTATATCTGGAAAATCTATTTTGTTAGCCCCGTTTGTCGAGAAAGTTTCTTACCTCGGTCCGGGACGGGAAAGAGGAAGTAGCGCCGTAATCCGTAGTTGTTAGTGCTCCCGTGGCGTTCCCGAACTTGAGGGCCTCTGTCAGGTTGGTCTGGTCTATTTTTGTCAGATCATCAGTGAATTCTAGTAGTTTCGAATAAAACCCGGCAAGGAACCCGTCTCCGGCGCCGGTAGTATCCTTTACATTTACTTTGTGTCCGGCTATTTTTCTTGTCTGGCCTTTATAGGTAAATCTGCAGCCCCGGTCTCCCATAGTGACCACGACCAAATCCGGCCCCAGTTCCGTTAGCCGTTTTATTCCGGCGTCCAGTTCCGTTAGCCCGGTGAAAAATTCGACTTCCTCTTCGCTTAGCTTGATAACTTCAACGCGTTCCAGGAGGTCAAGTACCATATTCTGCAATTCTTCGGGTTTGTCCCATAAGTCCAGGCGAACGTTGGGGTCCATGCTGACAATCAAATCATGATCTCTGGCACAGGATATGGATCGAAGAGTTGCAGCGCGAGATTCTTCTTTAGTTAGAGACAATGAACCAAAGTGGAGGATTTTTGCCTCGTTTATATAGCCCTCGTCGATTTCCCCGGGTCTCAGCAGTTCGTCCGCTCCGGGATCTCGATAGAAAATGAAATCCCTTTCACCTTCTTCCGTCAGTGAAACAAAGGCGAGAGTGGTATTGGCATTATCAGTTTTGTATAAATGGTCGACGTTTACCCCCTCCCTTTCCATCCTGGCCTCGAGAAATTGCCCGAAACTATCCCTACCGACCTTGCCGATAAAACCGGGATTTCTGTCCAGCTGAGCCAGACCTATAGCTACGTTTGCCGGAGCCCCGCCAAAGCGTTTGTAAAAGCCGGGAACATTCGCCAGCGATTGGCCGGATTCCGTCGGTACGAAATCGATTAGGGCCTCTCCTAAAGTGATAATGTCAATCATATTGGAATGATTATACCGGATATAAATCGAATTTAAACTTTCGCTCGATTAATAACTAGCTAAGAGTACTTCCTGCGCCCTGGCAAAGCTGAAATATTTACTTTTGTATCCTGAGGCGATAACATTAAAGGACTATGAATATCAAATTGATTTCTTTTGACGCGGACGGCACTATCGTTAAGGATAGCTACGTCGATAAATTTTGGTTTCAGGAGTTGCCCGAACTATACGCCAGTAAAGAAGGGATTGACTTCCCCGAAGCCCGGGAAACTTTGACTGCTTATTACGATGAAATTGGAGATGAAGATATTAGGTGGTACCAGCCTGATTACTGGTTTGATAGACTGGGGCTGGATGAAGATCCGGGTGAAGTTATCGAGAGAATTCAGATTCCGGAAAACGTTGATCTTTACCGAGATGCCCTCGATATTATCGACGAGTTATACGGCGATTACGGATTGATAGTTACTTCGAATGCTCCCAGAGTATTTCTAGAATACGCCCTGAGAGAAATTGAAGACCGTTTTCTGAAAATATATTCCTGTGTGACAGATTTTGGAGAAGTTAAAAAACACTCCGGAGTTTACGAGGAAGTCGCAAACAGGGTAGAAGTCAAGACGGAGAGAATGGTTCACGTCGGAGACCACTGGAGGTTTGATTATCAGGTGCCCCGGGAACTGGGTATAACCACTTTCTATATTGACAGAGACGGGGCCAGGAGCGATGAGGACGAGAACGTCTTGACCGACCTTAGAGAGATTCGAGGGAGTCTTGAGGGACTGGGTTAGGATTATCGGTTTTTCTATTCTCTTTCAATATCAATTGCCTTTAGCTAGATCTTGACACCGGGTACCCGCCGGACAATCGTACCTGCGGGTTGGGGCTCGCCAAAAAGACAAAGCAGGTTCCGAATCCGGCTCTTCTTTTGTAAAATCCCAAAGTTTTTTGGTTAAACTGTTTTTTTATAACCCCGTCCCTCTCTTAGGTGGGGTTCTTGACTGTTATACTATCAAGATAAGAAGATCCCACTTTGGCCTAGAAGTTACCGGCTTACACGGGGAATACGTTCGCGAAAGTTGACAGTTGTTACTGTTAACGGGCCCAGCTAAAATTTACCGTTATGAGTAAAAGAAAAAACTCTCGACTTTACCTGAGTATGTTTCCTTTTATCGTGCTGCTGGCTCTGGTCAGTACTGGCCGGGCTCTTTATAACATCAATGCCACGATTAACGGGCAGGTTTACAACACCCCCGGCGGCGAAGTCGGTAAGTTAACCCCGGCTGACTGGGGTTTACCGTATGAAGACGTTTCTTTCAAAACAAGTGACGATTTGACCGTACGAGGGTGGTTTGTCGACAGGGAAGGGGCTGACCGAGTGATAGTTCTTGCCCCGGGACGGGGGACGAATAGATGGGATATTTTGCAGGACGCACCGGTTAGGTACCTTTACGAACAGGGTTTCGATATACTTCTTTTCGACCCTCGCAGTACGGGGGAAAGCGATGGCACACGGTACGGGTTTGGTTATTTCGAAAGCGAGGATATAATTCACGCCGTTAAATTTCTCAAGGAAGAAAAGGGCGAAGGTGCCGTGGGTGTCTGGGGAGGGTCGGCTGGAGCCTCGGCTGCGATAATCGCGGCCCTGGATTCTTCAGAGATAGATGCTGTAGTTGCAGATAGTCCCTATGCTAACCTGAAAATGGCCGCTTCTAGTTATGGAAAAAAGAAGGAGGATAAGCTCATCCAGGTATTTTTCCCTTTCTACATGGGTGTTGCCCGGTTTACTTTGAATTTTGACGTTTACGCTAAAACAAATCTGCTACAGAGGATTAAGGATTTAGAAACCCCGGTTTTTTTGATCCATGGAATGGAAGACAGGGCTCTCGAGCCCAGCAACTCCCAGCTTCTTTACGAAAATGCGGGAGGACCGAGAAGGTTGTGGCTGGTGGAAGGCGCCTGGCATGTTGGAGCCCATGAAATTTACCCGGAGAAATACCAGGAAAGGGTAGCTTCTTTTTTTGAAAGTTACGTGAGAAATAGTTAGCAGTTTGAGTGATACACTACTATGAAATTAGAAAAGATTAAGATAAAGAATTTCAGAAACCTTGATGAAACCACCGTAGACCCGGATGACAGGTTAAACTTAATCTTTGGCCCAAACGGTTCGGGGAAAACAAATTTCTGCGAAGCAATTCACTTCGTCTCGACAGGGGATAACATAAAGGGAACTCGACAGAGAGAACTGATTAACTGGAACGCAGACCATACTCTAATCCAACTGGAGATAGCCAGCGAGGATCAGCTTACAGTCTATTTGCAAAAGGGGGAAGCGAAGGAAATACGGATTAATTCCAAGAAGAAAAGTCAATCCGAGTTAAGCGATCTTTTCCCAACCCATACTTTTATCCCGGAGGACCTTTATATATCCAAGGGGTCTCCGAAAAAAAGAAGGACGTTGGTAAACCGACATCTCGGTCAACTCGATACCGACTACGATAACCTCCTAACTCAATACAATTCGGAACTAAAAAAGAAAAACACCCTTTTAAAGAAGAACGAGTTAAATGAAGAGTTTCTCCAGGTCCTCGAAGAAAGGCTGGTGGATCTTGGGGCCGAAATAATTCAGAAGCGAGCTAGTTATCTGAAAGAACTGAACGAGCGCCTGCCAGAAGTTTATGGCCGATTCGTTCGAAATGGCGCGAGACTTTCTCTGAATTACGTCGATGAAATTTTGATGAAAGGTTCGGGGGAGGATCTGGTCGAATACCTTTCCGATAGAATCGAGGAAAACCGGCAGAAGGAACTGGAGCAGGAAACCACTGTAGTCGGTCCCCATAGAGACAAATTTGAATACCGACTGGAGGGGAAAAACCTGAGAAAGTACGGTTCTCAGGGGGAACTCCGGACCGCCGTGATTGCCACCTACCTGTCATATCTCAAGTTGTACGAAGAAAGATACGAAGAGTGGCCGGTTTTAATTCTCGATGACATTTTGAGCGAGCTGGATCGGAAGCGCGGGGAACGGTTACTGGAAAATCTTCCGGAAGGACCACAAATTTTTATGACAACGGCTACGAGAAATCCCTCCTTTAAGAAGTTAACCGGTGAGTTTAGCGTATTGAGGATTACTGGAGGGAGTGTCGAAGAAAAATGAGTCTGAGCCGGAGCGTCATCGCGGAACTTTTCAAAAAGAACAACCTCCTCGATGAATTCAAAGAGCAGGAGCCTGTATTTGTCTGGACGGAAGTAGCCGGTGAACTTGGCAAGATTACCCGGCCCAAAAAAGTAAAGGGGAATAGTCTTGTTCTGGAAGTTCCTTCTGCGGCTGCGAAACAGGAACTTTCTTTTCTAGAGGATGATTTTCTAAAGAAGCTGAACGAAAACCTCTCCTATAATCGAATAGAAAAACTCAAGTTCCAGCTGGGAGAGTTCAGGGATGAATCTCGAGACGATCCTCCGGAGTTTAACCCGGACTCCGTAAAACTATCCGAGGAAGAGTTAAAGAAGATAAATAGCGCCGTCGCGGATGCCGATCTGGGAAGTGCTACCGGGGATAGCTTGAGGCAATTGCTTATCACACAGCAGAAAAAAAGAAAAATCCGTCTCGCAAACGGATGGCAGGAATGCCCTGCCTGTGGAGGCGTTTTCTCCGATCAACGGTGTCCCTATTGTGGCTTTCCCCACGGCGAAGTTGATACTCCCCGGTCAAATCGGTAAACTTCTACAATATGTCATATAAACATAAACGTAATTCCGAACAGGATTCAGGTATAGAGAGCACGACAATAATTGCAATCAGGTCTCCTGATGAGGGTAAATCCGTAGTTGCGTCGGATGGACAGGCCACGATGGAAGATACGGTAATAAAAAACAATACAAATAAAGTCCGCAAGCTCTATGATGGTCAGGTCCTTGCTGGTTTTGCCGGTTCTACCGCGGACGCGATGACGCTGTTCGATAAATTTGAGGGTAAACTGGAACAATACGCGGGAAAATTAGAGAGAGCCGCAGTTGAGCTTACTAAGGAATGGCGTACGGACAAGATATTAAGGAAGCTGGAGGCATTGATGGTAGTGGTAAACCGGGATTCCCTGTTGTTAATTTCGGGAGCGGGTGATGTGCTGAGGCCTGACCACAACGTGATCGGCATTGGGTCCGGGGGGTCTTACGCCCTCTCGGCGGCAAGGGCTCTTATGAGAAATTCCCGGTTGACTCCCGTAGAAATTGCCAGAGAATCATTGATTATAACGTCATCGATAGATATTTACACGAATGACCAGCTTTCGGTTGAAACGATCGAGTGGTAGGCAGGGTGAGAGATATGGCAAACTTACCGAGGATATTTGATTCGGAGAAAGAAGAATTGACTCCGCAACAGATAGTAAATAGACTGGACGAATACATTATTGGTCAGGATAAGGCCAAGAGATCAGTTGCAATAGCTCTTCGGAACCGCGTTCGCAGGCAGAAGGTTGAGGGGGACATCAAAGACGAGATAAAGCCAAAAAATATTCTTATGATTGGCCCTACCGGCGTCGGTAAGACTGAAATCTCGCGCCGTCTGGCTAAAACTGCCCGGGCCCCTTTCTTAAAGGTGGAAGCCACTAAATTTACGGAAGTCGGTTACATGGGCAGAGATGTCGAATCCATGATCAGGGACCTCGTCAGTCGGGGAGTAGAGATGGTCAGGGAAAGCGAAATAGAAAACGTCGAAGAAGAAGCCGAAGAGATGGTCCAGGAGAGAATACTTGATAAGCTTCTTCCGGCCGAGGAAGCCAAAGAAGAACGGGCAGATAGTCTGGAGCGGACACGGGAAAAGCTAAAGCGCAAGTTACAGCAGGGCGACCTTGACGATCGTTACATCGAAGTTTCCGTTCAACAGAGCAGTTCGCCGCAGGTGGAGGTTTTTTCCAACCAGGGTATGGATCAGATGGGAATCGATATGGGGGACATGCTTGGTAATATCCTGCCGTCGAAATCCGAGACGAAGAGAGTAAAGATAAAAGAAGCAAGAGATCTTCTTTTTGACGAGGAAGTGGATAAACTTCTGAATGAACAGGAGATCAAACGCAGGGGGAAACGACTTGCCGAGGAGTCCGGAATTATTTTCCTGGATGAAATAGACAAGATCGCAGGTGACGAGCCGGGACAGTCCGGCGGTAGTGGCCCTGGAGTTTCCAGGCAGGGAGTCCAGCGAGATATCCTTCCTTTGCTCGAAGGGTCCACGGTAAGGAGCAAGAAAGGGACGATAAATACGGAAAACATTCTGTTTATCACCGCGGGAGCTTTTAACGTCTCCAGCCCTTCCGACCTGATACCGGAGTTACAGGGAAGGTTGCCAATACGTGTTGAGCTGGATAGTTTGGGGGTTGAAGAGTTTAAGCGTATCTTAACGGAACCGAAAGATTCCCTGGTAAAACAGTATACTGCGCTACTGGGTGTCGAGGATCTGGAAATGCAGTTTACCGAAGGTGCGATAGACGAAATTGCCCGGGCTTCGGCACGGTTAAACGAAACCACTGAAAACATAGGTGCCAGACGACTGGAGACCGTGATGGAAAAGCTAATGGAAGAACTGTCTTTTGATGCTCCGTCCATGGATTCGGGTGTCCAGGAAATAGACAGGAGTTACGTTAAGGATAAGCTGGAAAAAATAATTGAAGATCGAGATCTGTCCCGTTATATTCTCTAACACTATTTAGCCTGCTCTGCTGTAATACGGTGCATGGTAATCCTGAAGCAATATCGTTTATTTTCAGAGAATCATATTAGTCATTAAAAGTAAGCATCTGGTGAAGAATTGTTAAAAACAGCTCGAGAAATTTCCAATTATCAGGGGTGAATCAAATGAAATTAACTCTTCCGGATGGAGACGAACTGGAAGTTGAGGAAGGAACCAGTGTGATAGATATTGCGTACGACATAGGCCAGGGTCTCGGCGATGCTACGGTGGGGGCCACGCTCGATGGGGAGTTGCTGGATCTGAGAGACGAGATACGCCGGGAAGGGGAATTTGAAATCATAACGATCGATTCACCCCAGGCGAAGGAAGTTCTCAGGCATACAGCATCTCACGTTATGGCTCAGGCGGTAAAACGCCTTTACGATGACGTAAAGCTGGCTATTGGTCCGGCGATTGACGAAGGCTTCTATTATGATTTTGACCTGCCGGAAACCCTGTCGGAAGACGACTTCGATGAAATAAAAGGCGAGATGAGAGAAATAATCGAGGAAGGCTACGAAATAGAGAGATTCTCCCTCAGTGCCGACGAAGCAAGGGAGTTCCTTTCCGACAGAGACGAGGATTATAAGCTCGAACTGCTTGATGAGTTCGTCTCGGAAGGTGCCGAAGAAGTCTCCTTCTATCGCCAGGATGGCTTTACGGACCTCTGTGAGGGGCCACATCTCCGTAGTACCGATCAGTTACAGCACTTCGAACTGATGGATGTAGCCGGAGCTTACTGGCGTGGTGACGAAGACAACGTAATGTTGCAGCGTGTTTACGGTACAGCTTTTCCGGATCAGAAGGAACTGGAAGAGTACGTGGAAAGGCAGGAAGAAGCAAAAGAACGTGATCACCGAAAAATTGGGCCGGAGCTTGATTTATTCACTTTTCATCCCGAGGTCGGACCCGGTCTGGTTTACTGGCATCCAAAAGGGACCGAAACGTTGAACGTAATAAAAGAATTCTGGCGCTCAAAACACAGGGAAGCGGATTACGAGTTCGTTTCTACTCCACATATTGGAAAAAGCGATCTCTGGGAAAAGAGCGGCCACCTTGATTACTTTCGCGAGGATATGTTTCCTCCAATGAAGGAGAGTAATCAGGAATACTTCCTGAAACCGATGAACTGTCCCTTTCATATCCAGATATACCAGAGTCGAACCAGAAGTTATCGGGACCTGCCGCTTCGCTGGGCAGAGCTGGGAACAGTCTACCGCCATGAACGTTCCGGAGTTCTTCACGGCCTGCTCCGAGCCCGTGGGTTTACCCAGGATGATGCCCATATTATAGCTACTCCGGAACAGGTTAAGGAAGAAGTTTCCGGGGTTCTGGATCTGACATTCGATATTATTTCCGCGTTTGGTTTCGATGATTACAAAGTAGCGCTGTCCACCAGGCCGGATAAATCGGTTGGTGAGGAAGAAAAATGGGATAAGGCAACAGAAGCCCTGCGGGAATCGATTACGGATAGAGGGCTGGATTACGAGGTAGAAAAAGGTGAAGGAGCTTTTTACGGTCCTAAAATCGATGTTCATCTGGAAGATGCGCTCGGCAGACTCTGGCAAACAACTACTGTCCAGTTTGACTTCAACCTGCCGGAAAGGTTTGATATGACTTATATGGGCGCGGACGGAAGAGAGCACAGGCCTTATATGATCCACAGGGCGCTGCTTGGGACGCTGGAGCGGTTCTTTGGTATTTTAATTGAACATTACAAGGGTGCTTTCCCTGTCTGGCTGTCACCAGTTCAGGCCGCCGTGCTCCCTGTAACGGAAGAAAATAACGAGTACGCAGAAAAGGTCGCAGATCGGATAGAAGAAGCTGGTATTAGGTCCAGCGCCTGGACCGACCACGATGAAAACCTTTCTCGGCAGATACACGAAGCTCAAAAAGAAAAAATCCCCTATATGTTGATAGTCGGAGACGATGAAGAGGAATCAGGGGAGGTTTCGCTCAGGCTCCGGAGCGAAGAGGACCTTGGGCCCAGGCCACTTGACGAATTCATCGAGTTTGCCGGGGAAAAGATAGATAAGAAGGAGTTGCTTTAATTTAGCAGAATATACAGGGACCCCCAGAACGAATCCTGGGGGCCCGTTTTTTTAATGGATTATCGGTTCTTGCTTGAATCCGCAGAAGTAATAGTGCTCGGTTCGCTTCCAGTTTCGCGGAGAACCGGAGGAACTGCCTGAAATTAGAGCAGTTCGTTTCTTAAATCCTCTTTTTTGTCTCTCTTCTCCCAGGGTAAGTCCAGCTCCTCCCGACCGAAGTGTCCGTAAGCTGCAAGTGGTGTATAAATCGGTCTCTGTAGTTTAAAGTGGTCTATAATCGCTCCCGGTCGCATGTCGAATACTTTATCTACGGCCTCGACTATTTCCGAATCGTCGTAATCACTGGTTCCAAATGTATCTATAGTTACTGCCAGAGGATTTGCCTTTCCTATCGTATAAGAGATCTGTACTTCGCACTCCTCGCTTATTTCTGCCGCTACGACGTTCTTTGCGATATAGCGAGCCATGTAAGATCCGGATCTGTCGACCTTGGTCGGATCCTTTCCCGAGTAGGCTCCGCCACCGTGGCTTCCATAACCGCCATAGGTATCGACTATTATCTTTCTCCCGGTCATTCCTGTATCTGCAGGTGGACCGCCCCTGATAAATTTGCCGGAAGAATTGACGAATACCTCCGTATCCCCATCTAACCATCGTCCGAGTACCGGCCTTACGATCTTTTTCAACAATTGCTCTTTTAACTCAGTTTCATCTATTTCGGGGTCGTGTTGTGCTGCAAGTATCACCGTATCCGCTCTGAGCGGCTCCCCTTCCTCGTATTCGATCGTTACCTGTGACTTGCCGTCCGGTCGGAGGTGAGGTACTTTGTCTTTTTTTCTGGCTTCTGTTAATTTTTTTGTCAGTCTGTGAGAAAGAGTGATCGGTAGAGGCATCAGGGTTTTAGTTTCCCTGCAGGCATAACCGTAAACTATACCCTGATCACCGGCCCCCAGCTCATCGTAGTCGTTTTTCTCTTTGTTCGAGTCCCTAATTTCCTTTGCCCGACTAACACCCTCCGATATATCGGGCGATTGCTCGTCTATACTGGTTAATATGGCACAGTCGTCACCGTTGAAACCGTATTTATTATCGTCGTAGCCAACTCCCAGTACAGTATTTCTGGCTACTGTTGGTATGTCTACATACGTGTCAGTGGTTATTTCTCCCCCTACCAGGACCAGGCCGGTAGTTACAAAGGTCTCGCAGGCAACTCTTCCCTCGGGATCGTCCTCCAGTACTTTGTCAAGTACGGCGTCCGATATTCTGTCTGCTACTTTGTCGGGATGTCCTTCCGTTACTGATTCTGAAGTAAAATATCTTCCTTTCATTATTTCACCCTTTTGGACGAAAATAGTGGCTAAGTGTAAAAAACTGAAGACTTTAAGTCAACAAAATCAACTTTCAAATAAAAAGTCATTTTTATAAGTCCAGGAAAGGCTCTGGCCGGTAGAAAGTGGTAGTAAGCGAGCGATTGAATGACGATATATTTCTGGTATAATGTGAATATATTCATAAAGTATGCCGAGCAGAACACGGTAATAGACAATCGAATGATATATTAGTTTGACCGGAAAAGTTGTGTCAAGTAAATCAGTTAATGTGCCAGCAGTTTTATAGCTCGGTAAAAAGGAGGGTACTATGATAGAACAAAATTTTCTTACACGAGATTTGCTGTCCGAAGAAGAAATCAATTTAATCCATAAAACTTCGATGGAGATCTTTGAAGAGACTGGCGTAGAGGTCCACAATGAGGAAGCAAGAGAAGTCTTCTCGGAAAACGGAGCCCGGGTAGAAGGGGAAAAGGTCTTCCTCTCGGCCGACATAGTAGAAGAACACCTGGAGAAGGTACCTTCTTCTTTTACACTTCACGCGAGAAACCCCGAAAACAACGTAGAAGTCGGTGGTGACAGTGGAGTTCTGGCTCCCGGGTACGGTGCTCCATGGGTAACTGATATGGAAGGTAACAACAGGGATGCTACCTATGAAGATTACGAGAACTTTACCAAGCTCGCGTCAGCCAGCGATAACCTGGACGTTCTTGGAGGAGTGCTGGTAGAGCCGACTGATCTTGCCGACGAGGAAAGACACGTCAGGATGATGTATGCTGGAGCAAAGTACTCTGATAAACCGCTAATGGGAAGCGCACTCGGGAAGAAAAAGGCCAGGGAAGCAATACAGATGGCAAGCATACTTATGGGGGAAGACGAAATTATCTGTGACCGTCCAGTTGTTATTACCCTGATAAACACGACGAGCCCGCTGGGTTACGACAACCGGATGCTCGAGGCATTGATGGAGCATGCACGGTTTAACCAACCGACTGTGATAGCTTCCCTTATCATGGCCGGGTCGACCGGTCCAATCACTGTAGCAGGAACTATTACTCTGCAGAACGTGGAGGTACTGACAGGTGTCGTTTTATCGCAGATGGTAAACCCGGGAACTCCTGTCGTCTACGGTTCAGCCTCTACTATAGTGGACCTGAACACGGGAGATCTTGCCGTGGGTAGCCCCGAATACGCCAAATTTATCGGTGCTACGGCACAGCTGGCGCGCCATTACGACGTCCCTTGTCGGGGTGGAGGTTCGATAACTGATTCACTGCGCACGGACGGCCAGGCGGGCTACGAGTCCATGATGACTTTTGACGCATCTATGAGTCATGGTATGGACTTCGTCCTGCATTCGGCAGGGTTGCTTAAAAACTACATGGCCATGTCGTACGAGAAGTTCGTTATGGACGACGAAATTCTCGACATGGTTAATAACTACCAGAAAGGACTCGAAGTAAACGAGGAAACCGTGGCAAAAAAGGCAATCCAGAACGTGGGGCACTCGGGCCACTATCTCAAGGAGCCTTCGACTATCCAGCACATGAAGGATTTCCGGAAGCCCGCACTGAGTAACCGAAAGGGTTTCGATTCCGACGAAGGACTAAAAACCACGATGGAACGGGCGCACGAACGCTGTGAGTCCATTCTGAATGACTTTGAAGCACCACCACTTGATCCGGAGATCGACGAGAAATTGCAGGATTACATGGACAGGGTTACTTAAGATCATTTCCTTCGGCACCAAAATAGAATAAATTTGTCTCTGTATTCACCTTGGGCTAAGCTAGGTGTCTGGTGGTGGGGTGAATCATAGCTCGCACTTCGATTAACCAGATCGAATACTTTTCTCATTATTTAAACCGATACTTTAGAAAACTAAGGAGGTTTTCATGTCCAATTCGGTTAATAATGAAAGATCTTACGATCCCTATATTTTTTGGATTTCGGCAATATTAATCTCGCTATTTGTTCTCTGGTCGATCGTATTTCCGACGAACATGGAGAATGTAATCAACAAGGTATTTAGCTGGATGACCCAATCGTGGGCCTGGCTGTGGCTACTGACTGCTTTCCTGCTGGTTGGGGGAGCGTTTATCATGCTGGTTACCGATTACGGAAAAATGAAACTGGGAAAACCGGATGATGAACCGGAAATATCAAAGTTCTCCTGGTTCTCCATGTTATTTGGAGCGGCAATTGCCGCGGGAATAGTATTCTGGGGTCCTGCAGAGCCGGCCTACCATTTCATGAGCCCTCCTCCTTTCTTTGGTGGTGAGGCGATGACGGATGCGGCTGCCAATCACGCAATGACCACTTCGTTCTTTCACTGGGGTTTAAGTGCCTGGGCAATTTACGTCATGCTGACGATTCCCCTTGCTCACGCCTGCTATACAAAAGACCTTCCCTTTAGACTCTCCAGTGCATTTTACTACGTAATTGGCGATCGCGTCAGGGGATTCTGGGGCAAAGTCATTGACGTAATTGGCGTGTTCGCCACGGTCGGCGGGTTGTCCACTACTACGGGCCTGATAGCGCTCCAGTTCTCTTCGGGACTTAAATACCACTACGGGATGGAGCTGCCGCAATACGGGATATATCTGATAATAGGTGCCCTGACCGCGATATTTACGATAGCTGTCTATACCGGGGTCCAGAAAGGGATAAAGCTTATCGGGGATATAAATATGTGGCTCTTTATAGCGGTATTCTTCTTTGTGTTTGTCTTTGGCCCGACGCTTTTCTTCCTGAACTTAACCACTAATTCCATCGGGCAATATATTTTGAACTTTATTCCGATGAGTCTATTTACCGGGGGCGCGGCGGCGAGCGCAGGGGCAATGGACTGGCTCGGCAGCTGGACCATATTCTACTGGGCCTGGTGGATTGCCTGGGCTCCGTTTGTGGCACTATTTATCGCCCGAATTTCCAAAGGTAGAACGATTCGAGAGACAATTGCCGCTACTCTGTTGCTTCCTACCCTTGCAGACTTCCTCTGGTACGGGGTCGTAGGTGGAGCAGGAATAAGTTTTGATATCACGGGAGTCGTACAGGAGCACGGGGTGGAAAGTGCAGTATTTGCTACTATCCAGCACCTCCCGCTCACCCCGGTGCTGGCGATAGCTATTCTATTCTTGATTGCCGGCTTCTTCCTGACGAGTGCAAACGGGGCCGCGATGGCGCTGTGTATGTTCGTTTCCGGAAAAGAGGAACCGAGCAAACACATACGAGTTTTCTGGGGGGTGGCTCTGGGTGTGATCGGAGCTATTCTGGCAGGGACTGGTAGCCTCGAAGTTATCCAGACCGCTTCGATTGCGACGGCCTTTCCCCTTATGTTCTTGCTCATTGCATTGCTTTTCGGCACTTTCAGAGGACTTGGACGGTACAGGGAAAATGAGCTGGAGGGTGAAGTTGGTAACTAGATAACCTAATAATTTTTCCGATAATGAACAAACTGAAGCCCCCAATCGAATTCGGTTGGGGGCTTTTTCATTGGCAACGACGAAATAAACCTGACGTTATTGGTGAAGTGTAACCCGTCCCATTGGTAAAAAAAGCGTTTCCAACCTTAGGGACTTCTCGTCAAAAGCACCACACCTCTGTACAGAGATAATTGACTGCGGGCGGTTTAAGGGCATAAGAGTAGAAAATTATATTGAATAAACCTCTTGACAGGCCGAAGAGCTTCAGTTAACATAATTTAAATCAAATTTCATTAGAGGAAGAGGAATGTCCATGAAAACAGAAAAAAACTTCAAAATTCAAAATTCGGGCAGGCAAATGTTATCTTTTCTGCCCAGTACCTCTTCCGTATCCAGCCACACGACGTCCAGCATGATGACGGGAGGGAACCTCTCCCTCCAATAGCTCTACTCTAACCAGATTTTCTCTCAATTATTTTCGTTAATTTCATTTCGTTATTAGTTATCGTTTCTTCAGGATTTTAATTTCAAAAAACGGGATTCCTGATATTTAGGAGGTTTTTCATGGAGTGGAAAGGTGTTCTCGATCGGTACTTCGAATATTTACCAATTGAAAGTCGAGAGAATATCGTCAGTTTGACCGAAGGAAATACGCCATTAATAAGGGCGAAAAACATCGAAGAAAAGCTGGAAGACGATCTGGAGGTATATCTAAAGTACGAGGGTGCGAACCCTACTGCGTCCTTCAAGGACCGGGGTATGACAGTGGCCGTATCAAAAGCGGTAGAAAAAGGTGAAAAGGCAGTAATTTGTGCCTCGACAGGCAATACGTCGGCCTCAGCTGCAGCGTTTGCGGCCAGGTCTGGCCTGGAAGCTATTGTCGTTATTCCGGAAGGAAAGATTGCTTTTGGGAAGCTTTCTCAGGCCATGATGCATGGCGCAACGGTTGTCCAGATTGAGGGGAACTTTGACGAGGCGCTGGAGCTAGTTCTGGAGATTTCCGAAAACTATCCAGTAACCCTGGTAAATTCGCTCAACCCTAACAGGATCGAGGGGCAAAAAACCGCATCTTTTGAAATATCTGACTTTCTCGGTCGGGCCCCGGATTATCACCTCCTGCCCGTTGGCAATGCAGGCAATATTACCGCTTACTGGAAGGGGTACAAAGAATACTACGAGTCGGGACAGACCGAGGTGTTGCCAAAGATGACGGGCTTTCAGGCAGCGGGGGCTTCGCCGATAGTCGACGGAAGGAAAGTTGAGAACCCGGAAACCGTGGCGACTGCCATTCGGATAGGGAACCCTGCCAGCTGGGAAAAAGCTGAGAACGCCCGGGACGAGTCCGGTGGAATGATAGGAAAGGCGAGCGACGAAGAGCTCATAGAGGCATATCAAGCCCTGGCAAGTAGAGAGGGTGTTTTCTGTGAACCGGCTTCCGCAGCTTCCATAGCGGGATTGTTCCAGATGGACGGAACGGGTTATTTCGACCAGGGTAGTGTCCTGACATGTACATTAACCGGACACGGGCTAAAGGATCCAGATATAGCTATTGAATCCAGCGAGGAACCGGTAACTGTCAAAAACGACGTCGATGAAGTACTGGAGGTCTCCGGTTTATGAAGTACGTAATCGTTCAGGGTGACGGGATGGCCGATCGCCCTCAAAAAGAACTTTCCGGAAGAACCCCGCTGGAGGCGGCTAATACCCCGAATATGGACACGATTGCTTCTGCCGGAGCCCTAGGAACTGTTAATACAATCCCTGGCGATTTGCCACCGGGAAGTTCGGTGGGGAACATGAGTTTAATGGGTCTAAATCCGAAAAAATATTATACCGGTCGCGCCCCCCTGGAGGCTAAGGGCCTCGGAGTAGATGTGGGTGAAAAAGATATCGCTTTTCGGTGCAATCTCGTGCGATTTGGCGAGAACGGAAGCGGAAGGATCATGAAAGACTATAGCGGCGGGCATCCATCACAGGAGAGCGCCCGTCGTTATATCCAATCTGTAAACGAAGAGCTTGGTGGGGAAAAATTTAATTTCTATCCCGGGGTAAGTTATCGAAATTTGCTGATCTGGCAGGACGGGAGAGAGAAAATAAACCACGAAGAGATTTCGCTTACCCCTCCACACGATATTACCGGAGAGTCCCTGGAACGGTATCTCCCACGGGGACCGGGAAGTAAAGTTCTGCTGGAACTCCAGAATCAGGCAACTGATTTACTGAGGGGAAGTGAGGGGCCGTTAAACGGTGTTTGGTTCTGGGGGGCCGGGGTTAAGCCGGAGATCCCGACATTCCGGAGTCGTTACGGACTTCAGGGCCACGTTATCAGCGCTGTGGACCTTATAAATGGACTCGGTGCCTACTCTGGTCTTTCACCGGTAGATGTGGAAGGTGCCACCGGGTTAATTGATACAAACTACGAGGGAAAGGTAGATGCTGTCCAGGATAACCTTGAAGAGGATTCTTTGGTTTATCTTCATATAGAGGCTCCGGACGAAGCAGCTCATGCGGGTGATCTCGAGCAAAAAATCGAGGCTATTGAGAGAATTGACCGAAGGATACTTGCCCCACTTCTTGAGTTTCTTCGGGAAGAAAATGGAGTTCGGCTTCTGCTGGTAACCGACCATATTACGGGGGTAGAGTCGAAAACGCACGAGCGCGGTCCGGTCCCTTTTGCGGTATTCGAAAATCCCGACTCAAGAGTCGAGCATCAGAGTATTTTTTCTGAAAAATCTGCAGCCGGAACTGGAAAGGATTTTCCCGGCGGTCAAGAACTTATTGATTTCTTTCTAACCGAGGGGTGAAGTGATGATAAACTGTGTAGAAATTACGGGAACACCACTGGTCCAGATAGGACTGGGTACTGTCGGACTGGAACTAATTAAGCTGGTAGAGCGCTGGAACGAATCGGCAGAGGAAGGTGCCGGGTTGAAGTACGTTGGTCTGGCTGACAGCAGCGGGTTTAGCCTTAATGAAGACGGCTTCAACACCAGCGAACTTGAGAAAGTCCGGGATGATAAGCTAGCCGGAAAAAAACTCTCTCAAATAAGCAAAAACCGCGTTAAAGAGGGCTCAGAAGCACTCGAATCGGTATTTGAAGGTTTCGATCGTGGCGTGTTAATTGACGTCACGGACGCCAGTTCTTTGAGCAAGTTCTACCGCAAAGGGTTCGAACACGATTGGTCGGTCGTAGTCGCGAATAAGATCCCTTTGACTGAAATCACTCCGGAAGAGTTTAAGGAGTTTAAGGAAGATGGGATAGGCTATGAAGCAACAGTGGGTGCCGGTTTGCCCGTCATTTCTACGTTAAAACAGCTTCAGCGTCAGGGCGACAGGGTTAAAGAAATTGGTGCTATTTTGAGCGGTTCACTCAGTTATATTCTCTCGGCAATAGAAGACGGCCAGGTCCTGTCGGAAGCTGTACTGGGTGCCAAGGAGAAAGGGTTTACCGAACCAAATCCCGTGGAGGATCTGGTTGGAAACGACGTAGTCAGGAAAGGTCTGATACTGGCTCGGAGTCTAGGGATGAACCTGTCAGTAGCGGATGTGGATGTG
The DNA here is from genome assembly GCA_964599005.1 of uncultured Thermotogae bacterium. GTDB lineage: Bacteria > Bipolaricaulota > Bipolaricaulia > M55B111 > M55B111 > JAGXLP01. Next base: position 26,525 of record CAZRDU010000004.1, read on the forward strand.
AACCCGCTGGTTCCGCTACCGGAAAAGGACTTCTCCGATCAGGAACTTAAGCAAAAATTGGCCGAATTCGACGAGGACTTTCGCGCAAAGGCTAAATCCGCCGAAAAAGCCGGAAATCGTCTGAGGTATCTGGCGCGGGTAAATAAAGATGGGGTAAAAGTAGGGCTGGAGGAACTGGATTCCGAATCGCCGCTTGCCGGAGGTTCAGGTACTTCGAACGTAATTCAGTTCAAGTCAGATAATTACGTCGAACCGCCGCTGGTAATTCAGGGACCGGGCGCCGGTCCGGCGGTGACTGCCGGGGGCGTTTTGTCAGAAATTAACGCTTTTTCTGGATGTAGACTGCAATAGAGGAGTTGTGATGAGGTCATTATTTGAGCGAGCTTTTTCTTTCCCGTTCGATAAAACCGCAGGCGATTTCCCCGGCGTGGAAATCGCTGCTTCGATCTCAGCCTCGCTCCCCAGCGCACAAATGAGTTGCGGCGCTCGGGAGAAGGTAGAAAGCCTTGAGTACGCGCAGTAATTTACTGGAACGGAGGCCATTGATCGGGTCCAAGCAACTGTTCTCATTTGAGCGCTGGTTCCATGCCCGCTCGGCTTCCGATGTGATTTTCCTGAACGGGAAGAAAAATCTCGCTTTCGCTAGAACCTCAGCTCTTAAAAGAGTGAAGTATAAAAGCGGTTTGGAATAATTTTGTTAATTTGGATCACTAAATTTTTAGAAAACAGTTTAGAATTATGTTTCAAAAATATTAATGCCAAAGAAATTTTCGGGAGGAAACATGAGTGATTACTGTGTCGGAATCATCGGTGCACTTGGAGCTGTCGGTGAGCAGATGAGGGATATCCTCGCGGATAGTTCGATAGATATCGGGGAAGTAAAGATGTTTGAACGACCGGAACTCGAAGGAGAGACCGCAATGTTTGACGGGGTAGAGATACCCTGTGAGGTCGCCACTGAGGACAACCTGGCGGAGTGCGACCTTGCCACTATGTCAGCCGGTTCGGCTGCCTCGGAAAAGCTTGCTCCTCTTGCAGCTGACGCGGGATGCGTTATAGTCGACAACTCAAGTCAGTGGCGGATGGATCCTCAGGTGCCGCTGGTCGTCCCCGAGGTTAATCCGGAAGATCTCGACTGGCACGAGGGAATCGTGGCAAATCCGAACTGTTCTACGATCCAGATGGTAATGGCTTTGAAACCAATTCACGATGAGTACGTTATACAAAGGGTCGTGGTCTCTACATATCAGGCCGTCTCTGGCTCGGGTGTCGATGCGATAGAAGAGCTTAAGGAGCAGACGGAAAGTATAGTAAAGGGGGAAGAACCGGAAGCCAGTGTCTATCCTCATCGGATAGCCTTTAACGCTTTGCCGCATATAGACGTCTTTCAGGAGAACGATTATACGAAAGAAGAGATGAAGATGGTAAACGAAACAGAGAAAATTATCAGTGAAGATATCGCGGTTAGTCCCACCGCGGTACGGTTACCTATCTACCGTTCTCACGCCGAGTCAATCAACATCGAAACGGAAAAATCACTTGATCCAGAGGGCGTCAAAAGACTGATGGAAGAGGCTCCTGGAGTGAGGTTACAGGATGATCCGAAGAACGAAGAATACCCTCTACCAGTTCAGGCAGAAGGAAAAGACGAGGTCTTCGTTGGCAGAATAAGGCGTGACCCTACAGTGGATAACGGGATGAACTTCTGGGTGGTAGCTGACAACTTAAGGAAGGGCGCGGCACTGAATACTGTACAGATAGCTGAAAGTCTCGTTGAGAGAGATCTAGTCTAAATCTTGTAGCGTGGAGGTGGTTGCAATGTCCAGAGTCGTGAAAAAGTTTGGAGGAACTTCACTTGCAGGCCAGGATAAGATAGAATATGCCGTTGAAGAAGTCGTTCGTGATCTGGAAAAGGATAAAGAGGTTACCGTCGTGGTATCGGCGATGGGTGCGGCGGGAGATCCCTACGCCACCGACACGTTAATTGATCTCCTCAGTGATGTTTCACCTGAAATAGACTCACGGAAGCAGGACCTTATGATGTCCTGTGGCGAGATAATATCGGCTTCTTTATTTGCCCATTATCTCGACCGCGAAGGTTACCCCGCAGTTCCGATGACGGGATATTCAGCTGGTATTTATACTGACGGTAATTTTGGTAACGCGCAGGTAATAGACGTGGATACTGCCAGAATCAATCAGCATACCATGGAGGGAAAACCCGTGGTGCTGGCAGGGTTTCAGGGCAGGACTGTTGATGGAGAACTCACCACTCTGGGAAGAGGGGGGAGCGATACCACGGCTCTGGTGGTAGGGGAAAAGCTGGGGGCGGATATTGTAGAAATTTATACGGATGTTCCGGGGGTAGGGGTAACTGAGCCCGATATAGTCGACCAGCCGCGCTATTTTTCGACCATTTCGAGAAGATCACTTCTTCATCTGGCTGAGAACGGAGCCGAGGTAATCCATCCGCCAGCAGTCACCAGAGCTCGGGAATCCGGTACCCCGATTGTGATAAAGTCCACCTGGAACAGGAGTAATGAAACGATAGTCGAAGGAGATTCCGTTGTTCCGGATCATCCGGTAGGGATAGCCGTGCAGCACGATTATACAATGCTTGAAGGGGATAGCAAAAAAATCAACAGGGATCAAACACTTGCCAGTAGAGCGGAAGAAGTATTTTACGTTGACGGCGAGAGAAGCATAGCTCTTGTCCCTGATGAGAACACGCCCCAGAAGAACGGCTACAGGAGACGTGAAGGGGTGAGTCTCGTTACCATGGTCGTGACGGATCCCGCTCTGACGGTTAAGGCGAGGCAGAAAATTCTTAATTCTCTTCCAGGCGAGAGTTTTTTGGAAAAATTCTTTACCGATTATGGATTGAAGTTCGTCGTAAGCAAAGAAGAACATGAATCCTTAATTAGGAGTATATACGACGTGTTTTACGAAGCCGCTGTTCCGGTCCAGTAAGCTGTTTTTTATTCCGGGCGTTCGACAAAGACAAAAGTTTCGTTCTGGGAACGACGAAATTTCTGACGGAATTAGCCCGGGAGCTGGTGCTTAAGTAACTCTTAAGTTTTCCAGTTGTTCAATTTTTATTAAGAAATTCACCCGGCGCCAGTACCAATCCTTCGGGCGTGGGGCCTGATTAAACCTTTAGCCTGCAAATCCAAGATGGGATAGCACCTGAAAGGCCTCTTAAATATCTATTTTTTTCAGCCCCTACCTGCTTTTAACCCCCCAGGATGTCAATAATACCGCGCGATCTTGAGCTTGACTGGGCAAACTCCGGCTTTCTCTATGGATTTTCAAAAAACTCCCCAATAAATTAGACAAGCAGGCGCAAGTTGATATAATTTTTCGGGAAGAAAAAAATCATTGAATTTCCGAGGGGGAGAAAAACAGATGAATTCCAAAGAGGGGACTATAAACTTCAATCGTGGTATCCCTGCGCCAGAAGCAATTCCTGTTGGTGCTGCAAAAGAAGCTGCGTCGGCGATATTCGAAGGTGATGGAAAAACCGTACTCGAGTATAGTGACTCGAGCGGTTATCCTCCGCTGAGAAGGAAAATTGCGGAGGGCTATGAAGGGGTCACCGCCGATGGGGTTCTTTTGAGTAACGGGTCATTACAGCTACTTGATCTGATTGCCCGCTTTTACCTGGGAGGCGAAAAGGTAGTAGTTGTAGAAAGACCGACGTATGACCGAGCAATAACGATATTTGAAAGAGCGGGGGCGGAAGTTAAGGGGGTTGATCTCGAAGGAGACGGGGTAAAAGTAGAAGAACTGGCAAACACCTTTGAGAAACATCGACCCGAATTATATTACACAATTCCGGACTTTCAGAACCCCACCGGTGCCACAACTACGACGAAAAAGAGAAAGGAAGTCGCCGGGCTGTTAGATGAGTACGACGTAAAAGCCGTCGAAGATTCTCCCTACCGGAGATTGCGTTATGCCGGCGAAACCAGACCTTCTTTAAGAAGCTTGAACCCGGAGTCGGTCATCCAGACATCGTCTTTTAGCAAGTTAGTTAGCCCGGGAGTGAGAGTTGGCTGGCTCGTGGCTAATTCTTCCCTGGCGAATAAGATATCTACTTTCGCCGAAGATACATATATCTCGCCAAATATTCTGGGTCAGGGTATAGTTACCCGGTTGATTAAAAATGGGTGGCTGGAAGAGAACATTGAGAGGCTCAAATCCCTTTACCGTCCAAGGCTTGAAGCAACTCTGGAGAACCTAGAAAGGCATTTTCCGGAAGCAAATTGGGTGGAAGCCGAAGGTGGCTTTTTCGTGGGGGTCTGGCTCCCTGATGGCGAACGGAGCGATCTATTTTACGAAAAGGCACGATCGAGGGGGTTGGCTCTGACGTCACCCGGAGGTTTTTTCCCGGATAAAGGAGGTGGAAGCTTTCTAAGGCTACCTTTTCCCGCGTTAAACCCGAGGGAGATAGAAAGCGGAATCAAGAGGATAGCTGAGGTGTGGAAAGACATCAATAGTTAAAAAAGGAGGGGTTATGAATTTACGGAAAAAAATTGATCGGAGTTTAAAAAACCATTCTAACGTAACAAGGAATCCCTGCCGGGGGGATCTCGTAGAAGAAGCGGTGAACAGGGGAGAGGCTTTTGTCAGTAAGAACGGAGCTCTGGCTACCTGGACACCACCGGAATCCACGGGAAGAAGTCCGAAAGATACTCTGATAGTGCAGCGTGAGGAAAGTAGAAAAAAAATTGATTGGAGCTCTCCAAACAACATACCGCTGGACCCTGAAACATTTCAGCTCGTGTTTGAAGACGCGTTAAGTCTAATGGCGGATAAGAAGAACTTATTTCAAACGAACCGGGTCATCGGAGCGGATCCGGCCTACGCATTACCTACAAGAACAATTACCAGTCGCGCGCTTACTTCCTTGTTCACTTTAAATATGTTTAGGCCCATTCCCGAAGATGTCGAAAGAAGTACATTCGCTAATTCCCCGTTTAATTTACTGGTATTCCCCTATGATAAATTGAACAGTGATAAATACGAAGGCAGGCTCAGGCAACTGGAAGACGGAGGCACCACGGATATGATCGTTGCCATGGACTTTGACCGTTTTCTCGGGGTGGTAATAGGCTCTGCTTACCTGGGGACAGTGAAAAAGTTAATGTTTACGGTTATGAACTATCTTCTGCCCGACGAAGACGTCCTACCGCTCCATTGCTCGGCAAATGAGGACGAAAAAGGTAATTCCGCGTTATTGCTCGGGCTTTCCGGCACCGGAAAAACTACCCTGTCTGCTGATCCTGACCGGGCACTTCTCGGGGATGACGAACACGGCTGGGGGAATCGTGGAATAGCCAATTTCGAAAACGGCTGTTATGCCAAACTAATAGATCTACAGAAGGACGAAGAACCGGAAATCTGGGAAGCTATTATGCATGAAGAGGATTACCGGAAACACGGTGCGATAGTGGAAAACGCACTTATGTACCCTAATGGCGAATTTGACTTTTTTGACAGCAGGCTAACACCGAACTCGAGGGGGTCATATCCACTTGACTACCTTACAAATATCAAGAAGTCTTCAGTTGCTGATCATCCCGAAACGATACTGTTTTTGACAGCTGATGCCAACGGGGTAATTCCTCCGATCTCCAAACTTGACCCTAATCAGGCAATGCTCTGGTTTCTCATGGGGTATACGAGCAAAATCCCGGGAACTGAAACTGGTTTAACCCAACCAAAGTCGGTTTTCTCCCGTTTTTTTGGACAGCCTTTTATGCCAAGGAATCCCGACGTGTATTCCGAAATGCTGGGGGGAAAAATGAAAAAACACGGCACGGACGTCTATCTAATAAATACGGGCTGGACCGGTGGCCCTTACGGGGAAGGGGAAAGAATAGATCTGGGATATACCCGGGCGATGGTTGATGCTGCCCTGAATGGCGATCTCGCTGATATTGATTATGATGAAGGTGAATATTTTCAATTATCCAGACCTGTTAGCTGTCCCGGGGTACCGAATGAATTATTGAATCCCCGTAATACATGGGAGGACGAGGAGGCTTTCAAGTCCAGGGCCGAGAAACTCGTTCATGAGTTTTCGGAGTATTTTGAAGAACACTACGGAGAGAAAGACATCAAAGAAGAAGTCGTGGAAGAGTGTCCGGTTAAATAACGAGAAAGATTAATTTTACATTGAACTGTGAATCCGGTAACAATATTATTGACG
>CAZRDU010000005.1:0-10806 GCA_964599005.1 uncultured Thermotogae bacterium
CATGAGCAATTTAGAAGAATTTATTAAAAAGCAAGACTTGAAATTTGAGTTCGGTCTCAGAGAGGTAAGGTTAACCCTGCTATTGGGGTTTGCCCTGACGATGCCGCTGGTAATTTATCTCGGTAATACCGAATACGGTTACACAAAGACAATATACACTTTTGTCTACATTTCTATTTTGACTTTATTCTGGCTCGTTGAGTTATTTTTGGACGAAGAAAAAACAGTGTCATTAACCCAGTTATCGATGCCAGTGGGCCTCTTGCTCGTTTCGGGGTTGCTTTCCCTCATCAACGCTACGAGCAAAGGCGTCGTTCTCCAGAGCCTGGCTTTGCTGGTTTATTTTTACTTGATTTATCTCATAGTGGCTAACACCATTCGGACCAGAAAGGAAATAACTTACTTCCTGGTTGCTTTAACGACCTCCGGTTTCGGAGCAACTTTATACGGAACACTCCAGTATTTAGGGGTCCTCAGAGGCCCGCATGGCTTTGCCGCAAGACCTGGCTCCATAATCAGCGTCATGGGCAATCAGAATTATCTCGGCGGGTTCGTTTCTTACCTCTTCATCCCTGTCGTCGCTCTCGTCCTGACAGTAGATTCCAAAGCAATGAAGTCTTATCTTATCGTCTGCCTCGGGCTCTTCTTCTTCCTTCTCTTTCCGATTGGCGCTCGAGGTGCGTGGTTAAGTCTGGTTATCGCCTCGATTATTTTTGTATCCCTGCTGCTGTACTATAAACCGATAAAAAACCTTCGCAGGATGGGGACTGCTCTTTTCGTAATTTTAATCGTCTTACTCGTTGCTTATCTCTTCGCCTCCGCTCCGGGACCGTTAAATTCAGTCCTGAGTTATTCGGCTTCTGAAGCCGGTCAAAACGGGGGAGGCATTTTGTCCAGGGTCTTTCGACCAATAATAAGGGAGCTCGTCCAGGAAGGTGGCGCAAGAGCTGAGGACTGGTACGTCGGCCTGGAGATGTTAAAAGACCATCCGCTCGTCGGGATCGGGCTTGGAAACTACAAGATAGAATTTTTAGATTACAGGGCCCGGTTTCTTAACACCGCCCGGGGTGAGAGTTTCGGAGGCTTCATTCCGAGAGCAGCCCAGGCTCACAACGAATTCGTCCAGTTCGCGGCAGAAATGGGAATACTCGGTATACTTTCAATTCTGATAGGATTGGGGACGCTTATATTAAACGGATTTCGCAGGATCTCGTTCCCCGAGGATCGATTTACACGCGTCTTAGGGTTATCTCTGATAGCTGGTATTTTCGGGTTTATCGTTCACGCTACGGTCAGTTTCCCCGCCCATTTACCTGCTTCTTCTTTCGCTTTTGTGAGTTTTCTCGGACTGCTGAATTCAGAACAATTTGGCAAGAGCAAATACAAGCTGAGGCCAACCGGGATTTACGGGGGTATTGCGGTAGTTCTGGTGGCAGCGTTGCTGATAAGCGTCAGCGTATTTGCCTACCGGGATTGGCGTGCAAACGTTCTTATGGGACAGGGCAGGCAACAAATGGAATACGGTAATTATTACATAGCGAAAGAAAAACTGGAAAAAAGCCTGGCGCTGGATTTTCAACCGAGACATATTTATTACTACCTCGGGGTTGCCGAACGGGAGCTGGGGAACGAAAAAAAAGCCCTGGATTACTTTACAAAGTCGGAGGGACAATTTGAACCGTATAACCTCTATCTACAGCTCGGAACGCTCTATCTGGGACAGGATAATTTAAAAAAGGCAAAGGATTACTTCGAAAAATTCCTTTCTCTCGGAGCAAAAACCTCTCTTGAAATGGAAGCCAAATACTTCCTCGCCACTATCGCCATAAGAGAGGAGAATGTAGACAGGGCATCAGAAATTCTAAACAATATTTTGTCCAAAAGACCGAATTTTGAAAGAGCCCTAATGCTTCAGGGAGATATAGCTAATTATCAAGGTAATAAGAAAGAGGCAATAGATAAATGGCAAAAAGCATTACAGGTTATTAACAAAGAATTAAAAGAGGTAAAGCGAAAATTAAGTCGGGACCTGCCGCTTGATAGAATTGAAGAACTTCGATCGAACAAGGAAAAGTTAGAAAAGGAGTTAAAGCAGGTAAAAGAAAATTTAGCAGAGCTTGATGAATAATTTCAAGGAGGGAGAATGAACTTTCAAAATACCCTAAAAAGATTCGACCCGGGAAAGGAGGCAAAACGGATAGAAGGGTTTATAAAAGAGAAAAAAGAGCTTATCGGCTCCAGTACTGTAGTTATAGGTTTATCCGGCGGAATAGACTCAAGCGTAACTGCGGCTCTCTCCCTGCAAGCACTTCCCGGAGAAGAAATTGAAGTTTTATTTTTACCCGAACAGGCCACCCCGACGAGAGATTCGAGGGATGTAAAAAAACTCGAACAAAAGTTCGACTTTCGAGCAAAAAAAATTAATATCGACGGGATTTTCTCTACTTTTGAGGGAAAATTGGGGATGGAGATGACCGAGCTGTCCCGGGCAAACCTGAAAGCCAGAATTCGCATGACGATGCTTTACAGTCTGGCAAACCAACAGGACGGTCTGGTGCTGGGGACGGGAAATCTATCCGAATGGCTACTTGGATATTTTACAAAGTACGGCGACGGCGCAGCCGATATAGCCCCGATTGTCCATCTTTACAAAACCGAAGTAAAAGGGATTGCCAGACACCTAAGTATACCCGAATCCATAATAGAAAAACCTCCTTCTGCTGGCCTGTGGAAAGGACAGACCGATGAAGAAGAGCTTGGTGGAAGTTACGAGCAAATTGACAGGATCCTGTATTGCAAAAAGGATCTTGATTTATCGGAGCAAGAGACTCTAGAAAAACTTGACCTAAAACCGGAATTAGTCCGCAACATCTACGAAATGGTTAGTAAATCCAGACACAAACGAGAGATCCCGGAAGGATTGGATAGAACCACAACGGAAGAAAATAAATAATTCTACAGGAAATCGCGATTTACCTTTATTCACCCCCAACGAATTTATTCTTAGAGGAGGGCAAATGAGTTCCCCGCGATGGGTCAAGATAACGACGTTAGTGTTTGCTATTTTACTGCTCTTCCAGGCCCTACCCCTGATCCAGGCTAACGGAGTCGACAGGGGAGGCAAGCTAAGAGTTGCCTTACCGACAGAACCACCGGGGCTTGACCCGACAACCAGGTCAGCCGCGATAATAGACAGGGTTCTTTACAATAACGTATACCAGGGTTTGGTCAGAATAAATAGAAAGGGTAATATCGTCCCATCCCTGGCAAAAAGCTGGGAGATTTCGGACGAAGGAAAAGTCTATACTTTCCACCTCAGAAAAAATGTAACTTTTCACAACGAAAAAAATCTCACTGCTTCCGACGTGAAGTTTACCTTCAAGAGGGCAAGAAATGAAACAACCACTGTACCTCACCCGGAATACTTCGCTCCTATAGATGAAATTATAACTCCCGATCCTCACACCGTCAGGATAAAACTTTCTCATCCCAGTTCGATATTCCTTTTCAACATGGCACGCGGTGACGCGGTGATATTACCGCAAGGTCAAAAAAACCTTTCGACAGAGCCGGTCGGTACCGGCCCGTTTAAATTTGAAAACTGGAAACGGGGATCGAGCGTAACCCTGACCCGGTTCAAGTCCTATTATGACGAAGATTTGCCCTACCTGGACAAAGTGGTTTTCGAATTTATCGGGGACGTCAACACCCGCATCACTGCCCTCAGAAGTGGTGACATCGACGCAATTGCTTATCTGAGCAGCCCGGAAAACGCCGTGGCACTAAAATCGGCCAATTCGATAAAGGTTTTAGAGGGAGTTACCACCTGGGAAGTAATTCTTGCAATGAATAACTCCAGGGAACCGTTCTCCAGCAGCACCGTAAGAAAGGCAATCAATTACGCTCTGGACAGAGAGGAGATAATCGAGGGAGCAACCTTCGGCTTTGGCACACCCATTGGTAGCCTGATGAGCCCGGCGAATCCCAATTATCTGGACCTATCATGGCTTTACAGTTATAACCCTCAGAAGGCCCGGAAACTCCTGGAAAAGGCCGGCTATCCGGAAGGATTCGAAGCCAGCCTCACTCTACCCGCGAGCTACGAGTTATCCCTGAGGTCGGGAAAGATTATTGCCGACCAGCTCAAGGAAGTGGGGATAGATATCGACATCAAAAAGATCAGCTGGGCACAGTGGTTACAGAAAGTATTTAAAAACGCGGAGTACGATACGACGATTATCGGACATGCGGAAGCTTTTGACATATCGATTTACTCGAAGCCCGATTATTATTTCAGATACGACAACCAGAGATTGAAAAGGGTTATCTCTCGAGCCGAAAGAGAAACCGACAAAGAAAAAAGACGGGCACTGTATTCTATTGCCCAGTGGATAATAGCGGAAGACGTACCTTCCGCCTTTCTCTTTTCCGCTCCCAGCCTTCCGGCAATGAATAAAAAAGTTCATAACTGGTGGAAGGATTATCCGATCCCCGCAGCCGACGTTACGGAAGTCTGGAAAGAGAATTAAAGACAGGCCCGATAATGTTTGGTTATATTTCCAGGAAATTTCTCGAACTCGCCCTGACACTACTGCTGGTCTCGCTAATTATTTTTCTCCTTCTGAGAGTTATTCCCGGTGACCCGGCGCAGCTAATCCTCGGGGTTAATGCTTCACCTGAAAGTCTTGCCGAATTACGACGGGAGCTGGGTCTGACAGAACCACTTACCGTACAATATTTATCCTGGTTAAGGGATATCTTCACCGGCAGCTTCGGCGAATCAATTTTTTACGAAAAAAGCGTCCAGAGCCTCATTTTATCCCGGCTCCAGGTGACGCTACCACTGACGTTCCTTGCCACGTTATTGTCCATGACCATAGCAGTCCCTCTGGGGTTACTGGCGGCAACTCATCACAGAGAAGCAACGGATTTTGGGGTAATAGCACTTTCCCAGCTTGGATTATCCGTACCTGCTTTCTGGCTGGGTATTTTAGGTCTTCTGCTTTTCTCCTTAAAGCTAAACTTATTGCCGGCGGGCGGCTTTACCGAGTGGGGAACGAATCCAGTTGCAGGATTAAAATCACTTGTCCTCCCGGTACTGACGCTCACCGTGATTCAATCCGCCGGGCTGACCCGAATGACCAGATCATCCGCTCTCGACGTGATGAGAGAGGACTACGTCTCAACTGCAAGAGGAAAGGGCCTCCCGGAGGTAAAGGTTATATACAAACACGTACTTACAAACGGTTTCATATCGATTTTAACGTTAATTGGTCTGCAGGTCGGCCAGCTCCTGGCCGGGGCTGTGATAGTAGAAACCGTCTTTCATCTGCCGGGACTGGGGCGCCTACTGATCCTGGCCGTGGAACAACGGGACCTGCAGCTTGTACAATCTCTTGTAACTTTTCTTGTCGGTGCAATTATTTTTATTAACTTCCTCGTGGACATGACCTACGGAATTCTCGACCCGAGAATCAGATTAAGGTAAATATGAACTCAAGCGAGAAAAAGGAAGTCTCGAGCGACGTTAAATATCCCCGAAGATGGGCCACACCCCATCTTCTCGTTGGCAGTGGAATAATCCTGGTAATTATTTCGGGGTTTATTTTAAGTTATTTATATACCCCGCATGAACCTTACGAAATGAATATCGGGCACAGACTCCTCCCTCCTTCCCTTACCCACTGGTTTGGTACAGACCAATACGGGAGAGATGTTTTCAGCCGGGTATTAATCGGTTCCAGGGCCAGCTTCGCCGTTGGTTTTACTGCTGTAGCTATAGGAATCGGCTTCGGCGTCTCGGTCGGTAGCATTGCTGCTTACTTCGGAAGCTGGTTGGATTCCACGATAATGAGAGTAATAGACGTACTATACGGCTTTCCTCCGGTGATAACCGCAGTTATAATGACCACGATTTCCGGACCCGGTCTGCTAAATTCGATGATAGCTATCGGGCTCTTTAATATTCCGATATTTGCCAGGATTACCAGGGGGAACTTTCTCTCCCTGAAAGAAAGGCAATTCGTAGAGGCAGCAAGGGCCTCTGGCAGATCCAGTTTTTCGATTATCACCAACCATATCATTCCCAATCTGAGCTCTCCGATTATAGTTCAAGCAACAACCCAATTCGCCCTTGCTATACTTGCGGAGGCCGCTCTCAGCTATCTGGGACTCGGAATACAGCCGCCGCATCCATCCTGGGGGTTGATGTTAAAACAGGCTCAGTCCTTCATGGGACTATCCCCGTGGCCCGCGATATTTCCCGGACTGGCGATCGTATTAACAGTGCTCGGATTCAACCTCACCGGTGATGGATTACGCGATCTTCTTGATCCGCGAAAGGTCGATAACGCCTAAGCCGCTTCGTGATCGAAACTCTTAACCGGCAACCAGGAGTTTACGCCCCCTACGCCTGTCTACACAAGTCTGGCAGCAAACTGCTTCCTTGTACTTCCGGCGAAGCTTGACTAGACTTTTAAGCTATGGATATTAACTTTGAAGAAATCAACGAAGTCCTGAAGGAAGAAAAAAATTTGGTCAAACCGAATGATCCGGGGAGAATTGTCTTTGTCGGTGATACCCACGGGGATCTCCAGGCCTCCAGAAGGGTTTTCTCGAAATATTTTGATGATCGGACGACCCTGGTGTTCCTCGGGGATTACGTCGACAGGGGGCCGAAGTCCGAGGAAAACATTAATTTTCTGCTCGATCACAAGCTGAAAGACCCGGACAGAGTTGTCCTCCTTCAAGGAAATCACGAGGGGATGAAGTTCAAGGATTTTGGACCGGTGGATTTCTGGAACTCACTCCGACCAGAGAAACGGAAACTGTACAGTAATTTGCTTTCCCAGCTACCACTGGCACTAACCTGGAACGGAATAATTGCAACTCACGGCGGATTGCCCGATCTCAGAATTGAAGACGAGATAAACGAGATCGATGGAGGAGATTCTAACTGGGGAAAGATAACCTGGGGTGACCTGAATGAAGTAGAGGGTTATATCCTGGGCGGTGGTTTCGGACGCCCCCAGCTCGGAACGGACTACTTTGATCAGGTAATGGAGAGTTTTGAGAAGAACGTGCTTGTCCGTTCCCATCAGCCAAACGTTCCGACCTTCATGTTCGACAAACGCTGTATTACGATCTTTACCTCTTCAGCATACGGAGCCAAAAGAAGGGTAGCTATAGCCGAGGGAAAGGTTGATAGCGGCGATGACCTGTCAATTGAAGAAATATAAACGGCCCCAATTCATATCTGGGCTCAAATATAAACATATCGGAACAAATTGAACCCTGCGGAGATCCCGTACGGAACTGAACTTTCAAAATACGCTTTTCTGCCCCGAAAAGGAGGGGTAAAATGGGCTTTAGCTGTGGTTTTCTTGGACTACCTAATGTCGGCAAATCAACCCTTTTCAACGCGCTTTCCGCGGCCGGTGCGGAGGTAGAGGGGTATCCATTTTGTACTACGGAGGCCCAGGTAGGTACGGTCAAGGTGCCCGACGAGCAACTTGAGGGGCTGGCAGAATTATTTCCGGAGAAGGAAAAAATCAATACCGAAATAGAATTCTACGACCTGGCTGGATTGGTCGAAGGAGCGCATCACGGAGAGGGGCTTGGGAATAAGTTTCTCTCGGAAATACGGGGAGTCGATGCGCTAATTCACGTGGTCCGCTGTTTTGAAAACTCCGACGTGCCATTTGGAGAAGCCACAAGAGATCCGATTCAGAACCTTGAGACCATTAAGTCAGAACTACTGTTAAAGGACCTGGAAACGGTAGAGAACCGCCTGGATAGCCTTGAGCAGGAAGAGGAGCAACTGAAAGATTTATACGAGAAGTTAAAGGAAGATCTGGAGGAGGGGGTTCCAATACGGGATCACGATTTAAGTCCCCGCGAAAACCGTGATCTAAAAAGCATATCCCCCCTCACCGGGAAGCCTCTGCTTTACGTGGTAAACGTCAGCGAAGATTCCCCTCGTGAATGTATCGAAGACGTGAAAAAGCGAGCCAGCGAGGATGAAGCCGAGGTAATGGAGATTAACGCCGAAATAGAGGCAGAGGTGAGGGAGCTCGGCCTGAATAAAGACGAAAGAGAGGAATACCTTGAGGAGTGGGGACTGGAGGAAACCGCCCTGGACAGACTTATCAGAGCCGGTTATGATCTACTCAACTTAGTGACTTTTTATACGACCGACGGTCCCGAGGTCCGTGCCTGGACGGTTCCCGAGGGCTCTACTGCTCTGGAGGCGGCGGGAAAGATTCACTCCGACTTTGCGGAAAGCTTTATTTACGCGGAAGTAGTCTCCATAGACGAATTACTTTCTCACGGAGACATGAAAGGGGCAAGACAGGACGGAATACTCAACCGCCGGGGCGAGGATTACGAAATACAGGACGGAGATGTAGTACACTTCGTGAGTTCAAAATAGAGCCGCACTGGTCCTGCAAACAGTGTAAAACCCAAAACTTTATCAAAGGTGATAAATTTGTCTGATATGAAAAACAAGTCAGATATGGACGAAGTATTTACAGAAGAAACGTTAATGGTTTTCCCGACGGATACGGTTTACGGTCTGGGAGGTAACGGAAAAGAGAGTTCCGTTGTTTCGCGAATTTATCGGGTAAAACAACGGAGTACGGAAAAACCCCTTTCCCTGCACCTGTTTTCAAAAAAGGAAATAGATCAGTACGTGACGGACCTTTCGGATAGACAGCGTGACCTAATAGATAGATTGCTTCCGGGACCGTATACAGTGATATTGCCCGCGAATTCTAACGCCCCGGAAGTATCCGTAAGCAGAGAGAAAAAAGTCGGTATCCGGGTACCTGATAGCTCTTCCTTTCAGGCACTTGGGGATGAAATTAACTATCCTCTGGTGGGCTCAAGTGTTAATAAATCAGGTACCCCCCCTATGACTGACTTCGACAGGATCGTCAGAGAATTCGGGGGTATCGTGGATTTGTTTATCGAGTCAGACGAGGAAGAAGAGATGAGCGGCGAGTCTTCTACAGTGCTTGACCTTACCTTCGATCCACCAAAGGTCCTCCGTGGGGACTTTTCCCTGAAGGAGCTAAAGTAATACGGTGAAAATTGTCGTCCATGGGGGAGCCGGATTTAACTAGAAGGTATGTAGTCGTAGAATTCAAAAGCCCCGCAGTCACTTGCGGGGCTTTCTCCTTAATGTCGAACCACTCAGACGAATCAAGAAACTAAACTGATCGGCCTGACTTAAAGCCCTATTACAATTCCTCGGTTATTTTAATTATATCCGCAAAGGACTCCGGATCCAGGGAAGCGCTACCGACTAACCCTCCGTCTATATCCGGCTGACTCATCAGCACTTCGGCATTATGCGGTTTTATGCTTCCACCGTACTGTAGCCTGACGTTCTCGCCCGCCTCGTCCCCAACTATTTTCTTTACCTGGTCTCTGGCGAATTTACACCCTGCCTGAGCGTCTTCGGGAGAAGCGGATTCACCTGTTCCAATTGCCCAGATCGGTTCGTACGCAATGACCATTTTTCCTGCCTGATCGGAAGTTACACTGTCCAGATCGTTTCTAAGCTGGCTCTCAAGCACCGATTCCGTCTCCCCGCTGGCCCGCTGCTCTTCAGTCTCTCCGATACAGAGAATTGGCTTCATTCCATGTTCAAATACGGCATGGATTTTTTTATTAATCGTCCGGTCCTCTTCCCCAAATATCTGGCGTCTCTCTGAATGACCGACGATAACGTAGTCCGTTCCGAGTTCAGAGAGCATTTCCGGTGAAACTTCGCCCGTAAAAGCCCCCTCGTCCTCGAAGTATACGTTTTGGGCACATAGCTTTATTCCAGTTCCCTCTATTCCGTCACTAACTGTACCGAGCGACGTAAAAGTAGGACCGAGCCCGATCTCTACATCGGATACGTACTTCACTTTTTCTCTAAAACTATTGAGAAACTCCCTAGCTTCTTCTCTAGTCTTATGGAGCTTCCAGTTAGATGCTATAAAAGGCTTTCGCAAGTTATTTACCCCCTATTATGTTTTACAGATCGATTTCAACGAAAAGAACCCATTTCCGTAATGTACAATAATCCTAAGGGGTAAAGCATTCAACGACAACGTCAGGGGGAGGGGTTACTCCCCTCCCCAATAGATCTTATTAAGATAATTCGGCCCCGAAGGTTGTTATAAAATTGTAGTTTTAAGCAACTTTTGCTCTAGCCCATTTCCGAGTAAATATACCCCATGACCATGACCACGACTCCAATGCCTGCCAGTAGATCACGCTGGCTAATCTTAAATTGGCCCTGGTTCGAATCAGTCGGCTCTTTCTCCGTAACTTCCGCTGCTGGGGTTTTTACGCTACCCGTTCCTGCCAGGCCGGATTCACCCGAGTCATTAAATGCCGCGATCTCATATGAATAAGAGGAACTGGGATTCAATCCAGTATCGAGGTAACCAGTTGTATTCGGTCCCAGAGTCGCAATTTCGGTGCCGTTCCGGTATATTCTGAAACCATCTTCGTTATCGGACCAATCCTTCCAGCTTAACTTGATTTCGCTGCTCGAAAGAGGTGTAGCTTGAACGCTTCTTGGGACGCCGGGTATGGACTTCAACGTCATCGAGCAGTTGCGATTCGTCGTACCGGACTCACCACTGCTATTATACGCCACTACCTGGTAACAATAGCGGGTTTCGCCGCTCAGACCTTTATGAATATAACTACCCGTGTTGGCTCCTACTGTCGCTACCGTATTACCGTTCCGGTATATTCTGAAGCCGTCTTCGTTATCGGAATTGTCGTTCCAGGTCAGTCTTACCC
>CAZRDU010000005.1:10906-12363 GCA_964599005.1 uncultured Thermotogae bacterium
TATATTCTGAAGCCGTCTTCGTTATCGGAATTGTCGTTCCAGGTCAGTCTTACCCGCGAGGGAGAAAGAGTCTCCGTCTTTAATTGCCCCGGAGAACTCGGGACCTCTACCGGTGTAGTTAATTCCAAACCGGAAGAAAACGAGGATTCACCTGCTTCATTGTACGAAGAAATCTTGTAAGTATAGCTAGTATCTTCGTTCAACCCGGTATCCACGTAACTTGTACTATTGGGCCCAAGTTCGGTAATTTTTTGACCGTTCCGGTATATTCTGAAGCCGTCTTCGTTATCGGAATTGTCGTTCCAGGTCAGTCTTACCCTTGTCGGAGAAAGTATTTTTGACGAGACGTTCCCGGGGGCTACCGAAACCTGTACCGGGGTCGACACTGTAAGTCCGTCAGTCAGAGGTGACTCCTTCCCATCGTTATAAGAAGAAACTCTATAAGTATATTCCGTTTCGCTCGCAAGTCCTGTGTCAGTGAACGATGTGGTGTTAGCGCTTACCGTAGCTATTTCGCTACCGTTCCGGTATATTCTGAAGCCTGCTTCGTTATCTGAATTATCTTTCCAGGTTAATCTTATTCTGGATGGAGATAAAACTCTGGAAGACAGAGCTCCGGGAGTCTCAGATGCCCTTATACTGGTTGTAACACTCCGAGTGCTGGATAACCGCGATTCCCCGCTTTTATTGAAAGAAGCTACCCGGTAATTGTAATTTTTTCCTCCTTCCAGCCCGCTATCGACGAATGAAGTAACGTTGGCTCCCACCGTGGCTATTTCCGTTCCGTTTCTATAGACCCTGAAACCGCCTTCGTCCTCTGAATTGTCATTCCAGGTTAACCTTACCTCGGTGGAGGAAAGAACCTGAGTTCCAAGATTACCTGGGGAATTAGGGGTCTGTAAATCTTCAACCATTTCTTCGTCTCCGCCCCCTTCCGGCTGCTGGACCTCTCCAGTACCTCCCGTCCTGTTAATCCGGAAATAAACGCGATAATTCTTACAACAACTCAGAGTGATTCTAATGTAAAACCTTCCGGCCCCCACCTGTTTTCCTTCAGCATTTGCCTGATCCCAGGTCCAAACCCATTTTTCTCTGTCTCTCTTTATCACTCCTACGTCTTTCGCAACGTAAAATAGCTGGTACTCGTGTTCGAACAAGGGTTTAAAGTGGACCTCGACCTTCTCGACAAAGTACTCGAAATCCTTCAAATCAGAGAGAGTTAGCTTTACTGCTTCACCTAATCCGTATTCTTCCTTATCGGTATCAAGCGTTTCGTATCTCTCCGGACAATAACTCTTTTCTTCCGCTTCCCAGACCGGGCAGCCATTGCGGTAAGTATATTTGGGATTTCGATCTTCCGTCTGAGAAAGGGGAGCCACAGTTACTAATAAGCCAATGAATAAAGCTGCGACAACCAGTGCAGAACTCCAGTATCGGCGCATTCTGCCACCTCCTAA
>CAZRDU010000005.1:12463-32153 GCA_964599005.1 uncultured Thermotogae bacterium
ATCCAGCACGGGCTTCACCTGGTTCTTTCCGATCTCACTCGTTACAATCGGACATTTTTCCCCTTGAACGCTACCAACTGGTAAAAAATACTCGTTTTTTGGTTTCACCGGGACGGTTAAAATCGTTTCAGTGCTTATTAGTGGCGAAGTAACTCCTTCGACCTTAAAATACCCCAGATCACAAAAAAGTTTTAACTGTGGTGAGTAAAGCTATGAACGAAAACGAAAAGTTGCTTCAGCTAGCACTCAATTCCAGAGAGAAGGCTTATGCCCCTTACTCAGAATTTCCGGTAGGAGCTGCTCTACTGACGGAGGAGGGGAAAACCTACACGGGGACAAACATCGAGAACGGTGTCAACGACCTATCGATATGTGCCGAGAGAGTCGCTCTATTTAAAGCTATTTCCGAAGGGGAAAGGAAATTCACAAAACTCGCAGTCGTCTGCAAGGGGGAATACTGCCAGCCCTGTGGGGCCTGCAGACAGACGCTATTCGAACACGCACCAAAATTGACTGTTTTGATGGGGAATCTGAAGGAGGAATACAGAACCGTTAAGCTCGCGGAGCTTCTCCCGGAGGCCTTTAAGCTGGAATAACTGCTTGCCCTGCTTGTCCCGATTCAGCAGTATTTTATATTTGACTGGCCTCTTTAGAGAAAAGAGAAAAAGATGTTAAGCGATATGGCGGAAAGCTAATCTTCATCCTGACCCTGATCGACAACCTCTCCGCAATGCGGACAATAGAATGGCTGATCCTGGTAAATTTTACCGCAATGTGGACATTTATGGTGGTTCTCCGAGCGTTCCAGCCAGAACTTCATGTACAAAAACCTGGCAAGAAAAAACAGCAAAACCCCAAGTAATACTATACCAAGTATCAATCCAATTACCCCGGTCATTAAAAAAATACGATTCTTTTTTGGCTCATTTTGAGTATAACTAATTTACCCCAGGTTACCAGGTTTTTCCTCGGATAAATTGATTAAAATTACCCTGTAACATATACTTCATCATGAAATCAACCCTTTGCTGGAGGAGATCAAAATGGAATTACAATTGAGCGAACTAAAGAGCAATGAAGGGCAGTTAATCTCGATCGACGAGAGTGTCTCTCTGGATACGATAAGTTTTCACGATGACGACCTGGAAGTCATGGGAAATTTAAGGGTCACCGGGGGAGCAATATTTACCTCGGAAGAAGTAATAGACGTTTCCCTAGATTTTTCCACAACCGTCATCGAACACTGTCGCAGATGCCTCGAACCGATCGAGACAGATATAGACAGGCACGAGGAGATCGAATTTCGCCCCGATATGGATGCAGAGGTGGCAAGCGAAGGTAACTTATCGATATATAAATACGAAAGCGGAAGCGGGACGATAGACCTTTTGCCTTATATAATAAGATTTATCAAGCTGGATCTGGACCCTTACCCGTTATGCAAGGATGACTGCCAGGGGCTCTGTCCGAAATGTGGAGCCAATCTGAACGAGGAAGAAGATCATTCCTGTGAAACGGAAGAGGAAGGTGAAGCCAAGGACCCAAGAATGGAAAAACTGGCTGAATTACTGTGAGTGAGTCGGAAATCATCCTTGGAATCGATCCGGGTCTGGCAACCTGCGGTTACGCTGCAGTAGAGGTTACGGGAAGAAGATCTTTTCAGCTAATTGAAAGTGGAGCAATTCGCACGAGCTCCGACGAACCGATAAACGCCAGGTTGAAGGAAATCCACGATTCTGTCCACGGGTTGATCCGCGACCATAAGGCGGAAACGGTTGCAATAGAAAAGATATTTTTTAGCAACAACCAGAAAACCGCCATCCTCGTTGCTCAAGCCCGGGGCGTGGTTCTTCTGGCTGCGTCGGACAGGCAGGTGGAGAGCTATTCGCCGCTTGAGATAAAGAAAACTATAACGGGTTACGGTAAAGCAAATAAAAAACAGGTCCAGACAATGGTCCAGCGATTGCTGGGTCTAAACGACCTCCCTTCGCCGGCCGATGCGGCTGACGCAATAGGAGTTTCTCTGTGCTGTGGCATGGAAACTAAATCCGCTCTCAAAGAACAATGGGAGTCTCAATGAGTCTCATACCGGAAGAGTCGTCCGATGAAAGACTGCTCCTGGTCGACGGTCACGCTATAATGTACCGTTCTTTCTATGCAATTCGCGGTCTGGCGACGAGCGATGGCTTTCCCACGAATGCCATTTACGGATTCTTTCAGTCTCTTGAGAAGGTCCTGGAAGAGTTTCCCTCCTCACACGTGGTTCTCGCGATGGATTCAAAGGGAAAAACGATAAGGCACGAAGAATTCGAGGAATACAAGGCAAATCGCCCGGAAATGCCCGAAGGTCTGGCTCGACAAATCCCCAGAATAGAGGAAATAACCGAAGGGTTGGGTTACAGGGTAATCCGGAAGGAAGGTTACGAAGCGGATGACGTAATTGCCAAACTGGCGAACCAGGCCAGGGAGGAAGGAATGGAAGTACTGGTATTTACCGGGGACAAAGACCTGGCTCAGCTCGTCGACGAAAACGTAAAAATCGTCGATACCGGCGATAACAATGAATTAGAGGTAATGGGCCCCAAAGAAGTTGAGGAAAAGTACGGAGTTCCGCCGGAAAAAATGGGCGATTTGTTAGCATTAACGGGGGATACGTCGGACAACATTCCAGGAGTACCACAGGTGGGAGAGGTCCGGGCGAAGAAGCTTCTGTCACAGTTCGATTCATTAGGCGAAGTTCTGAATAACACCGAAGAAGTTTCCTCGACCAGAGTAAGGAACAACCTGGAAGAACATGAAGATCTGGCAAGACAGGGTAAAAGACTGGTATCGCTGAGGGAGAATTACGAGTTGGATTACGATATCAGCGAGCTGAAGACTCGCCCTCCAGAACTGGAGGAACTGCGGAAATCCTTCAAAGAACTGGAACTAGCGTCTTTTCTCGAAGGTCTCGGGGAGGATGAAAGCGAAATCTCCTGGGAACTGGTAGATTCAGAGGATTCTCTGGACCCCCTGTTAGAAAAACTGAAGCAGGCGGGTGAATTTGCTTTCGATATTGAAACCGACGCCCTCGACCCTATAGAGGCAAACCCTGTAGCCGTATCCATAGCTCTCAACGAAGAACATGGTTATTACATACCACTTAACCCGGATGAAGATTCTCTATTCTTCAGGTCCGCCGTACTTGATGGGCTAAAACCCGTCCTGGAGGATTCTTCTCTGGGAAAAATCGGACAGAATCTAAAATTCGACTCTCTGGTCCTTAAAAAAGCCGGAATCGAGTTATCCGGAATCACCTTTGATTCGATGATCGCTTCTTATCTGCTGAAGCCGAGTAAGCGCCAGCACAGCCTGAAGGAAATTTCTAAAACGTATCTCGGTCAGTCAAAAGAGGAGTTCGGAGATCTTTTTGATGGAGACGAAGAACTCGACTTTAGAAATCTCCCTCTGGAAAAAGCGGCACCATACGCCGTAAGTGATGCGACGGTTATCTGGAAACTGAAAAATCCCCTGGAGGAAAAGTTAAGGGACCGGAACCAGACGGATCTCTTCACGGAAATCGAGCTCGCACTGATCCCGGTTCTGAGGGACATGGAATTCCAGGGAATCAAGCTGGACGAAGAAAAGCTGGGCAAGGGGAAGGAAAGGTTAAAGGAAAGGCTCGATTTACTCGAAGGAGAGATCGACGAGCTCGCCGGCGAAAGCCTGAATCCAAATTCGCCGAAGCAAGTAAGGGAGGTACTTTTCGAGAAGCTCGAACTACCCGTAATAGAGAGGACGAAGACCGGCCCTTCGACAAACGCAAAAGTACTGGAGGAATTATCGGACGAGCATCCGTTACCGGGAAAAATCATGGAGTTTCGTGAACTCAGCAAGCTGTTAAATACTTACGTCGAGACATTACCCGAGGAAATTAACCCGAGAACCGGCAGAATCCATACTTCTTTCAATCAGACAGCGACAGCTACCGGGCGTCTCTCGTCTTCCGACCCAAATCTCCAGAATATCCCAAAGGGATCACAGCTGGGGAGCGAATTAAGAAAGGCTTTTGTCGCGCCAAAAAATATGAAATTAATCGGTGCCGACTATTCCCAGGTCGAACTGCGGATACTCGCTCACCTTTCCGAAGACGAAGAACTAATGGAAACATTTGAAAAGGGGGAAGATCTTCATGCCAAGACTGCAGCCGAGATCTTTGACGTGAAGAGAAGCGATGTCGATGAAAAAATGAGGGACCGAGCAAAACGGGTAAACTTTGGTATCGTTTATGGCATAACGGAATACGGTTTATCACGAGATCTTGGAATATCCCAGGAAGAGGCAAAAAAATACATCGAGAGGTTCTTCGACCTGTACCCGAAAACGAGAGAGTTTATCGACCGGCTTATCGAGCTGGCGGAGAAGAACCACTACGCCGCCACGATATTTAACAGGCGAAGGTATCTGCCAAACATCAACAGCAATAACTGGCAGCAGAGGAATTACGACAGAAGAAATGCCATAAATACCCCCATCCAGGGAAGCGCAGCGGACCTGATGAAGGTTGCCATGATAGACGTAAAACAGAAACTTGACGAGGGAGAGCTCCCCGGCAAATTACTTCTTCAAATTCATGACGAACTTATAATGGAAGTTCCTGAGTCCGCAACAAAAGAAGCCCGACGAGAACTAAAAGAAACCATGGAGAATAGCCTCAAGTTAAAGACTTCCTTAAAAGTCGACGTGGAATCAGGAAATAACTGGGGCGAGCTTTAACTCCTTTGCAACGAGTTTGTTTAAACCCCCAAATTATACTTAAGCTAACGGATTATACTCCCGCCCTAACACTTCACCTTACATTTGAGATCAACAATTTAGATAAGACGGGGAAACAATTCTGAGAATTGCCCGAGTTTGATCGGAGAGTTCTAATGAACACGCTTTCAAAATTAGACGATCCAGGTTTTCGGTCGGAATTTTCTTGAACTCCCGTACAGTGGTTGATGTAGCAATTAGCGGTTTAGTGGTTCAAGGACGTATTCTCCAGGCGCCCCTCCCTTAGGGAGAGATAAGTTTTACAAATACAGGAGCACCAGCCATTCGGCGACGTGTTACCCTCCATAGTTCAACGACCCCGTGGGAGGATGTTTCGGAATTAATACAGCCTTCTTCCCCTTAATACGGAAGCAATAGGGCGGGGGATTGTGAAAAAGTAGATTTGTAAAATGAACGGGGAAAAATGTATTATTATTTTCCGGGATATATAAGATGAAAGACAAAACAATTTCTCTTTGGCAGGAGATCAAAAAAAATCTAAAAAAGGAGCTACCGGAGGCAAGTTTCGAGACCTGGGTTGGTAACTTAGAGCTCATTGACCTCCAGGATGGCCGAATTGAATTGGCCGCTCCCAGTGGTTTTATCAAGAGGGGACTCGAGCAGCGCTATCTGGATCTGATTAATTCGAAAGCAAACGAGATAACTGGAGAAACAAAGGAGGTAGTAATCCAGGTGGCGGAGGATTCGGGTTCCCCCGGGAACGGCAGTGAACCGGCTCAAAATGGAGAACAGGACCTCCAACCTCCCCCAGTCAGTCAGGACGAAAATCCGTACAATAATTCTACAGGACAGGCCTCCCAGGGGGTCAATAGCTCACCTCAAACGAACCGAAACAGCGGCAACAAGAACGGAAGCATAGCACTAAACAAGCAATACACTTTTAATACTTTTGTCAAAAGCAAAAGCAACCAATTGGCAAATGCTGCCAGCAGAGCAGTCGCGGAAGCACCGGCTGACTCTTACAACCCGCTTTTTCTTTACTCCAAAGTAGGGCTCGGGAAAACCCACCTTCTTCACTCAATTGGAAACTACCTAACGCAACAGAAGCCGGGAGGCGAGGTGGTCTACACTACCTCCGAAAGGTTTGCGATCGAAATGATTCAGGCCATAAGAGAAAACGAAACGGATCAGTTCAGAAAGAAATACAGGTCAGTCAAAGCTTTCCTCCTTGACGACGTCCAATTTCTCGAAAGCAAGGAGGGGACACAGGAAGAGCTTTTTCATACCTTCAACGAACTCTACGGTAATGGAAAACAAATAGTTTTAACTTCCGATAGACCACCTCAGGAATTCTCCGACCTGCAGGATCGACTCGTTTCACGCTTTCGCTGGGGGCTTGTAGCTGATATTCAGCCACCAAATTTCGAGACAAGAGTAGCAATATTGCGAAAGAAAGCAACTCAGAAAGGTTTGAAAGTTGATGACGAAGTTCTGGAATTAATAGCTGCAAGAATATCCACAAACGTCCGCGCTCTCGAGGGGGCGCTAGTAAAGGCCGTGGCCCACGCGAACCTTGCCGAAGGGAAGTTAAAGCTCGAAGAAGTGAAGAGCTTTCTCCCGAAAGAAGACGAAGAAACCAGGGAATTAACGGTAACAGCTATAAAGGAAGCCGTTTCCGAAAATTATGACTTAACCCTGGATGAACTCGAAGGCAAGAGTCGGAAGAAAGAGATCGCACGAGCACGGCATATAGCTATTTATCTTGCACGCGAGTTAACCGATAATTCCTTCCCCGCCCTCGGTAAGAAGTTCGGTGGGCGCGATCATAGTACGGTTATGCACTCTCACAAGAAAATCGACGGGATGATTGAGGATACACCGCTTCTTTACGAAGAGATAAAAGAGTTAAAAGAAGAGATCAAGTCGAACTACGGTTAAACAAAGAATAGGCAACTTTAGAAAACGAGATTTATTTCCCTGCATCTTTATATTCAAAACTCGCTTAAAACCTCTTTCTCAGTTAATTTATGCAGAAACCTAACACTAAAAATACCTTGCCCGATTCAGTTAAAATAATTTCATAGAACCAAAATTATTCATTTGAACCTTTCTGCCGGACGGGATAAGATTTCAGAGAATCTTGAGTTAAAGCATAGTTCGATGTCATAACGTTATAGTATTTATGTTGAAGGGCCAAATAACTCAGTAAATAACGGGTGGTAAAATGCCAAAAACCAGCGAGATAACTGTACCGGAACTCGGAAAGGTAGATGAAATCAGTCTGGTCGAATGGAAAGTTTCAACCGGTGATGAGGTCAAGAAGGGCACCGAAGTCGCTGAAATCGAAACGATGAAATCAACGTTTTCCGTCGAAGCGAAAACCGACGGAACCGTCGGAGAAATCCTCGTTGAACAGGGGGAAAAGGCGGACGTGAATCAACCCCTGGCAACCCTGGAACCAAGCTAAATTTGACCAGAGGCGAATAATTTCTACTAAAAGTTCGAGTCGGCCTGATTTTTCTAACTGACCAACCACCATTTAATTGACCTGCACGGCCGATTTACTTATCATTGAACCTGTAGATTTGCTAAAAATGATAAAGTTGAGGTTTGTTCAAAAAGATATAATTATTCACTTTGTTAAAAACGTTTTTTATTGGATCTCTCTGTTTGCGGAGGGGTAAACGGAGAGAAGGCGAGGGGGAGTCTAGCTTTCGGAAACCCGACAGCAAAAGACAATTTAAGAAAGATGCCCGCTTTACAGTTTAGAACTCGTTATTCATCCAGTGCGGAATGAATTCATATAACTTTCAGTTTTATTACTTACCGTTTCGGTTGGGGGTGATCCAATAAAGCTTTTTGTCAGGTGGCTGATTTTGGCTTTATCTGGAGCATTATCTAACTAACTTCCCAAACCTAAGGAGGGAAAAAATGAAATTAAATCGTAGATTTTTAATTGCTATTTCAGTCGTTCTCAGTGTCGCACTGGTCTCCGGATTTGTCTTTACGAGTTTCGCCCAGGACAGCGACAAAACTTATCGTGTTGGACTGGTTTTTGACGTAGGAGGAAAAGGGGACAAGAGTTTCAACGATTCTGCATATCGCGGACTGCAATGGGCAAAGGAAGGAAGCGATGAGTTTGAAAGCT
Organism: uncultured Thermotogae bacterium; assembly: GCA_964599005.1. Taxonomy (GTDB): domain Bacteria; phylum Bipolaricaulota; class Bipolaricaulia; order M55B111; family M55B111; genus JAGXLP01. The sequence goes on from CAZRDU010000005.1 coordinate 20,367, forward strand.
TTGAAAAACTACCGATCAACTTCACGACAATAGAACCGGGTTCCGGGGGAGCCGGGCGAAAAGACGCAATGAGAATGATGGCTTCTCAGGGTTTTGACCTGGTAATTGGAGTCGGCTTTTTATTTACGGACGCCGCCACTTCTCTAGCCAGGAACTTTCCAAACGTAAATTTCGCCGTAGTCGATTACGCACAGTTCGAAAATATTCCTTCCAACCTGAGAGGACTCTCCTTCGCGGAACATGAAGGTTCCTTCCTCGTAGGCGCTCTGGCCGCGATGAAAACGGAAACAGGGAAGATTGGATTCATTGGTGGCCAGTCCTCTCCGTTAATCAAAAAATTCGAGGCAGGCTTCAGGGCTGGAGCATGGTACGTGGATCCGGACCTTGATATTACCGCAAAATACGTCGGAACCACCGGAGCAGCTTTCGCCAATCCCGCCAAAGGAAAAGAACTGGCAAAGGCTCTGTTCAACGATAATATAGACATAATATATCACGCAGCGGGACTTTCAGGCTCTGGAGTCATCGAGGCAGCTGCGGAAACCGATAACTATGCCATTGGTGTAGACTCAGATCAGGACTACCTCGCTCCAGGACACGTTTTGACAAGCATGCTTAAGAGAGTTGACGTTTCCGTGTACCAGACTATAAGAGCGGTCGTCAAGGGTAACTTCAAGGGCGGCACAGTCAAGACATTCGGTCTGGAAGAAAACGGTGTAGGTTACGCAAGGGACGTATTCAATCGCGTCGAAGAGTTCCCGGAACAGGTCGAGAAACTCAAAAATACCGGGAAGGTCAAGCTTCCGGCTCTGGGAGAAACACAGGTTTCGCCGAAACGGATCGATCAGCTTCCCAGCAAGAACCTCCTAACGGATAGCATGATCGCAAGAGTCAACGAATTGAAGAGACAGATAGTAAACGGTCAATTCTCTGTACCTTCCGACCCGAAAAACGTAACTCCAGAAAACCCGGTCAAAACTAAATAAATTAACTATCTTAACTAGAGTAAGGGCCCGGGGTATTGACTCCGGGCCCTTCTTAATCATCAATTCTTCGCTATAGGTGGTTCATGGTGGCACAAACTACAAAAACCGAGATGGATTCCTTGATAAGCATGGAGGGGATCAGCAAAAGTTTTCCAGGAGTTTTGGCAAATGATTCGGTAGACTTTTCAATCCAGGAAAAGGAAATTCACGCTCTCGTCGGCGAGAATGGAGCAGGAAAAACCACCCTGATGAAGGTACTCTATGGTATATACTCGAAAGACGAGGGCCAAATATATTTTGACGACAGTCCGGTCAGTATCGAGGATCCAAAAGCAGCGAACGAGCTCGGAATAGGGATGGTTCATCAGCACTTCATGCTGGTCCCTCCGCTCTCCGTAGTCGATAACATCACGCTGGGCAGGGAGATAGCTAACCATGGAATCCTGGACAGAGAAGAAGCCAAAGAGAGAATTCAGGAACTCGCCGGCGAAATCGGTTTCGACATAGATCCCGAAGCCAAAATAGAGGACCTTTCCGTTGGAGCCCGACAGAGAATAGAAATATTGAAAGTTCTTTTTAGAGAAGCCGAAGTTCTTATCCTCGACGAACCTACAGCCGTACTCACTCCCCAGGAAGTAGAAAGCCTTTACGAAATCCTCAACAACCTCCAGGAACAGGGAAAGACGATAATCTTTATCACCCACAAGCTAAACGAAGTAATGGATCTCGCTGACAGGGTTACCGTTATGAGGGACGGAAAAAAAGTAGGAACAAAACAGGTTACCAACACGTCCAAGGATGAACTTGCCAACATGATGGTCGGTAGAGAAGTACTGCTGCGAGTGGAGAAAGAGGAAGTTGAGCAGGGCGCAAAATTAATTCAAGCGGAAAACTTGACTGTTACCGATGATGAAGGGGCGAACGTAGTTGACGACATATCTTTTTCCATTAGAGAGGGTGAAGTATTCGGAATAGCCGGAGTTCAGGGGAACGGGCAAACGGAATTAATTGAGGCACTCACGGGAATAGAACAGTTCTCCGCCGGTTCTGTAGAATTTCGGGGGTCGGACTTAACCAGCGCCAACGGTAGAGAGCTCCGGGAGGAAGGCATAGGACATATTCCCGAGGATCGTCTTGACCGGGGCATGATCACCGATTTTACGGTGACAGAAAATTTCGTACTCGGGTACCATACCTTTGAACGCTATTCCGGGCGACTTTTTTTAAAGCCAAAAGAAATGACCCGTCACGCGGAAGAAGCCGTAGAGAATTTTGATATTAAGACCCCCTCGACGTCGACTCTGGCAGAAAGCCTATCCGGCGGGAACCAGCAAAAACTGATCGTGGCAAGGGAGTTATCCCAACAGCCAAATTTGCTTGTAGCCGCTCAGCCCACGCGGGGAATAGATGTCGGTGCGATTGAGTTCGTCCATGAACGATTGATGGAGGAGAGAGCAAGGGGAAAAGGTTTACTCCTGGTCTCGTCAGAACTGGATGAGATAATGTCTTTAAGTGACAGAATAGCGGTAATATACGAGGGTGAGTTTACCGCCGTTTTCGACTCGAACGAGACTACCAAGGAAGAACTTGGGGTTTACATGACCGGCTCTCAAAATCAGGACAAAGAAAAAGTTCGTCGGAAAGCTTTGGGCAACCTTTCTTAAAGGGAATGATATAACTCTATGAACAGTGAAAGTAGAAAAGATATCTTATTTAAGGTATTAATGAACGGGGTTGCCCCGTTAGTTGCCATTTTGATTGCCTTCGGAATTGGTGGAATTGTCATAACTTTTCTTGGCACAAATCCATTCGCCTTCTTTTCAAGGATGGTTGAGCTGAACCTGGGTTCGATGCGGGGAGTAAGCCAGATGATTTATCGCGCTACTCCCTATTTCTTTACGGCGATGGCTCTGTCCTTCGCCTTCAAGGCCGGTTTGTTTAATATAGGTGCCGAAGGACAGATGTTCATCGGTGGATTAGCAATAGCCTGGGTCGGATTCACATTCACGTGGCTTCCTTTTCCGATTCTCTTCATCCTTGCCCTGTTTGCAGGCTTTATCGGGGGTGCTTTTTGGGGTGCAATCCCCGGATATTTGCTGGTAAAACGAGGCGCTCACGAAGTCATCACGACTATTATGATGAATTTCATCGCGATCGCCATGGTACAGTACCTGGTACAGAACCACTTTATGAACCCCGACTGGGGCATTCCACACACTCCGACAGTGGCAAAAGGTGCCTACGCTCCAAGCCTTGATAAAATCATTCCCTGGTTTCCCGCAGGCACCCGGGCGAATATAATGTTCCTGGTGGCCATTATTTTTGCCGTACTGGCAATAATACTTCTTCAGCGAACCAGGCTCGGTTACGAAATCAGGGCGACGGGACTCAACCCGAGTTCCGCCGAATACGCGGGAATCAACATTTCAAGCCGGAGCATCATGACCATGGCAATCAGCGGTGGTTTTGCAGGTATGGCCACTGCAAACTTTATTCTGGGCCCTGGAAGCCATTATTTCCTGAAAAGCGAATACGGGGGCATCGGGTTTTCCGGAATCGCAGTTGGTTTACTGGGGAGAAACAATCCTCTTGGAATTATCCTTGCAGCACTTCTATTTGGATTTCTGGAGAACGGAGCCCTGGGTGTACAGTTATATTTCCCCAACGTGCCCAGACAGATCGTGGAGATTATGCAGGCAATTATTTTAATAATCTTGGTGATAGTGCTTGAACTTGCTCGAAAATTCTTAAATAGACTACAAAAGAGGGGTTAACGTGGACTGGATACTACAGATACTGACGATTTCTACGTTGTTGGCCACAGTACGAATGGCAGTGCCTATATCTCTGGCCGCTCTCGGTGGATTGTTCTCGGAGAGTACGGGCGTGATTAATATTGCGCTCGAAGGAATCATTTTAATGGGCGCTTTCGCTGGAACTATTATTACCAACGCAACCGGTAGCCCGCTACTTGGTTTGTTAATGGCCGTTATAGCGGGTATAGGTATGGGACTGATTCACGCTGTAGCGAGTGTAACCTTCAAGGCAAATCACATAATCAGCGGCGTTGCACTTAATCTTTTTGCAACCGGCGTAACCTTCTTCCTGGCGCTAGTTCTTACGGGCGGGTCACAGATAGCAGTTTCATCTTCCTTGCCCAAACTCTGGTCAATTTCGCCGGTAATTTATCTCACTATAGCTATCTTTTTTGCGTCCGGATTTTTCCTGTATCGAACCAGAATGGGCCTTAGACTTCGGGCAACGGGTGAACACATGGCCGCCGTCGATAGTGTCGGGATAAGCGTGACAAAAATGCGTTACATAGGGGTACTAATTTCCGGAGCGCTTGCCGGATTAGGAGGAGGCTACCTCGCCATAGAACAGGCAAACTTCTTCACCAAAGGCATGAGTGCCGGTCGAGGTTACATCGGTCTCGCTTCGATGATATTCGGAAAGTGGACCCCGTGGGGAGCAGCGGGAGCGGCATCGCTATTCGGGTTTTCTCAGGCCTTGCAATTTAGGATTTCGATCCCATTCGTCCCCGACGAGTTTCTCCAGATGTTACCTTATTTAATAACCATATTTGTACTTGTAGGTGCAGTAGGAAGAGCAACCCCACCGGCAGAAGACGGTAATCATTTCCTCAAGGAGGGTTAAACCGGATGCAGTTCCTGGACATCATCCTAAAAAAGAGGAACGGGGAAAATCTGAGTAAAGAGGAGATAGACTTCCTTATCGAGGAATACGTAGCAGGGAAAATTCCCGATTACCAGATGTCGGCTTTTTTGATGGCTGTTTACTTTAACTCCCTGAGTAGAAAAGAAACTGCTTGTCTGACCGAAAGCATGGCTAATTCAGGAGATCAACTTGATCTTTCACAAATAGACGGTTTCAAAGTCGACAAGCACTCAAGTGGAGGTGTCGGGGATTCTGTTTCCTTGATCCTCGTCCCTCTGGTCCGAGCAGTTGGTCTTAAAATAGGGAAGCTTTCCGGTCGCGGTCTGGGACACACTGGCGGAACTATAGACAAACTGGAATCGATCCCCGGGCTCAACGTCGACCTAACTACCGATGAGTTCTTAGACGGTGTAGATCGGATTGGTATGGCAATTATGGAACATACGTCCAACCTGGTCCCCGCCGACCAGAAACTTTATGAACTCCGTGATGTGACGGGAACTGTAAAATCCCTTCCGTTAATTATTAGCAGTATAATGAGCAAAAAAATCGCCTGCGGTCCCGACGGGATAGTACTGGATGTAAAAACGGGTTCCGGGGCTATTGTAGACGAGTTCAAAGAAGCCGAGGAACTCGCCGGGGGTTGCGTGGATATTGGCCGCGAAGTCGGATTAAACGTATCGGCCCTGATTACCGACATGAATCAACCATTAGGACGGGCAGTCGGTAACGCTCTGGAAGTAAAGGAAGCGTTAAAGGTCTTAAGAGGAGAAAAAGCCGGGGATTTAAAAGAGGTTACGGTCGCTTTAGTTGCTGAACTCTTGTTGCAGTCCAGGGAAGCCGAGACTCTAAAAAAAGCAAGAGAGACCGTAGAAAGCAAACTGACCTCCGGTGAGGCCCTGAGCAAATTCGAACAACTTGTGGAAAACCAGGGAGGTAACCCTGAATTAGTAAATAACAACGATATCTTACCCGTAAGTGATCATAAGGCAAGAATAAAGGCCGATCAGACCGGTTTCGTCGGTGAACTGGATGCTCTCAAAATTGGTAGAGCCGCAAATCTACTCGGAGCGGGCAGGAGTGAAAAAGACCAGGAAATCGATCCGGCTGTTGGAATCCAGTTAGAGCGCAAAGTAGGCGACGAAGTGGCTGAAGAGGACCCTCTGGCCGTAATTCATTATAACGGCGAAAAGCACCTAAACAGGGCCAAACAGATGGTAAGAGAAGCTTATGAGGTAAGAGGAACACCGCCCCCCGATGTTCAGCTAATTAAAGAAAGGGTAAGGTGAACTGCTTCCCCGGGTCAATAACCGCTAAGCAGGTCCGGAGAACCTTGAGCAAATTTAAACCCTGCCAATTAAGTTGCGAAATCCTCCCCCAACCCCCCATAATTATCAGGTCATGAATAGAACAGAGTTTACAGAGTTAGATGCTATTTCTCCCATTGATGGACGCTACAGGGACCGAGTTGATGCCCTCCACCCCTATTTCTCCCAGTACGCGCTGGACAGGGAGCGAGTCAAAGTGGAGATAGAGTACTTGATAAAGCTGGGAGAACTGGAGGAAATCCCGATTGCTCCACCGGGCGAAAAATTAAGAAACGTTCCCGAAAAGTTCGGACTGAAGGATGCTCAGCTGATCAAACAGATAGAGAAGGAGGGATACCGGGACATTCCTCCTACCAACCATGACGTCAAAGCAGTGGAATATTTCATAAGGGAAAAATTGAAGGATGAGAATCTCGCCGAATTGATACCTTTCGTTCACTTTGGTCTGACCTCAGAGGACGTAAACAACCTGGCATACACGACACTAATAAAAGGTGGAACTACGGAGCTTACGGCGCGCATGGTCGATATTGCCGGAAAGCTAATAGATCTTGCTAAACAAAACTCTAATTTGCCTATGCTCGGGAGAACTCATGGCCAACCGGCAACTCCGACCACGCTCGGAAAAGAGTTCTCCGTATATCTCTCTCGCCTGATAGATCAAATAAAAAGCATAAACGGGGCGCGGGACGGCTTAACCGGGAAGCTGGCGGGGGCGACCGGGAACTTAAGCGCTCATGCCGACAGTTACCCGAAAACCGACTGGAAGTCGTTCTCCGAAGAGTTCGTTCTGGAATACGGCCTTGAACCAAATAAGACCGTGACTCAAATTGAACCAAGGGATAACCACGCCAAATTATTTCAGGCAATTACCAGAAGTAATAACGTTCTAATAGATCTGGCGCGGGATTGCTGGTCCTATATTTCTCGTGATTATTTCTCCCAAAAACGAGAGAAATCGGAAGTAGGTTCCTCCACTATGCCTCAAAAAGTCAATCCGATAGATTTTGAAAACGGAGAGGGAAACCTGAGCAAAGCTAACTCTGATCTCGAGTTTCTTTCGGATTATCTGACAAAGTCCAGACTTCAGAGGGACTTATCGGACTCCACGGTACGGAGAAACATCGGTGTTGCCTACGCTCATTCGTTAATTGGATACATCGGCGTTTTTCGGGGGCTGGAAAAGATTAAACCAAACAAAGCGAAAATAGAGGACGATCTTTTGAACCATCCCGAAGTTCTGGCCGAAGCCTGGCAGACCTCTTTACGCAAATACGGCCACTCAGACGCCTATGAGATCGTTAAAGACCTTACCCGCGGGGTAAGCATGGATGCAGGGGGCATAGAGGGTATAATCGAAAAATTACCCCTTCCACAGAACGAAAGGGCACGTCTAAAAGAGTTAAGGGCAAAAGATTACACGGGAGAAGCGCAGGAAATAACTGAGTCGACAATCAAAGAGGCAAAAAAAGTAATATCAAGGTTTAAGCAGTAACCCTCTACTTATACTTATCCAGAGCCTTTATCCTCTTACTCAATTCCGGGTGGGTCGTAAATAGTTCAAAGAGCTTTTTACCAATACCGGGTTCTTTCTCCCTGTATTTATCGACCATTTCTCTATCGGAAAGGTTTTCGCTCCCCGTATCGACATCCGGATCGGCAATAAATAATGCTTTCATCCCTGAACCAAGCGGATTCAAACCCATGCTTGAGGAATTAGACCTTCCACCTGCAGCCGGGCTTGTTTCCCCGCCTCGCTTTTTCAACCGTGCCATTTCGTTTTCAATTTTTACCAAACCTTCCTGTAACTTGCGCGATCCTTCAAAGACGTTTGTCGCTCCAAAATGGTCCGCGTAGTATTCACGCAGCCTGGAGAACCAGAGAATCGCCAGGTTTAGCAAGAAATAGAAGAACATCGCACCAAGGGCCACTACTATTAACGCTCCCCCATTCCTTCTCCGTCCGCCGAGGAAAGAAGACCAGAGCAAAGACCGACCCAGCATCATAAATATCGCAGGAAGGATCGAGATAAACATCATAACCTCGGCATCATTATGAGCGATATGGCCCATTTCGTGTCCGAGCACGGCTTCTACTTCCTCTTCTTCCAGAGTGTCCAACAATCCTTGAGTCACCGCTACCCTTTTCCCTGTTGAGAAATTGCCGTAAGCAAAGGCGTTCGGCATTTCCATATGTGAAATCATTACATCAGGTTTTTCTATCCCGATTTTTCGACTCAAGTCCTCCACGACCCGGTGAAGTTCAGGGTACTGTCCCTTCGGTGCTTCTTCGACCCCCATCGAATGTTCCACCATTTTGGGGCCGTAATACCACTGGAGGAAGAAAAAGGGCACGACAAAAACAATCGTCCAGATTAAAGGTAGACCGACGACGCCATTCAGGATTATTGAGGCGCCGAGCGTCGTTATTCCTATAATCAGGGCTACACTACCCATCATGCCTAGCTTAAGTCTCAGATTACCCATAATCACCCTCCTCTGCTATGTTATTTTCCCGGCAATTATATTCCAGGTTTCGGGGGCGAACAACTCCTTATCGGGAAGGAAAATCCTTAAGGACAAAAGGGGAATGAGAGGTAAAAAGTTTGAAGAATCAAATTCCCGGAAAAACCGATTAGCCCCGAAGCCAGGCTCCGGGGCTCACGGTAATTTTGTCGAATTTTCGAACGGACTTTTTAGAAATTACAGGTATCCGAGCCTGCGAAGTCTATCCTTTATCTCTTCCTCCTGATGCTCGTTCAGACCAGTAATATCGTCAACAGATGCAAATATCCCCGTGTCGGAGAGGAACTGTACTACCTTTTCCGTTGCTGAATCCGGATCCAGCTCGTCCGTATTTACTTTTAAGTCGTATTCACCTATTTTTGGTTCCTCAAACGGGTGCGATACCCCGGTAAAATTCGGGATAATACCCTCTTCTGCCTTTTCGTAAAGCCCTTTCGGATCACGCTCCTTACATACCTCAACAGGGCACTCGACATATATTTGATAAAACTGACCTTCTTCCTCGACCATCTCGCGTGCGACCTGTCGGTATTCTTTAAACGGAGAAACAGCAGCCACGATAGTAGCTATATTGTTTTTAGTCAGGAGCTTACTGATAAAACCGATTCTTCGATTATTTATTCCCCTCTCTTCCTTTGTAAAACCCAGATCGGGGTGCAGATTTTTCCGCAGGCCGTCTGCATCAAGGTTTTCTACCTGAAGCCCCCTTCTCCGTAGTTCATTCTCAACTTCTTTGGCAATCGTGGATTTTCCGGACGACGGCAGCCCGGTAAACCACAGGGTAAAACTGTTAAATTGTTCTCCTTCTGGTTTTTCTTCTGTCATTTTAACCCTCCACTACGAACGGATTGTCCTTTCCGGTTACGAACTCGGCCACTTCAGCCCGCATTATCTCGTTCGGCGGTGTTTCCCCGTCCTTGACCATACCCCTGATCTTGCTACCAGAAGGGGCAATTCGATCCTCCATAGAGTGCGGACAGGTCTTGTCGGTCACCATCTGGCCACACTTATTGCACCAGTAAGCGAAATCAAAAGTCAGGGGCTCGATGTCTATATCGCTCAACTGGTCAAATATTTTGTGAGCGTCGAAGTCACCGTAGTAATCACCTACTCCAGCATGATCCCGACCAACGATGAAGTGGGTACAGCCGTAATTCTTTCTGACAATCGCATCAAAAACTGCTTCCCTTGGCCCCATGTAGAACATGTCGGCGGGGAATATACTCATTACCGCGTGGTCGTGAAGATAATAATTGTCCAGAAGGATATCGTATGATTCCAAAATTACACTATCCTTCCAATCCCCAACTTTTTTCTGACCTATCTTTGGGTGGATGAATATACCATCAGCCACTTCCAGAGCGCTCTTTTGCAGATGCTCATGTCCTCGGTGCGGAACGTTTCTCGTCTGAAACCCTACTACCTTTTCCCAGCCTTTTTCCTTGAACAGAACCCTCGTTTCAACTGGTTTCAACAGGTACTTATAAAAATCATCAAACCCACCACGAATTAACTTAATTGGACCACCAAGGAAGTATTTGCCTCGGTCAAAAAAATTACTAACGCCGGGATGTTCTTCGTCAGCAGTCTGGAATAAACCCTTAGCGGCCTCTTCCTTGTCCACTGTATATATTTGCTCCACGTCCATGATCGCCAGCTGTATCCCCGACTCATCAACTAGAGTAACTTCTTCCTCGTTCTCTATCTCGTCCGCTTTTTCCTCGGTAACGTCAAGAACTATAGGCACTGTCCAGACAGTACCGTCTTCCAGCGTTTTATCCTTGACGACCTTATTGAAATCGTTCTGCCTCATAAAACCCTTGAGAGGGCTATAACTTCCGTAAGCTATATTCTGCAGGTGCTTTACCTCGCCAGAACTAAGCTCTACTTTCTTCAGCTCACCTGCTTTCCGCTTTAAATTCTCCCTGTTCTTTGCCGAACTCGGCTCTCTATTGACTAAATTTCCCCCATGAGGTGGGAGCATGGTAGACACCTCTAAATAAAAATTCTAACTTGAGATTAAGTTTAAGTGTAAGCAAACTAACAAGCTAATTATCGAAACTTCGAGCAGCAATATCAACAATAACCGGAGCTTCTGACCCGATAGAAGGGTTAATTACTTTTGAAAAATTCGAAAACCTCATCTGGAATAGTCCTTTCATAGAGATTTTAATTCTCAAGGTGATTCCAATCCCCGTACCCGGAGAACATTTGCAATTTTACAACTAATAACTCCGTCGAACCCCGCTCAACCAACTGGGATTGACTGCTTTAACCCCTTACTCTACTATCTATTTGGAGTCACGATAATGGCAAAAATAGTTCTATATCACGGAGAACCATATCAAAGAGCACAAGCAGTTAAGAAAGCAATTAAGGTCTGGAAGAGGGAACTGGAAGACCCCGAGATTTATAAATTCGAAGGAGGGCGACTTGACCCCGAAAACCTGGAACAGCTTCTCGGAGGTTCCTCTCTCTTTTCGGAGACCAAAATCATCCGAGTCACTCAGGCCGAAGAACTGGTTGGAAACGACACTTATCCGAAAATAATAGAAAAACATTCCTTTGATACCGAAGCCCTACTCCTTGAAGCTGACTCCTTGAATAAAAATTCCAAATTATACAAGACCGTATCAAGAAAGGGGAAAGATAAGAAATTTTCAGAACCGACAGGCCGAAACTTTCCCAGGTACGTCTCAGAAATTCTTTCCGATCAAGAAGTCAAAGTAACGAGCAATGCAAAACAATGGTTGGTCCAGATTTTGGATCAGGATTTATTGAGGGTAAAAAGAGAAGCGGAAAAGCTTAAATTATACAAAGACCAGGGAAGATTAAGTCGCGAAGAGGTAAAAGAGGTCGTCTGGGCTCGAGGAAAAGACAAGCTATTTGATTTCTTCGATGCTTTGTTTACTAAACGTCATGAAGAGGCAACAAAATTGCTCGAAGACATGCTTGAAGAGGGTGTAGAAGAGGGAAAGATATTCTTTATGCTGGCAAAGGAGGTTCGCCGTTTGATCAAAGTTCAGGGTCTAGCCTCAAGTGAAAAGACTAATAAGGAAATTTCCTCGAAAACAGGGCTCTACGAATGGCTGGTGAAGAAAAAACGTGATCAGGCGAGTAACTTCAGCAAAAACGAACTGGAAGAGTTGCTAAAAACCCTGCAAAGAGAAGACCTCAAAGTCAAGCAGGGTGAAACCGACCTGGAAGACGTGCTTTTTCGTATTGTTTACCAAACTTACGCAACTGACTACCAGGAATAAAAAATAAAGC
>CAZRDU010000006.1:0-31834 GCA_964599005.1 uncultured Thermotogae bacterium
GTTAGAATCAAACCATTATTCTAACGGAATATAGAAAAGGAGGGTATTTTGCTCAATAAACTGAAAGAAGGATTACGGGCAAGTAAAGGTGAATTTACCGAAATACGAATCGAAAAAGAAAGAAGAACTGAAGTAAAGTACGAGGGTGAAAAACTGAAGAACATTGACTCATCGGAAGAGGTAGGGGGTATAGTCCGAACTCTTGTACAGGGCGGATGGGGCATTGCGACCTTTAATTCGATTGACGAGCTGTCAAAAAAAGCAAAAAAAGCTTACAGAATAGGCAAAGAAGTTGCTTCCAGTATGGATGAGAGAATTGAACTGGCTGAAGTTCAAACCCGGAAAGAGGAAGTAATATCGGAGCAAAAAAAAGACGTCAGAGAAGTTCCCCTCGAGGAGAAACGCGACGTTGTAAAAGGCTATAACAGGGCGATGCTGGACCACGATGGGCGCATAGAATCGACAAGGGCAGTTTACAGTGATTCCTTCAGAGAACTCACATACCTGAACTCCGAGGGAACGGAATTATACCAGGAAGTTCCCGACGTTACCCTGGCCCTTGTGGCAATAGCGCGAGGGGAGAAAAGCAATATTCAAACCGCTCACGACACTATCGGGGAGGCAAGTGGTTTTGAATTAGTCCTGGACAGAGACGAGATGGCCGAAGAAGTGGCATCAGGGGCCGTCTCTCTTTTATCCGCGGAACCGGTGGACGGCGGGCAATATACGGTCTTGCTCAACCCGGAACTGGCTGGAGTGTTTATCCACGAGGCTTTTGGACACCTGTGCGAGGCGGATCATTTTTACAAAAACGACCGGCTTCAGGATATAATGACGCTGGGAAGACAATTTGGTCCCGAGAACTTAAACGTGGTGGACGAGGGCTTCATCGAGGGAAGGCGGGGCAATCTGCCCTTTGACGATGAAGGAGTCCGGAGGAAGAAGACGTACCTGATCAAGGACGGCAAGTTGAACAGCTTTCTCCATTCGCGGGAAACGGCAAAAAAGATGGGTCAGGAACCGACGGGCAACGCCAGGGCTATCTCCTACCGCCATGAACCTATTGTCCGGATGACCAATACTTATATCGAAGGTGGCGACAAGACTTTCGAGGATCTCATAGGCTCGATAGACCACGGCATCTTCGCTAAAGACGCTTATGGGGGGCAGACCCAGCTGGAACAGTTTACCTTTAGTGCCGGACACGGGAGAATCATCGAGAACGGAGAGATAGGACCCATGGTACGAGACGTGGTCCTGACCGGCAATATATTTAAATCTCTAGAGAATATTACCGGAATAGGTGATGATCTAGATATTATCGGCTCCGCCGGTGGCTGTGGCAAAGGCGGCCAGATGCCGTTACCGGTTACTGACGGTGCTCCTCATATTCGGATCGAGGACGTCACGATAGGAGGAAGATAATGAAACTATTAGAAACAGCAGGTAAAGAAGCGGATAGTGCCGAGGTTTACGAGGTAAAGGGAAGTTCCATACCGGTCAAGTTCAGTTCGGGAGAACTCGAATCGGTCAAACACGTGGAAACCACGGGGGCGGCTCTCAGAGTCATCGATGGAGGGAAGCTTGGGTTTTCCACGACAACTGACCCGGAGAACCTGACAGAAGTGGTTGATCATGCTTTAGAGACGGCAAAATTCGGCGAGGAGGCCGATTTCGAATTTCCCGGCCGGATAGATCCGGAAGAAGTAAATACCTTCGATCGGAAAATAGCTGAACTGGAAGCTAACGACCTGATAAAACGGGGGGAAGAGGTTATAGAACGGCTCCACCAATTCGATTCTGACCTCGAAGTAAATCTCGACCTGTCAAAATCCGTCTCTCAAACCAGTATAGCAAATAGCAACGGCCTTGAGGTGGACGAGGACAGAACGAAACTATCGCTCAGTCTGGAAATAAAAAAAGTTGGCAACGAAGATATCTTTACTTTCCACGAATCCTCCGTCGGGCAAAAGCTGGATCAGTTCGACGTCGAAAAACCGACTGAAAGGGCAATTCAAAAACTCAAATGGGCGGAGAGAGAAACCAGGCTCGAAAGCGGGAGCTATCCGGCAATATTGACACCGAGGGGGACGCTCGTTCTGCTGGTAGCCCTTCTGGCCGGATTTAACGGAAAAAACGTATTTCAGGGAACTTCCCCCATGGAAGGGAGCCTTGGAGAAAAGGCTTTTGCCGAAGAGTTAACTGTTTCAGATTACGGTTCGATGAAAGGGTCTCCCACCAGGAGAAGTTTCGACGACGAAGGAACCCCAATTGAAAAGGTAGATCTGATATCCAGAGGTGAGGTTAAGAATTTCCTTTATGACCTTCAAACGGCGAGCAGAGCCGGCAAAGAACCAACGGGAAACGGCCTCAAAGGTGGTTTGCTCGGAGGTTCCGACTTTCGTTCCGCTCCCGGAATAAGCCCGACCACTCTGAAGATAGCTTCCGGCGAAAAGAAGTTCGGGGAAATGATTTCCGATATAGACAGGGGTCTCGTCGTGGATCAGGTACTGGGACTCGGCCAGGGGAATGTACTGTCGGGGGAATTTTCGAACAACGTTTCGGTGGCTTACAAAGTGGAGGATGGAGCGATTACGGGAAAAGTAAAGGATACAATGATAGCAGGTAACGTCTACAAACTGTTAAAACAAAACCTCGAACTGGGGAAAGAAGCCGAGTGGGTAGGTGGTGGATTGCTTGCGCCGGCTCTGAGGCTGGACGATGTTAACGTAGTAAGGAAAAGCTAATTTACCCAATTGAACTGATCTATACGCTCCTTTAACATTGCTCAGAGGAGGACTGATGATGACAAGAGAACTTGGAATTTCTGATTTGAGAAGGACTTGTTCACCAGATGATTTTTCTTTTGACACCACGGAAGAGCTGGAACCTTTAAAAGAGATAATTGGGCAGGATCGTGCTCTGGATGCGATAGAGCTTGGCCTGGGAGTAAAGGACGACGAGAACCGCTATAATATTTACGTCGCGGGGCAACCCGGCACAGGGAAGAACTCTGCGATAAATAAATTCCTGAATAGAACAAGCAAGGAAGAAGATACTCCACCCGATATATGTTACATCCATAATTTCGACAATCCTGATCACCCCCAGTACCTTAGACTGGAAGCCGGGAAGGGTTGTGAATTTCAGGAGGATATGGACGAACTGATTGAACACCTTGAGGACGGAGTATCCGATACATTCGAAACTGGAGAATACAAAAAGCGCAAGGAAGCGATAGACCAGAATTTCAACCAGAAGAAGCAGGCCCTCTTCGAGAAACTGGAAGAGGAGGCTTCCGAGAAGGGATTCATCCTGCAACGTACCCCATTCGGGCTTAATACCGTCCCCAAAGGGGAAAACGGGGAGCCGATGGATCAACAGGCATTCAGCGAAATGGAAGACGAAAAAAGGGAAGAAATTGAGGATCGGCAGGAAGAGCTACAGGACAGGATACAGGAAACGATGGAAAAGGTAATGGAGGCGGAGGAAGAAAGAAACGAAAAAATCCAGAACCTGAAAAAAGAAGCTATATCGTTTCTCCTGGACCCCATGTTACGCAAGCTGGAAGAAAAGTACAAGGACAACGAAAAAGCAGTCGAATACCTCCATAACGTCAAAGAAGACATTCTGGAAAATATTGACGACTTCACAAATCAGAATGCCGGCAATCAACCCGGTGGGATGGCCCAGCTAGCTTCTGCTCAGGACCAGTTCGTCAAATACAGAGTAAACGTCCTGATCAACAACGGCGATACAGATGGTGCACCAGTGGTGGTCGAGGACAACGCTACTTACCCGAACCTATTCGGAGCGGTTGAGAAGAAGGCCCAGTTTGGCATGATGTCGACGGACTTTACCATGGTAAAACCCGGAGCACTGCACGAGGCAAATGGCGGCTATCTTGTACTAAAGGCCAAGAACCTCTTTCGCTACGGGCTAAGCTTGGAAGGTTTAAAATCCGCCCTCAATCAGGGCGAAATCAAGATAGAAGATCCGGCGCAGATGCTTGGATACGCTTCCACAAAAGGTCTCCAGCCCGAGCCAGTCCCCTTGAGTGTCAAGGTCGTCCTCATAGGTAACAGGAGAATTTATAACATCCTGAACAGTTTCGAGGAGGACTTCCAGAAGTTATTCAACGTCAAATCTGACTTCGACTTCGAAATGGAGTGGGGAGACGAGAAGGAAGGCGAAATCGCCCGGTTTATCAAGGATCAAGTCGATAAAAGTTCCGAAATCAGACACTTCCGAAATTCCGGTGTCGCCAAAGTCGTCGAGTACTCTTCCGAAATGGCCAGGGACCAGGAAAAACTTTCGACGAAATTCAGCGAAATCACGGAACTGGTAAAAGAATCAAGCTACTGGGCCAAGGAAGAAGGAGCAGACTACGTCAACAAGGATCACGTAAAAAAGGCGATGGATGAAAAGATCGAGCGACGGAGCCTGATCAAGGATAAGATCCACGAATATATCGACCGGGGAAAGATCTTCATTGATACCGAGGGCGAAGAGGTCGGGCAGATTACCGGTCTTTCCGTTTTAAGAACGGGGGACTTCAGCTTCGGCAAGCCGGCTCGGATAACCGCCAACGTCTACGCCGGGAAAGAAGGGGTCGTAAATATTGACAGAGAAGCGGATCTTTCAGGCGATACCCACACCAAAGGCGTAATGATTTTGAAGGGTTACCTGGGAAGGAAATTTGCATACGACAAACCTTTATCCCTGACGGCAAATATCGCATTCGAACAGAGCTACTCGAAGATCGACGGGGACAGCGCTTCCAGTACGGAGTTATACGCCATACTCTCCAGTCTGGCTGATCTGGAAATAAATCAGGGAATCGCAGTTACCGGTTCAGTTAACCAGAAAGGGGAGATTCAACCAATAGGCGGCGCAAAAGAGAAGATCGAAGGCTATTACGAGGTCTGTAAAGCTCAGGGACTGACCGGTGACCAGGGAGTTATCCTTCCAGAAGACAATAAGGATAACCTCATGTTAAATGACGAAGTTATTGACGCCGTAGAAGCCGGTGATTTCCATATATATACTGTAGAAACGGTAAGCGAAGGGTTAGAAATATTGACGGACACTCCCGCCGGAGCGGAGCTCGAAGACGGGGAATACGAAGAAGGTACGGTCTTTGCCCGAGCGGACGAAAAGATAAGGGAAATACACGAAGCATTAAACGGTGACAACAAGGAAGACGAAGACGAATAATTATACCCGCGTTAAGCATTCTAAGGTAAAATTAATCACGCCCTTCGGGTGGAAGCTCGGAGGGCTTTTTTTAATTTATCTGCATTCCTTCAACTGCTTTCCAGAGAGAGTCGTAATCCGACCGCGGGTTCCAGACGAGAAATCCATCCTCACCGTGCTTGCGTAATGCTCTTAGTTCCTCTTTTATGTATTCCACTAAATTCATACCTCGGGGCATTGCCCTGTCAAAACCCTGAATGAATGGTCGAAGAGGAACGGATAACCTCCCCTTCCCGACTTCCAGGGAAAGATTCAGAAGCTTCTTCGGGTTGTAAACCAGATCCGGGTCCTGGTAATGAGAAGGGTAAATCATCGGAGATAGGTAATCCGTGTGTTCTTGTAAATATTCCAGGTTCTGCCCGATCGGATCGTTGTTTTTGCTATTCCATTCCCAGAGAGTCCGACCGTATACATCCGCGGATAGTTTTACGTGTGGCGGTATAGCGGCGCGAAGTTGCTTGACGAAATTAGCTATCACCTTACTTCTGTCCCTGTAGTCACCACCTATCTGGCCCGGGCCGTCCGAATAACGGATGTAATCAAGTTGAATTTCGTCGAAACCCAGGTTCGCCACTTCTTTAGCCAGATTGATATTGTATTCCTGTGCCAGAGGACTCTCCGGGCTGGCCCAGTTTCCACCACCACAGCAATGTTTTGCCATTTTTGGGTCCTTGAAACAGGTCAGGCGGGCAATCGCATAGATACCGGATTTGTGTAACTCTTCAACGATTGTCTCGATTTCAAGGCGTCCCGTAGTCGCACCGATCTCAGAGGCCAGCTTCACGTCCGAGGAGTAGGTAACTACTCCGGAGACGTTCTTAACGTTTATTACCACGCCGTTGAAATCATGTTTCTTGAGCACTTTGACCCAGTTGTCCACGTTTCCCAACGATATCGCGCGGGAATGAAGGTATACCCCCCTTATTGGCCTGGAACTGCCCTGGGGCTTTCGTTTTTCAGTGTCAGTAATATTGACGAAAGTCCTCTGGCCGATACTGGAAGGGGCCAATCCGAGGAAAACGACAATTAGTAAAAAACAGGTAACAAATCTAGCAATCTTTTTCATTATATCTAAAAGAATCTTGACTTGCCTGAGGCTTAACTACAAGGAAAAGTGTCACCATACAGGATAAAGTGCGTCTTCTTGCTAAGGGTAGAAAAAACGAGAACAGCAATCTCCACAGGGGTATGCTTGTCCATAGTCTTTGTCCGCATAATTTCGAAGAACTTCTCGATAAGGTCGGGTGGATTCATCCACTCAAATAAGATTTCTATTAATCCAATTGGCACTACAGCGGTTTATACCTGATAATTGTTTGTGAGATCTCTTTCATTCCATAACGGAGGATAAATAGTGAAAGATCAAGAGCTGGAAAGCTTTGTAAAATTTATTTTCGAACTGGGTCAACTAAAGCGCGCACCTCGATCCGGCTGGCTAAAGCTCGGTATTGATAGCCCCGAAACAGTCGCCGATCACTCTTTTAGGACCGCGGCGCTTGGTTTTTTTCTGGCTGCTCTTGAGGACGAAAACCCGCATGAGGTAGCCGGATTTTGTCTCTTTCACGATATCGCGGAAACCCGAACTCTGGATCTGGATTGGCTGGCTCAGGACTATTTGGAGAAGGAAGATTATCTTTCTTCTAAAGTCCTCGAGGACCAGATCGAGGGTTTACCCGAGGATTTAAGAGATAGATTAAATGGAATAATTGGTCGAGAAGAAGGAAAAGACCGAATAACCCGAATCGCCAGAGACGCCGATCTGCTCGACCTGTTATTTCAGGCTCTGGAATATTCACATCAGGGAAATCCGCTGGCTCGCCCGTGGTTTTTTAACACGGCTTCGGAGCTGACCACGAAATCCGGGAAACGAATCGGGAAATACCTCGCGAAAAAAGAAGAGTCCGGAGAGCTGGAAGACCTCCTGACCTGGTGGGAAGGTCTCTAGCTCAGGCGAGATCGAGATAACTAACCAACCTCTCAATGAGGGATTCCGCTCTGGAACTTTCCGCGCTGGTTAATTTCTCGGACTGCCCGAGCCGGTAAAGATCATTCAAGGAGGACCTGACTTCATCCGGTAGACCTCCAGGGAGGGGTGGCATTCCTTCAACTTCCCCAAGCAAAAATTCTCCCACCTTTAACAAGTTATCCGCTTTCAAAGAGGAGACTTCGCTGTCTCTTTTTATCGTAAGGTTGGAGATCAATAAACCGGCGTAGAATTCCCAGAGCTGATCCGAACTCCAGCTTTTTTGAGCCCAGTTTATTATCGGAAAACCGATTAGGTAATCGAGCGGCTGGTCAAATCGAAGTCGCGTTTCGTTCAGACCTTTAGGGGTTAATCTGAATTCGTCGAGATTTCCGGTAAAACCCTTACCCAAAACCAATTCTGAAGTAACTTGTAAAGGACTGGAGATTGTATCTTCTCCCGAAAGGGATCCGTTTTCGTATAATTTGACCGTTTTGCCCTCTACAACTAATGATACGTGGGTCCAATTTCCAAAAGCGATTTTCCCGGTTTCTGACAGGATCTTCCCGGACTTACCGGCGAGCTTTAACCTCCCCTCTCGAAACGCCAGTTCCCAGTCACCAGTTTCAACCAGCTTACCCGTCAGCGGTTTTTCCGGGCGAACCCATAACTGGAGGGAAAACTTCTTCAAGGGTGGAGAGAAAGTTTTCTTCGTAATATCAATCGTCGCGCTTGCTTCCTTCCCGAAAGAAAGGTACTGGAAAACCTGTACCCGAGCTTCGGGACTGGCGGATTTAACCTCCGCCCCGGATAGAGATACCGAATCATCGCCTCCGCTAAAGCTCCAGTAACCAAGTTGAATCGGCCACAGATAAGTATCCTCTGCCGCAGCTAACTTCTTTTTTAGTGGGACAAGCCTACCCTTAACGTTTGAAGGTAGACCGTTTTCGGCCGCTAGATTTTCCAGTCCTTCCAGCGCGGCCATTAAGTCTTCGTCACCGATCTTTTTCCCGGGAGATACGAACCCGGAGGAAACCATATTCCACCGGAGCAAAACGCTGGCCAGACCGGCCCCAAGCTTCGCGGGCTCCGAGCCGCGAACTTCGGCTCCCGGAGAAAGAATGGGAGTTAAAAGGATTAATAGGGCAAAAAATCCGATCAGACTTCTAGAAAACCCCTTGCTAAACATTCGATACCTCCGTATATAGCTAAGAATTGATCTTTTTTGACTCGTTCCTCTCCTCGTGAAACCTAAAAGTCCACCCCGGCAGGGAATACTTCTCGTCCGCCAGAGCCCTGGCAAAGTTCCATTCTCCTTCCGTAATCGAGCCCGACACCGGAGTCTTTTTTAGCCAACCCGCTATCCTTCCTTTCAACAGTTCCAGTAGATCAGGCAGTTCCAGCTTTCTCCCCAGTAAACTATTTATGCTGCCCACCTTAGCTGGCTTCGAGGGCAATTGAACTTTATTTTTGGAATAACTATCCTGACGGGCCCGGAGGAACAAATCCATGGAATCCATTATATCATCTTCCTTAACGAGCAAAGTACCGTGGTGCAATAACCCCCAGCGGTGGGACTGTGCCGTACCGCCTATTTTGATATCTCCGAGAAACAACCCATTCGGCCGTACTTCCGGCTCAAACCCAAGATCCTGAATCACTCTGGCCACGGGTCGGGACAGCCTAACGGATTCTTCTTTTACGCAATCAGAGGTAGATTCTGGGAGATATATCGAATAATTTAGATTACCCGGATGGTGTAAAACGGTTCCTCCGCCGGTGGGGCGCCTAACAACCGATACTTCGTTTTCACCACAATTAGTGAGGTTTAACTCGGCTCCTGCTTCCTGAGACCTTCCAATAATTGCCGAATGATTGTTTCGCCAGAACCTGATGGTAGGCAAGGCCTTTCCTTCTGCCACTTCCTTCGCAATCGCTTCCTCCAGCCCAATATTGAGAGAAGGGTTCCTCATTTCCAGGTCCTTTATTACCCTCAGCCGGTCGTCATCGACGAGATACCCCCCTCGCTTTGTCCTATCGGTTTCCGTCATAGCTCCTCAAAAAACTTCACGGTAAAGCAAAATCCAACCGAAAACATAATCACGAATTTATTTCGGCTAAAACTATTCCTCTTTGGATTTTAAGTAGGTTTCTCTGGCCCTGTAAGAACTCCTGACAAACGGCCCCGCTATCACGCTGGAAAATCCCATTTGTTCTCCCCTACGTTTCAATTCTTCAAATTCTGAAATTTCCCAGAATCTCTCAACAGGCAGTTGCTCTGAAGTCGGCCTGAGATACTGACCAAGCGTCACTATATCCACATCTACCGAGTGCAAATCTTTCATCGTTTCGATAACTGCTCCTTTACTTTCTCCCAGCCCCAGCATCAACGACGATTTTGTAACCAGATCCGAATTGAGCTCCTTTAATTGATCCAGAACCGAAAGCGATTGTTCGTAGCTTGCCCTGCGGTCTCTTACTTTCGACGTTAACCTTCTGATTGTTTCAATGTTATGACCGACGACGTCCACTCCGCTATCGGTTATTTTTTTCAACGCTTCCGTACGCCCAGAAAAGTCCGGTATCAACCCTTCCACCAGAGGAGAACCGGGTAAGTCTTTTATCCCTTTTATAGCCTCTTCAAAAATCGAAGCCCCTCCATCGCTCAGGTCATCTCTATCCACGGAAGTCAGGACTACGTAATCCAGCCCCAGCCGTTTAACGGCTTTTTTCAGCTGGTTCGGCTCATCACTGTTTACCTTACCGGCAGGGTCACCGTTTTCCACGTCACAGAAGCGACAATTTCTGGTACAGACCCTTCCAAGTAGCATAAAAGTAGCCGTACCTTCGCCCCAGCACTCGCCCTGATTGGGGCAGTCCGCCTCCCGGCAAACAGTATTTAGCCCCAGCTCCCGGAGGGTTTCTCCGACTTCCTCCTCGACCTCACTCGTGCTCGGCGCTCTGGTTTTTAACCATTCCGGTTTAGAGTTCAACTTTTCCCCCTAAGCGGCAAACTCGTTCTCGAATTCTTCCAGTAAAAGGCTTTTGACCTCCTCAAATCTGACGTCAGTGTAGTCGGAAATAGATACCAGCTCGGTACCACGAATTCCGCACGGACGAATCAGACTCGACTTTTCCCGGTCTATATCGGCGTTAAATGCAATCCCGTGCATTGTCATCCATCTCTTTACCCGGAGTCCGATGGAGCATAGTTTTTTTCGTTCCCCCGATATCCAGAGGCCGATCTTATCGTCGCTCCGAAACTCGGCATCGATATCAAAACTACTCGCCGCCCGTCGTGTAACTTCACCAAGGCGCGAGATAAATTCGCGGAGGTCCTTTCCGTATTCCCGCAAATCGAAAATAGGATAAAGAACTACCTGACCGGGGCCATGATAAGTAATACCTCCGCCCCGGTCAATTTCTACGTAGTCTACACCCCTTCTATCCAGAGTCTCTTTATCAACGAGTAAGTCTTTCCGCCGGGCCGACTTCCCCATAGTTATCGCCGGCTCGTGTCTCGTAACCAGCAGGGTATTTTCTCCCTCTCCCTGCAATTTACGAGAAAAAATCTTCTTTTGCAGCTCATAACATTCCCGGTAAGGAGTTAACCCAGCCTCGACTACCTGATAACTCCCGTTAGAATAAGTCGGAAAATCGTCAGAGATGAGATTTCTCCTTTTCAGTAAGTTCTACTCGAATTGGTCAATCTTCTTCAAGACGTAATCCAGATCCTCTTTCGTATGATCGGCAGATATCTGAAACCTGATGGATTCGTCACCCTGGGGAACTACCGGATAAACGATCGCCGTTGCAAGAACTTCGTTTTCCTTCAGATAATCTACCATATCCCTGGTCTTTTTGGTATCCCGTACCATGAGAGGGACGACAGGATGAGGTCCCTCAATTACTTCGTGGCCGATATCTTTCAGACCTTCCTCGAAGTAATTGGTCATCTTGCTCAGGTGATCCAGCATTGAAATTCCTCTTTCACTATCCAGTATCTCCAGCGACTTGGTGGCTGCTTCTGCCTCGGGAGCCGTTATCGGATTGGAGTAGATATAGAACGGCGAAGTCTCCCTTAAGTACCTGGCAATCGTTTCTTTCGTAACTACGTACCCCCCGTTAACTCCCAGAGCCTTCCCCATAGTAGAAACTATCAGGTCGATCCCTTCTTCTCCGGTAACCTCAGTAGTTCCTCGACCTGTTTCTCCGTAGGCACCAACACCGTGAGAATCGTCCATTACGGTAAATACGCCGTCCTCGAATTCGGAATCGTATTTCCGAACCTTGCCAACAAGCTCCGAAAGGTCGGGGTAATCGCCCCGCATACTAAATACGCCGTCCGTGACAACTATAACCCTGTCATAAGTTCCGACGGCCTCCTGAAGCTTTGCTTCCAGGCTATCGTTGTCCAGGTGAGAATAAATATCCTTACCTTTAGGCTTTGCCATTCTAATTCCGTTTATTATACAGTTGTGGTTCAACTCGTCCGAAAGAATCAGCGTCTCGTCAGAAGTTAGCGGTCGTAGAATCCCCGTCATCGTAGCATAGGCGGAGGAATAAATCACGCAGGATTCTTTCCCATGAAAGTTAGCTAGCTTTTCTTCCAGTTCGACGTGAGGTTTGTAAGTCCCGTGAATAAACCTGACAGCTCCCGGCCCGGAACCGAATTTCTCCGAACTCTCTTCCTCGGCTTCAATCACTTCTTCGTTCAGATGCAAACCAAGGTACGAGTTCGAGTTCATCTTCAGAAAAGAACCTTCTTCTCCTTCGATTCTATATCGCGGAGCGTTACCATCGGGGGATTTTTCCACCCCTGTGATGACGAGCTCCTCACCTTTGAGCGTACCCTCCTCTTCAAGTTTATCCAATTTCTTCTGAATCTTCTCTTCCATTTTATCAAGCGGCATGTGCGTCACCTCTTTGATTATTTGTTCAATAAGGATAACGAAGCCAGTTGAAGCGGTCAAATTGTTACGGCCCCGTAAGAGTTATACGACACTTATATTTTTATCCAACTTTTACCATCTACAGAATCCTAGTTTTCTCTATTAATAGCCAACTTCCGACCCCTCTCCGGCACGAACGATTCGGCTTGTGTTATTTTTGACAGGTTGAATCAGGTGCCAGGGAAGTTTCGGAAGTTGGCCGAAGCTTGTCGTGTTAACTCTGCGCCCTGGGGCGGAAATACGACCTATCAAAAGGAGATTAAACAGGTAGTAAGTTAAAACATTAAATCAACTTCGAGTTCTAACCCGTCAATCTTAAACAGAGTTGTCCGCCGGTTTTATTGTTTCTATAATTGGTAAAATAACACTGGAGGAAATAGAAAGATGTCAAGAAGAATGAACAATATTCTGGTTATTGGCGCTACCGGACAGATAGGTTCCGAGCTAACGCCGGCCCTGCGAGAAAAATACGGTAAAGATTCCGTTGTAGCTACTTACTACTCGACCAAACCAGGGGACGATCTGGGAGAAGGTCCTCTGGAAGAGCTGGATATTATGGACAGAAAAGCTACGGCAAGGATAATCGATAAATACGATATAGATTCCGTATTTAACCTGGCGGCAATCCTATCTGCAAAAGGTGAGGAGAATCCAGCCGAGGCTTTTAGGGTAAACGTAATAGGTTTCTTTCAATTGCTCCAACTGGGGCTAAAATTCGATTTGAACAGGATAATTATCCCGAGTTCAATCGGCGTTTTCGGCCCCGAGGTACCAAGCGAGAACGCACCAAATGAAACCGTACTCCGGCCCACTTCAATGTACGGCGTGACAAAAGTGACGGGTGAGCTACTGGGAAACTATTATTACAGAAAGTTCGGTCTCGACGTCCGCGGGCTCAGGCTTCCGGGAATAGTTAGCTCGAAAACCCTCCCCGGCGGTGGAACTACTGATTACGCGGTAGAAGTTTTTTACGAGGCAATCCGTGAGGGACATTACACTTTTTTCGTCCGAGAAGATACCGCTCTGCCCCTGATGTACATGCCGGATTGTGTCAAGTCATTGATCGACCTGGCAGAGGCGGACCTGGAAGACCTCGACCACCATTGCGACTTCAACGTTTCCTCGATGAGCTTTACCGCGGGCGAGCTGGCTCGAAAGATCAAAGAAATAATTCCCGAATTTACTTACGATTTCGAGCCGGACGAGCGCCAGGAAATCGCTGACTCGTGGCCGAACTCAATGGACGACACCCCGGCACGAGAGGAATGGGGCTGGGAACCCAGTTACGATCTCGATTCTATGGCAAGAGATATGATAGAGAAATTAAAGGTAAAGTTAGGAGAAAATGCTTCTTGAAGATCCGCCGGACGGCAACGAATTTCGTTTGACTCACACACGAGGGGAAGAAATAGCCAACAGTATATCGCACGGTCTCGGAACCGCTCTCAGCGTGGCCGGTTTAATCTTGATGATCTTACGCACCCTCCCGCTGCACGATAAATGGAGAATTACAAGCGTAGTAATATTTGGGACCACTTTGATCCTGGCCCACCTGTCATCGACCTTATACCACAGCGTTACAACGAAAAAGCTAAAGCGAATATTTCAGTTCGTCGACCACGGTTCCATTTACTTTCTGGTCGCCGGAACCTTCACACCCCTGCTACTGGTGACGCTCAGGAACAGGGTAGGCTGGGTGATGTTCGGGCTTGTCTGGAGTTTTGCCTTCGGCGGTATCGTATTTAAAACTTTTTACATAAATAAGTACCCGAAATTCGAAGCAAGCACCTACGTCATCATGGGTTCACTGTCCATCTTCATCATGAAACAGTTATACCTCGGTCTACCGTTAGCCGGTTTTGCCTGGGTCTTACTGGGAAGCCTAATATACCTTATCGGGTTGATTTTTCTTGGCTGGCACGAACTTCCCTACAACCATATGATCTGGCACCTTTTTGTCATGGGTGGAAGCGTTGGTCACTTCTACGCAATATATTTCTACGTATTACCTAAAGGATAGATGAACCCCGGACACAAGATAATTGGGCTTTCCGGGACCTTTATCCTCAAGAATGGCCCCGGAACTGGAGATGAAATTTACCCCAGATAATAACCCTGATCCACCTTGCTGGCAGAGGAACTGGTAGTTTAATATTCCCGGTAGATCCGCCCAGGGTTTATAAGTTCAACTTCGAAAGGAGGATCTTCTTCCTCAACTACTCTTTCCTTGATCTCTTCGACCGAGTCTTTATACCTGGAGGATACATGAATACCGAGCAATTTCTTTTCCAGACCGGCCTTTTTTCCCACTTCTATCGCTTCTTTCAGTGTGGCATGCTTGTACATTTTTCTGTCTTCTTCGAGGAGAAAGGTACAATCGTGACATAGGACTTCGGTATTGCTTATTAGCCCCGGGTCGAGCGGAACGGAATCCCCGCCGTACGTAAAGGTCTTTTGCCTGTATTTCTCCATTAGCCCCTCCCGTCCTTCGCTTTCCGCGAGATCTTTTATCTCGTTTTGAGCAAGATCACCATATTCTTCCTTCAGTCTCTGCCTGACCTCAATGATATTATAACCAAGTGATTTCTCGCTACGAGAGTGATCCGTGGAAAAAGCCTTTACGAACCGGGGGTTCCGGGAACCGTCTTCTCCATAGACCTGAACTTCTTCCCCCTCCTCAAGTGGAACCCATTCGAGGGAATACTGCACGTTGCTGTTCGTCCGGCTGAGGTAATTTATCAATTCAGAAACGTGAAAGTTATTTCTGGGATAATACACGGTCAGGGGTTTTTTCTTGTCCCCCATGGCGTTATTCCTGATGTTAATAAGACTTACCAGACCGGCTATATGATCAGTATGACCGTGAGATATGAATACTTTTTCAATTGCGAAAGACTTGTTTCCCATGATGCTGCTGACGCTTTCTCCGGCATCGAAGAGAATTCTGTCCGGGCTATAGTAAAGCCAGCTGGAGTAGAGAGCCTTGGAATAGGAGAGTATCTTCATCTGTCAACCTTTTGATTTTACTTTAAGAATTAAAACCTCTCAGAAAGGCATCAATGTTCTTTCCCAGATCTTCTCCGACATAACCCCCCTCCAGCACGCCAAAAGTAGGCAATTCAAGGCTCTTCATCAACTCGCCTATTTCCCGAAATGCAGAAGTGGAAAGTCCAACCGAAGCAAGCGGATCCCTTTCGTGGCCATCAAAACCGGCAGATAACGCCAGCTGTTCGAAATCCTCTCCTTTAAACCGCTCGACCTCCTGGGCGAGTAATTCGAGGTAACTTTCATCCCCTATTGTAGCCGAAACGGGGTGGTTGATAGCGTTTTCCCGGGACTTATCGCCCGTTCCCGGAAATCCAGGGGAACGATGGAGCGAAAGGTAGACCACCTGTTCATCGCCGAGAAAAATATCTTCCGTCCCGTTCCCGTGGTGCGCATCAAAATCGATGATCAGAGTTTTCACCCCGGACTTCTTAACTGCTATAGCCAGGTTGTTAAAATAACAAAACCCGCCAAGGAAATCTTTTCCGGCGTGATGTCCCGGAGGGCGCATTAAAGAGAGATCACTGGTTTGTTGAGCCTTAATAGCTCCCCCGACTGAGAGCGTAGCATGGTAGAAAAGGTTATCGTACTCTGGGCAATCGGGATCGGAAAAGTTTCCGTTGCGAACTTTCTGGACAAAATCTTCCGAATGAACAAGGTATAAATCCTCCAGGTTCGCCTGAACCGGTTCCCTGGTTTTATAATCGTCTTTTAAATAGCCGTAAGCCGTCTTAACCCGGTCCGGGCTTTCCGGGTGTCCGGCCGACCGATACTGTAACGCCTCTTCAGAAAATACTAAATCCATATTCCTCCTTCTCCTTCAAAGGTAACTAAATAATAGCTTTTTTGAGACTGGAAAACCTTAAGTTCTACCAGAAGACCCAAAACCCCTTAATCCCGAATGAATTGGCAAGATGTTTTTTACAAACCCTACACCCTGCAGCCCATATACCTAATCTGACCCGTGCATCTGTTCTTCCATTTCAACGTAGTCCCCGTATTCCTCTTCTACCTGTTCCATATGCTTCTGGATTTGCCGGTGCTTTTCTTCTATCCGATCCGGAATTTCGCTATCGGAAGAATCAAGATAATCGTAAATCGCCTCAGCCAACCCATCAGCCGCTAGATTTGAACAGTGCATCTTTACCTTGGGAAGTCCGTCCAGTTCCTCGGCTACTTCCTGGTTTGATATGTCAAACGCCTCCTGGAGAGAAGCTCCTTTTGCCAGATCCGTTACCATCGAAGACGTGGCAATAGCAGCAGTGCAGCCGAAGGTTTCCCAGGAAATGTCTTCTATTACCTCTTCTCCGGATTCATCTTCGTCTACTTTGATGTAAAGCCACATAACGTCTCCACAAAGAGCGTTCCCTACCTTGCCTATCCCATCTGGATTCTCCATTTTTCGCTGGTTATGCGGCTCGTTAAAGTGCTTCATTACTTTCTCTGAGTACATCATATCACCTCAATGGGTTCTAGCTAAATTAGTTGGAAAGAGGAGAAGCTCGTCTGAGATCCTCCACTATACCGGGAAGAACCTCCAGCAAGTAGTCCACCTCTTCTTCCTTAGTTTCCCTTCCAAGAGTGAGTCTGAGGCTTCCGTGAGCTAGAGACAGGGGGAGATTTATGGCCAGCAGAACGTGGCTCGGTTCAAGGGTCGGAGAAGAACAGGCAGAACCCGTACTAGCAGCAATATTTTTATTGTCTAGCTTCATTACTATTGATTCCCCTTCAATTCCCTGAAAACTAAAGTTGGCATTGTTAAACAACCTGTTCTCTCGTGGTCCATTTAATACCGTATCGGGTATCTTTGATACTTCCTCGATAATTCTATTTCGAAGCTGGCGCTGACGTTCGGGCTCTTTATCCATTTCCTCGTCCATAAGTTCCGTTGCCCTGGCAAGCCCCACTATACCGGGAACATTCTCCGTGCCACTCCTAAGACCGTTTTCGTGCCCGCCCCCGTGAATCAAAGGTTCAAGCTTCACCCCTTTTCTACGATAAAGCAAACCGACCCCCTTCGGGCCGTATATTTTATGCCCGGAAGCCGATAACATATCGACTTTTTCCAGGTCAAGGGGGAACTTTCCGTAGGCCTGGACCGCATCCGTGTGGAATAACGCGTCGTTCTGATCGGAAATCTCAGCCAGCTCTTCGATCGGTTCTACCGTACCTATTTCGTTGTTTGCATACATAATAGAAACCAGAGCCGTATTATCTCGGATTTCCTCACGCAGACTATCCGGATCAACCAATCCGTCTTCATCTACCTCCAGATAGGTTACTTCATGTCCCTGGTCTTCTAGCCATTCGAAAGAGTGGAGTACCGCGTGATGCTCGATTTCAGTTGTGATAAAATGTCCCGGTTCATCCAGGTTCAAGGCCACACCCTTGATCGCCAGGTTGTCGGACTCCGTAGCTCCGGAAGTGAACACGATTTCGTCCGACTCTACGTCGAGGAAATCCGCTATTTTCTTCCTGCTCCAATCCAGTCCTTCTTTTCTGGCTGTATTGGCGGAAGAATAGAGGCTTGATGGGTTTCCGAACTCTTTCCGAAAGAATTTGGACATCTTTTTCTTTACTGGCTCGGCCACCGGAGTTGTCGCCGCGTTATCCATGTAAATCATTTCTTTCATCTTCTACCACCCATAAAACTATACTAATTTGGTCCAGTTTAATCAATACAAATTAAGTTCCTGATCCGGCTTATCGTTTTCGGCAACAGGTGCTTGAGGGAAATCCCGGCGTTGTTTATAATAACTCTGCATACGAGTGGGGATGTAGCTCAGTCGGGAGAGCGCCGCGTTCGCAACGCGGAGGTCGGCGGTTCGAGCCCGCTCATCTCCACCAATAAAAATTTAGAGCTTTTCGTTTATATCGTCTATCTTCCCTTCAAGGTCTTCTAACTTACTCTGCAGGTCCTGAATGGATTTCAGGAGTTGAGGGTCCGGGCCTGACCTACCACCCATTCCTCCACCCATTCCACCCATCTGGCTCATAATTTGACCTAATCCGCCCATTCCGCCGCCTCCCATTCCTTCTGAGAGGTCATTCATCGCCGATTCCAGATCTTTTTCCTCGGACTCTTCACCCTTAGCTTGCTCTTCTCTATCTTTGCTTTCTTCGTCTTTTTCGTTCATGTATTTACCTCCAGATTATTGAATGTAATTAAAGTTAAGACACAGGGACCAACCAATGCAACAGGTAGGGTCATTGCGAAAGACTAAGCTTCCCAGCCGGAACCCTCTCCGGGAAGTGGACAGGAAGAATTTAAAGCGGTTTCAGCGATATTGTTCCCGTATTCTTTGACTCTATCGATGCTATCGGAGACAATACCAAGTAACTGGGCAGTCTGCGGATCGAGTTTTCTCAGGGATTTGTCCAGGCTCAAAAGGTTCTCCTCGATTTCCTCTCCCTGGGCAAGTGCTTCGTTAGCAAGTTCAATATCCCTTTCCGTAAGTGAATGAACCGATTTATCAACTATCGAAAGTGCTTCCACGGCCGTCTTATTGAAAGCTTCACTTACCTTATCGGGAAGATCTTCATCGAGTGCAGGAGAAATGCTTGCAATTTTCTTTGCGTGGTCGGCAATCCGCTCCAGCTGTTTTGCGGCAGTTTGATAATCGAAGTACCGAGCCCTGTTGACTTCCTTCCCGTTTCGCTCGACTATCGTGTAGAGCATGACTCTGAATCTTCGAGAGAGAGCTAGAAAAAGTCTATCCACATCGTCATCTCTGTCTTCTACGTCTTTGGCCAGTTCATGGTCGCCTTCCAGCATAGCATGCACGGTATCTTCGAACATCGTCCTGGAAATCTGATAAATTCTCGAAAGAGTTTCATTGATAGATAACTCGGATAAATCCGAGAGGTTGCGAATTATGATCTGATTTGAGGACTCCTCAACAATTTCCGGGCCGATGAGAGACTGAGTGGTCTTCCTTATCGTTCCCCTCTGACTTGAAGATATCTGCTCTCCTTCAATCTTTATCACTTCATAACCAGCTATATATAGGGAAATTATACTCCTGGTCAAAACTGCCCCTTCCTTCTCCCCTATAACCAGCTTGCCAATTTTGTCTTCTTCCTCGAGTTGTGTCTGGGGCTGCATAACCATCGTATTAGGCTTGATGCTAACCATATTGACTTCTGTTCCAGGCTCCAGTCCGATTCCTTCTGCCCAGGCCTTTGGCAGTGTCACCATAAAAGTTGATCCACCTGTTATTTGGACCTTTCTGCTATACATATTTTTCACCTCTTTAGAGTCCCATTGGTAGGAAAGAAGAAAAATACTTACTCAACCTTATTCTGTATATCAATATGGAAAAATTATACTAATATACACATTCTATTACCAGGGGAGACGGGGGAAGGACATTTTTTCCCGTATTGAAACTCTATACATGCTGGCTTTCGATCATAACTTCTAATAAAGAACCTCTTTCTAACTTGATTAAAAGTCCATGAGTTCCGTAAACTAGATGGAGAATTAAGACTAGACTAATCTCTTTTTGATGAAAGTGAATTATGTCTCTTAACGTCAGTGACTATAATATATAGAGCAAAAATCCAAGCCGGACCGAAAACTATGGAGGGCAAAGGTGAGCCTGATATCTTCTAGAACTCCACCGGATCGCTTCGTGATTATACTTTTAGCTTTTACCCTTTTCTTTCCCCTTTTCCAGGTAAACGCTCAGGACCATATGGTGGTAAACGGCGCGTTCGAAGATGTCCCCCTGACTTCTAAAATCGGTTTCTTTCGTGGAAATATCCCGGCAGAAGACTTCTATAATTACTATAAAAACGCTCCAAATACGGGCCTTGAGAAAGAAAAGGGCTGCATTTTGATACCGTATAAGTCCCCGGGAGGAAAACTCAACCTGATCATACTCCTGGGAGATCCGGAGTCACCTTACGGAGGTAGAGCTCAGCTGACCATTAAAGGGCTTAAATCCAACTCTACAGTATCATTATTTGACGATAAGACCGAGGAAGATCGGAGCGATGACTATTCCCTGAACCAGGCTATCGGTAATTTTCGCTGGTCCTGGAGCCCTATGGGTGCGGACGGAGCAATCATTACAAACCTACCGGGCAACATGGATTTAAGTCTATCTTTCGGAACGACCGAGAACCTGAAAAGCCTGCATATTGTAACTGGAAATTTGAATTCGACCAAACGACTGAAGCTTGATCCCGAAAGGGAAATCCGGCTCAGAACCCAGCCTACAATTAAGAAGTTAAAACCATGCTGTTCCATGCCGGACTTTGCCCGGGTAGGGGAAAGGGTTACTTTCTCCGCTGCGGGTTCGGAGGCTCGGCGGGGGGCAATCGCTCAGTACGAATGGGATTTCGACAATGACGGCTTTTTCTCTTACGTGTCTCAAACTCCCAGAGCAGCCCATACTTTTGAGAAGGGCGGCAATCACTCAATCGCTCTCAGGGTGACAGGGCCGGGTGGGAATCAAGCAACCCTGGAAAGAACTATAAAAGTGGTAAAAGAACCTCTGGTAGCTACGAGAATACTTTCAGCGAAAAAAATAATGCCAGGTAGTACATTCGAAGTCTCGGTAAAAATCACTGCTCGGGTAAAGGTATCCGGGGTGGGGATTGAAGAAAACCTACCGGAGAACTGGCAGGTAATCGACAAGAGTGAAGATGACTTTGCGTTCAGGCGCTCCGAGAGCCAATGGATTCTACAAACCAAACTGGGGCCGGACGAGACGAAGACACTTAGTTACAAAGTCAGAGCACCTTCAGCAACTCAACTGGATAAGAAAGTAGCAAATAAACAGCTGGATATTTCCGGAAAAGTAAGTAGTGCCAGCCCGGGACTGTCCGGCAAAATAGACGGAGACTCCAGGGTGAGTCTGGTCACCTCGCTCGATCCCCTGACCGCGCTGGCCCACTACGATTTTGAAAAAGATAAGCTCGATTTCAGCTTACCGGGAAAGATTTCCGATGGCCAGATTGAACGGGCAATCCGGATATGGAAAGACGGCGGTGAGGTACCCGGTTTGGACGGGAAAAAGTTGAACTTCCACTTAGTCAAGAAAGCCCTTCTCTATCATCAAAAAGGGGCGGAGGTGAGAACCGAGTTAAGCCAACCGGCAAACCCTGACTTTCGCACCTACCGCAGTATTTCCACCAAACTTCCGGACGATCTCCTCTACGTGAAACAGGATAGCCCTATTGCCGCCGGAGGAGAAGTGAAATTCTCCGTCGCAGTAATTATCCAGCCCGGCAACAGGACGCTTATGGGGGCGGGACTTGACGACAAAATACCGTCTAACTGGGAGATAATTCCGGAAAGAACTGAAAAACTTGCCTATAAGAGCTCAACCAGACAGTGGGTCCTGACGGAACCAATCCTCCCGGGAGAAAAATTTACAATAAGGTATTCCGTCAAACTACCATGTAAAGAAGACCCTGGAACTTACGAGCTCTTCGGTGAGGTAAGCGAGACCTGGTCACAAACTTCGATCAAAGTTAGGGGGGACAACTCTCTGGAACTAGTTAAGGAACTCCCGATCAAACTGGTACTTTCCCGCTGGAATCTAGAAACGGGAGAACTGGACCTTGAACTTGACAATCACATTTCTTCAGGACAGGCAAAACACGCAATTCACCTATGGGTAAAAGATCTGGTCGTTCCCTATACCGGGAAAGCTAAGCTGAGGTTCGCTACGATTAAAAAAATAATGGCCTATCAGCTGGAAGGAAAGCCCGTAAGGGAAACATTTTAAGCTACAGGTAAGAAAAGTTTCTCCCCCGGACTTTTGTTCACTTCTGAAATTGGCTCATGATCTATTTAATTCCGACAATTAATTATCCGCCGCTCAATTCTTCTCTGGATGGTATTTCCGCCTTTCTCCAGAGCTTTTCGAAATATACCTGAAACGCTTGAGCAACCTCCGGACTATCTTTGATAAGTAAATCCGTCTCCACGTTTTTATCCAGGGAATAATATGACCAGTTAGTCGAGCCGAGCATCACCGTCTCCTTGTCCACGAGCAAAACCTTGCTATGCGTAGTCGACCCTCGGCTATCAAAACCGACCTTCTTAACTCCCTGACCGAGCAGCCAGAGCGTGGTCTCCCGGTTGGATTGATTGATCTCTTCCGACCAATCGTTAACATCGAGGATTATGCGGACGGTGACACCACGATTTTTTGCCTTAACCAGCTCTTTGAGCAATATATTTGACTTACTGTCTTTAAAACTCGGATAACGGGTTATTTTGAAAATTACCAGATCGATCGACTTCTCCGCGCTGGAAATTAGTCTTTTCGCATACCTGAAGTATGTCCTGTCGTCACCGGAACTCAGGATCGGTATAACTGCTTTCTCCTCCGGGTAGGGCGGTGTATTAATTGCTTCGAACTTCTCTCCTTTCCAGACGGAATCGAAAAAACGTTCGTAAAACGAAGCTACCTTCCTGTTTGCAAGTTTTACGTTGGCTTGATAGGTTTCCGTATACGTCGGAAAGTTCCAGTTGCTCGAGCCGAGAAAAACTTTTCTTCCGTCGATTATAATAATTTTTGCATGCGTGGTAACTTTCTCATCATCAAATTTCACATTTAAGCCCCTGTTTTTCAGGTATACGGCGGTCCGGGTGTTTGTCCTCGTAATAGCCTTTGACCAGCTACTTTTATCCAGAATTAACCTTACTTCTACCCCCCTGCTATCCGCTTTTACCAGAGCATCGTAGAGGTCATTTTGTATACCTTTCGGGTGGTCCGGATAGTAATCGGCAGTTGCCATCATGACTTTTACAGTTTCCCTTGCGCCTTTCACGGATTCGAGGAGATGGTTGTAGTAGGTCCGGTTATTCGGTGTGTCGAGAA
The DNA here is from genome assembly GCA_964599005.1 of uncultured Thermotogae bacterium. Lineage (GTDB taxonomy): Bacteria > Bipolaricaulota > Bipolaricaulia > M55B111 > M55B111 > JAGXLP01. Next base: position 23,058 of record CAZRDU010000006.1, read on the forward strand.
GTGGCGTAACGGATAGCTGTTCCGAATGAGCAAAAGGAGTAAAGGCAAAAAGCGTTACGAGCAGCAGGACGACAATCTGAAAGGCGCGATATTCCCTTTTCTTTATCATGGTCGTTTATTTTTACAACCAGGAGAGGAAGTTGCAAGCAACCCAGCCAGGGGTCGGTAATCCGAACCGTACTGATAGATTATGGCTTAAAAACAAATTGATCCGTCGAGGATTTATTAGTTGTTTAACCGATTGCACGAGGTTAATCGGTTTAATATCCTTTGTCACTGATATGATAAAAACACTTACTGTACTAGGGACCAGACCGGAAGCAATAAAACTCGCCCCCTTGCTGAAAGAACTATCCAGCAGAAAAGAATTCGAGTCCCGACTCTGCTCATCCGGCCAGCACCTGGAAATGCTTGATGGTGCGCTCGGGGTTTTTGATCTTTCCCTCCACCACGACCTGGGTCTGATGCGGGAATCGCAGAGTCTTGCCGGCCTGACCAGCAGGGCAATGACGGGGATAACGGGTGTTCTGGAAAAGGAGGATCCCGACATGGTGCTGGTCCAGGGAGACACCACAACTGCCTTCGTCGGGGCTCTTGCGGCTTTTTATCAGGAAATTCCGGTCGGTCACGTGGAGGCCGGGCTCCGTAGCGGCGACAAATCCAACCCGTTTCCGGAAGAAATTAACCGTCGGCTTGCCGATAACCTGTCCGACCTTTACTTCGCCCCGACCGAAAATTCTCGTAGAAACCTGCTCGAAGAGGGCTACCCTGAAAACTCGGTCTACGTTACGGGTAATACGGTTATAGATGCATTAATCAGGATAGAGAATTCCATCAAGAAAGGAGAGGTCCAGCCAGAGTATCCTGTCGACACGACGAAATTTCGTGAAAAAAATAAGAAGCTGGTGCTCGTTACAGCTCACAGACGGGAAAGCCAGGACGGTGGGATCACCAGGATATGCCGGGCACTGAAGCGACTTTCGAACGAACATCCCGACCTGGAGGTCGTCTTTCCGGTTCACCTGAATCCAAAAGTGAGACAGGCAGTCCAGGAGACCCTCGGGGGGACTGAAAACGTCAAACTGGTGGAACCCGTTGACTACCTTACCTTCGTCGGTTTAATGCGGTTATCGCACCTAATTATCACTGATTCCGGCGGAATTCAGGAAGAAGCACCCACCCTGGGAGTACCTGTTCTGGTAGCTCGAGACAATACGGAAAGACCAGAGGCAATTGAGGCCGGTACCGCTGTCCTCGTTGGCACAGAGACGGAGAGAATCGTCAGGGAGGCGAACAAACTCCTGACTGACGAGGAACTCTACGAGAAATTTGCGAACAGGGTTAACCCATTCGGGGAAGGGGACGCGGCAAAGAAAATCACCAAGGCTATCTTAAATTATTTTAACTAATCTCTTTGCTCCGCAAAAAACTCAAACACCCTATTAGCTACCTTTTCGGGGACACCGGAAACCGAATTCAGCTCGTCTCGAGATGCCTGACTTATCCTTTCCACTGAGTTAAAAGTAGAAAGCAGGATCTTTTTACGCTTCGGTCCGACCCCACGAATTGCATCAAGAGAAGACCTGACCGTCCTTTTTTGTCTCAATCTTCGATGATAGTCGACCGCAAACCGGTGAGCCTCATCACGAACTCGCTGGAGCAGCTTCAGACCCTCTGAGTCTCGGGAAAAACCGACAGGAGTTTTTTCTCCCGGCTGATAAACTTCCTCGTATTCCTTGGCCAGACCGATTACCGGAATATTTGCCATACTAAGATCCTTCAGAACTTTTACCGCTGCACTTAACTGGCCCTTCCCTCCGTCAATCAGGATCAGGTCGGGGAAGGCCGAGAAACTATCGTCGGTTTCTTCATTGTTTTTATCAGAACTTTCCCCGCCATGCAGGAACCGTCTGCGCATTACTTCCCTCATCATCCCGTAGTCATCCGGACCTGATTCTCCTTGAATTTTGAACCTCCGATAGTCCCGGTTCTTCGAGCTACCGTCTTCGAAGACCACCATAGAGCCCACAGCATCGGCACCGGATATATTTGATATATCGTAACCTTCTATCCGGCGGGGAGTAGTCGGCAAACTTAGAACCTCGCGCAGATCTTCCAGGCCGGTTTCAACCTGCTCTCGTTCTCCGGTTTCTTTCGAACCCTTGAGGTCCTTTCGGTTATACCTGGCGTTCCTCTCAGCCATCTCCAGAACTTTTCTTTTCTGCCCCCTTTTTGGAACTTTTATTTCCACCTTTCCGGACCTGGCCTCGGCCAGCCATTTCTCTATGGTTTGGGCGTCTTCCGGCTCTTCCTCGACGTAAATTTCGGCGGGAATTACCCTGCGGTTTGAATAGAATTTCTTTATAAAACCAGCAAGGATAGATGGTTTTTCTTCTCCAGGGGGAATATTTATTTTCAGACTATCCTGCCCGCTTATACTTCCCGCCCTGACGAAAAAAATCTGGATGGTCCCGCTCCGTTTATTTTCCGAGTCGGAAGGGTTTTCCACATGTAACGCGATAAAATCCCGGTCGAGCTCATCGCTTAATCTCACGTTCTGGTCCCGGGTAATCTTCTCCAGGGCTTCCAGCTTGTCCCGCCACTCGGCCGCCTTTTCGTAGTCTTTATTTTCCGAAGCCAGTTTCATCTTTTCCCGCAATTTATCCGCAACGTCGCTAATTTTACCTTTGAGCAGGGCTCTAATCTGGTCGATCGACTCCATATACTCGTCTCTATCGGCTTTTCCCGCACATGGCGCAGGACAGAGATCTATATGGTAGCGCAGACACGGCCTCCTGTAACCTTCTTCCGGTTTCCAGCTACAATCCCTGACGGGGAATATTTTTTCCACCGTATCCAGAGTTTTGCGCATTGCGCCTGAATCTATATAGGGGCCGAAAAGCTCCCCTGATTCATCGCCACGGTTGCGAGAAACCTCTAACTGGGGAAATTTCTCGTCGGTGAGTTTTAGGTAGGGATAGCGTTTGTTGTCCTTCAGAAGAACGTTATACTTCGGCCGGTGCTCCTTTATCAGGTTTTCCTCCAGTACCAGTGCCTCCACCTCGGAATCCGTAACTATGTAATCTATTTCATCGGCCTCGTCCCTCAAACTTCTCGTCTTGACCGAGGTAGCGGAGCCCTCGTTAAAATAACTCTTTACCCTGTCGCGGAGAGAAGAAGATTTACCTACATATATTACTTTCCCCTCAGAGCGAATGATATAGACGCCGGACTCTTGCGGAAAATCCTCAACTCTTTCCTTCAGCCTCATTTCGTCAGCAGTTCCTGTCTTTTCTCAGAGAAGATATCTTCCAGAACGTCACCGGTAAACGACTCGCTCGATTTGCTAATCTCTTCCGGGGTCCCTTCAGCTATCAACTCACCGCCGTGCTTTCCTCCGCGGGGACCGAGATCAATTATCCAATCCGCGGTTTTGATAACGTGCGGGTTGTGCTCAATGACCACTACAGTATTTTCTTCGTCAACCAGTCGATGCAGAACCTCGAGAAGTTTCCTAATATCTTCCGCGTGAAGACCGGTTGTTGGCTCGTCAAAGAGATATAGAGTATGGCCTTTCCGGCGGCGAGAAAGTTCCCGGGCCAGTTTTATCCGCTGAGCTTCACCGCCCGAGAGAGTCGTGGAAGGCTGGCCGAGTTTCATATAGCTCAGACCGATATCCATAAGGGTTTCCAGTTTGTTCTTGATCTTTGAATGATTGGCAAAAAAATGAAGGGCTTCCTCAACCGTCATCTCCAGGATATCCGCTATCGTTTTTCCCTTGTACGTAATTTGAAGCGTTTCCTTATTATATCGTTTTCCGTTACAGTCCTCACACGGGACGGTCACATCGGGTAAAAAGTGCATTTCGATCTCCTTGACGCCCCGACCCTTGCACTTCTCGCACCTCCCGCCCTTTCTGTTGAAAGAAAACCGTCCTTTTTCGTAGCCTCTGGTTCTCGCTTCCGGGGTCTCGGCAAAAAGCTCCCTAATATATCGAAAAACTTTGATATAAGTCGCTGGATTCGAACGAGGCGTCCTGCCGATCGGAGACTGATCTATTTCAATAACTTTATCCAGTTTATCTACCCCTGTAACATCGTCGTGGGCACCCGGCTTGGCACCGCTATTATGAAGCTCTCGTTCGAGCTGGCGATAGAGGATATCGTTTATCAGGGTGGACTTACCGGAGCCCGAGACCCCCGTGACACAATTAAACAGCCCAAGCGGTATTTCCACGTCAATATCTTTTAGGTTATGTTCTTTCGCTCCGTGAACCCAGAGTTTACCGCCGGAAGAATGCCGGCGCTTTCGGGGGATTGGTATTTCTTTCTCCCCTCGCAGGTATTGCCCGGTCAGGGAGTCCGAGTCCTGCAGCAAACCCTCTGGTGGCCCCTCGTGAATTATTTCTCCTCCGTTCACGCCTGCCTTTGGACCAAGTTCCACCACCCAGTCCGATTCCATGATTGTCTGACGATCGTGTTCTACCACGATCACCGTATTGTCCATGTCCCGCAGGTCCTTCAGGGTGTCCAGCAGCCGACTAACGTCCTCCTGGTGTAGCCCCACCGTCGGCTCATCTAGGATATACAGCACTCCGGTCAAGCCGGAGCCAATCTGTGTCGCCAGCTTGATCCGATGGGCCTCGCCGCCGGATAGGGTCCCCGCTTCCCTGTCCAGAGTTAAATAATCCAGACCGACGTCGAGCAGAAACCCGAGTCTGGCCTTGATTTCCTCAAGGATCTCACCCGCGATTAGTTGATCGTTTTCGCTCAGTTTTAGCCCGCTAAAGAAGTCATAAGCGTCGTCGATCGAGAGCCTGGTAACGTCCCGTATATTCTTATCGTTGACCGTAACGGCCAGGCTCTTCGGGTTTAACCGACCGCCACCGCATTTAGGACAGGGTAGTTTTGCCATGTACTCCTCTATCCTCTTTCTGCTACTATTGGAGCTTGAATCCCTGTACTTCTTCTCCAGTTCAGGCACGACTCCCTTGAACTTCCTTTTATGTCTTTTGGTCTGTCCTTTGCGATTGGTATAAAGGAAGCTGACCTTTTCCTCGTCCCCGTAAAGAAGGAGATCGAGCTCTTCTTCGGAAAGTTCTCCAAGCGGTTCGTCCTTTGGTATCTGATGTTTTTTGCAGAAAGCGGAGAGAATCGCTTTTCGCCATTTACCCGGGTTCTTTCGCCAGGGAAGAATACCCCCTTCTTCAATCGACAGGCTCTTATCCAGAACTAAATCAGGGTCTACTTCCGCCTTTTTCCCCAGACCATCGCATTCCTGACATGCCCCGTAAGGACTATTGAAAGAAAACATGCGCGGGGTTAACTCCGGAACGCTAATTCCACAATCGGAGCAGGCCTGCTCTTCGCTGAACGTCAGCTCGGCCCCGTTCTTTATTTTTACAATTAAGTTACCTTCAGCTAACTCGAGGGCAGTTTCGACGGAGTCGGCAACCCGGGATCTGACGTCCTGTTTGACGATCAGCCTATCGACTACTACTTCTATGTCGTGCTTTACGTACTTTTCCAGCTCAATATCTTCTTCCAGCTCCCTTATCCTTCCGTCGACCCGGACTCTCAAATATCCCTGATCCGCGAGCTGTTCCAGCAAATCCTGATACTCACCCTTTCTCCCCCGCACCACAGGGGCAAGGACGTAAATCTTCGACCCTTCTTCCAGCTCCATGACCTGATCAATAATCCTTTCGGGAGTCTGCGTGGATAGCTCTTTACCACAGTTAGGGCAATGCGGGACCCCGATATGGGCGTAAAGGAGCCTCAGATAATCGTATATTTCCGTGGCAGTTCCTACTGTAGATCTTGGGTTCTGGCTTGTAGTCTTCTGATCTATCGATATCGACGGCGATAACCCTTCGATAAAATCGACGTCCGGTTTCTCCATCTGGCCCAGAAACCGCCTGGCATAGGCGGATAGGGATTCCAGATACCTCCGTCTCCCCTCCGCATATATAGTATCAAAAGCGAGGGAGGATTTTCCGGAGCCGCTCAACCCTGATATTACGACAAGGTTATCCCGGGGTATCTCGAGATCAACGTCTTTTAGGTTGTGCTCGCCTGCACCTTTTATGGATATTTTCTTCATTATCGACCTTAAATTATACTTGAGGAATTTCGTAGGTGAAAGCCCCGCCAATCCCGATCAAAGTGGGATCGGCTAATTGTCCAGTTTCACCGGTACCTCTTTGTCCACCAGTAAGATCTTACCGTTCTCGGTCAAAACTATCTTTACGCCGTAAACATTTACCCCCGTCCTTTCCGCTGCCCGAAGGGCCTCCCCCATGGTGGGCTGAATAACTTCGTCCGGGGTAAACCTGTTACAGTCGGGATGAGTAACGACAAAGACTATATAGACGGGGAGTCCGTCAGCGGCAAGCTCTTTCAGGCGATGAACGTGTTCCAGGCCACGCTCGGACGGAGCATCGGGGTAACTTGCCCAGCCCTCCCTGCAGGTAACTGCCGACTTTAATTCTATATAACCCTTTCTCTCTTTCGTTCGAAAACCGAAATCGAACCTCTTTTCCTCGGAAGTAGCCTGACTTTTGATGGAATCAAGCTCGCCGGGGAGCCAGCTTAGCCGCCGGGATCGTAATATTCTCTCAAAACCCTTTTCCTGAAGATAGGTATCCAGCAGTACGTAGCTACCCTCGTCTATAGCGCCAATCACGCGAGCATCCGTCTTTCCAGTTTCTTTTCTCTCGCACGCTACTGGAGCACCTGGATAGACGAGATCCTCCAATCTTCCCGTATTCCGGAGGTGAGCTCTGAACTCCTCTCCGTTTTCCGCAGCAATAACCGTCACCCGACTATCCCGTTCACGAACTTCAGCGGTAAATAAGTTTACCTCTGCAAGGGTAAATTCAGTGGACAAACTCCCCCTTTGCTCCGAAGGGTCCTTCTTAAGGGTACTGGAGCTTATTCATTAATTTCGAGATATATCCTTTCGATCTCGTCATCCACGCCCTTGAGTGCCCGCAACATGCCCTTCAACCCTCCTTTGACAAAATCAGCCGGGAAATTTTCCAGAGGCACTTCTTCGCCATTTACCTCCAGTACCACGCTTCGTTCTTCTCTGACTTCGCAGTCCTCCAGCTCTTTTTCACCTTCGTGTATTGCCCGGGCGAGCCCCCGACAGCTGTCGTAGCCACAGCGACCACAATCCAATCCGGGTAGTTCGTTCTCGATCTCCTTTATCTCTATTTCGGTTCGAACCCTGTCCTTAAGGGCAGCCATATCGCCATCGTACTCGTAAACGGTGCTCTTTCTCTTCTCGATTTCCCCAACCGATACTTTCGGAACATCCTCGTCCTTATAACCTTCGGCAATTACGAGATCGTAGTCCGAAAAATTACTCAATAAACCTACTATCTCTTCCAGTTCTCGTTCTTCGGGGATAATGATTGTCGTTTCCATCTTCGTGGAAAATACAGTTAAATTCGCCCCGGCTTCCCTGTGCCTCCAGGTATCTTTCCCCTCTTCATCAAGACTGTATTCCCCCGGACTGTGTTTTACGGTGCATACCTCCAGCCCTTCATTTATCAGATCTTCAAGAAGTCTAACTACCAGCTCCGTCTTTCCCGAATCGGAATTTCCATATATCGCCACGACCGGCAAATTAGCCATGTTCATTCCCCCTTATCTTTCTTATGATTATTTTCCATACAAAAATTTTAACTCGCGAGTGCGAAAAACGACAGCCCCATAAAGTACCGGAAGAAAAAACGCCAGGCCCTCCTTCTTTGAACAAGGTTTTACAGTAGTTATAATCATTTAAACTGAGGTGATTGCCTTGAAGGGAGTATTTCTCTGCGCGGGTAAAGGTACGAGAATGCGTCCGGTAAGTTATTCAACTCCGAAACACCTTATTCCCGTAGCAAACAAACCGATATTGCAGTATAACATCGAGAAAGTGATCGAAGCCGGTATTACGGAAGTCGGACTGGTCGTCTCCCCGGAAATGGAATCGCTTTATCGGAGCCAGCTTGGTGACTCACAGTGGGGTGCATCGATAACCTACATTCACCAGGAAGACCCCAGAGGCCTCGCCCATGCCGTGGATTGCGCTCGTGACTTTACCGAGAACCATCCTTTCCTGGTCTATTTAGGAGACAATCTTCTACATTCAGGCCTGTCGGAAATGGTTGACGATTTCCGGAAGAACGAACCGGCGGGATCGATTCTTCTCGCGCCAGTGGATGATCCCGAGAGGTTCGGAGTTGCGGAGATCGAGGACGGAAAGATCGTGGACCTCGTGGAGAAACCGGATCAGCCGCCCAGCAACCTGGCAATCGTCGGAGCTTATTTATTTAATCAGGAAATCTTCTCAGCCATCGATAGGATTGAGCCGTCCGACCGGGGAGAACTGGAAATAACGGATGCTATCGCCCGTCTGATAGACGATGGCCATCAGGTAACACCTTCCGAACTCCAAGGATGGTGGCTCGACGTAGGCCGACCCTCGGATGCCCTAAAAGCCAATCGGGTTTTGCTCGAAGAAATCGAAGGGTCAATCAGCGGGAATAACGAGAACACGGAGTTCACAAATCGTTCTAAGGTCAATATTCCGAACAGCAACGAAATTGATAATAGCAAATTACGGGGACCGGTCACCGCTGGCGAGGGTGCCAGAATAATCGACTCTACTCTGGGCCCAAACGTATCAATCGGTAAGAACGTTGAATTAAAGGACGCCGAAATAAAGAATTCGATAATAATGGATAAAGCAAAAATAGAGAAAGCGAAAGTGGTCCGTTCTTTAAT
>CAZRDU010000007.1:0-8644 GCA_964599005.1 uncultured Thermotogae bacterium
CGAAGTCCTTTCTTCAAAAGGACATGTCAGAGATTTACCGGAAAAGGAACTGGGCGTCGAAATAGAAAAAGGGTTCCAGCCCACTCTGGTCGTCAATCAACAAAAGCTCGTCAAAAAACTTAGACAGGCCTCTCAGGACAAGAAAAACGTCTACCTGGCCACCGACAACGATCGTGAAGGAGAAGCAATAGCATACGATCTCTACGAACTACTCAGCCAGAACGGAAACCAGGTTTCGGAAGACGGGAAATTCAAGAGAATTATCTTTAACGAAATAACTAAAGGCAGCATAAACCAGGCGTTAAAAGAACCTACATCCATAGATTTGAAAAAGGTCGATGCTCAGCGTGCGAGAAGGATTCTCGATCGGCTGGTCGGTTACTTGATTAGTCCGTTACTGTCGAAAACCATATCGGGCAGCCGGTTCGAAGGTTTAAGCGCCGGACGCGTCCAATCCGTAGCACTTAGATATATCGTGGAAAGGGAAGAAGAGAGAGAAGAGTTTGATCCGGAGGAATACTGGGAGATAGCGGTAGATCTGTACAAGGAACAGCGGTCCTCCGCCTTCCCCCTGGATTTGAAGAAAGCTCAGGGCGACAAACCGGATATCGGGAGCGAAAAAGAGGCAAAGGACGTAGAATCCAGGTTGAAAGAAGCGGAGTTCACCGTTTCTAACCTGATAGATAAACAAACTACTCGCTCTCCCCTGCCCCCTTTCATAACATCTACGATGCAACGAGCGGCCTCTTCGGTCCTTTCTTTTACTCCCAGCAAGACGATGAGTGTTGCCCAGACACTTTACGAAGGAGTCGAACTGGACAAGGGCGTGGAGGGTTTAATCACTTACATGAGAACCGACTCAACCAGGGTTGCCAAGGAAGCAAATAATGCCCTGAGGAAGTACATCAAGGGTGAATTCGGCTCCGATTACCTTGAAAAAGAAACCAGATATTATCAAAAAAGCAGCGGAGCTCAGGATGCTCACGAAGCAATTAGGCCAACCGACGTAAGCCGAAACCCGAAGAAGATAAAACGACACCTCTCATCCGACCAGTATAAACTGTACAAGTTAATCTGGGACAGGTTCGTTGCAACCCAGATGAGCGAAGCCCGCTACAAACGTCGTAAAATCGACGTAAAAGCCGACGGGTTTCTCTTCAAGACGTCCGGAAGTACACTGATATTTGATGGTTTCTTGAAAGTTTTACAGCTCAGACCATTACATGACCAGGATGTCAATCTCCCGGACAACCTTCAGACAGGGGATGAACTACAGCTGAAGGACGTGGAGCTCGATCAGAACTTCACCAAGCCACCAAACCGCTATACGGAAGCCGGACTGATCAAAAAGCTGGAAAAGCAGGGAATAGGAAGGCCAAGTACTTATGCCAGTATCATCTCGACAATTCAGAATCGGGATTACATAATGAAACGCAACAGCTCGTTTGTCCCGACCCTTCTCGGTTTCGTCGCGGTGGAATTTCTCGAAGAGTACTTTCCCGAGATCGTGGAACCCGAACTGACGGCCAAGATGGAAAAAGCCCTGGACGAGATAAAAGAAGGGAAAAATACCAAGGAAAAGACCCTGGCAAATTTCTACGCTCCGCTGAAGAAAGAACTGAACAAAGTAGAGGATTCGCTCGAATCGAAGGAAAACGACTTTCAGATACCGACTGACGTGGATTGTTCCAGCTGCGACGGTCATATGAATATAAGGTACTGGAAGGGGTCACCTTATCTTTCCTGTTCGTCCTGGCCCGAATGCGATGAAAAAAAGAGCCTCCCCTCGGATATCTCTTTCACCTTCAAGGACGGCAAGGTATTGCTGGCTGATGAACTGAAAAAAAAGCAAAAGGAAGAAGAAGAACTCGGTGAAAAAGAGTGTCCAGAATGTGGTTCCCCCATGGAGATAAAACACGGTAAGTACGGAAGGTTTTACGCGTGCACCAATTCCGACTGTGACGAGACGGCTTCTATATCAACCGGAGTCAAATGTCCGAAATGTGGCGAGGGGGAAATAGTTGAACGCTACTCGCGCAGAAAAAAACAGACTTTTTACGGCTGCAACAATTACCCCGATTGCAAATACACTACCAGCGAGAAGCCCGTCAAAAAATGCCCGGACTGCGAACTCGGAGTCCTGGTCAAATCGGACGATAAACTCGTCTGCACTGATAAGAACTGCGATCATAAAGAGGACATCGAGTAACGAGGTTAACCAGCCGATTCCACCCCAGGGCTTGCCCTGGGGCTTTCTCGGCAAGTTTTGGTGAAATAGATAAAATAGGGGTATTTCCTGGATTTTTAAGGGGGTTTTTCGTCTCGGTTGAATTTGAAAGAAACTACCTTTGGACTTACCCTTATAAAGATAAAAAGGAGGGGTGGGCGAGCGGCCAAAACCGCCGGTCTGGAGTACCGGTGAACCGAGAGGTTCCGTGGGTTCAAATCCCACCCCCTCCGCCATACCCATGCTAGGTGGGAGTTAGCGGTCCCTGTTATCCTCAATCCGCTATAGAGGAGCCGATATGCCTGCTGAGGGATTGATTACTTGGGACTGCCCTGGGTAAGTGGTGCCGACGGCTGAGTCCTCTGCGGCACAAGTCTATCAACCCCGTCAGGCCCGGAAGGGAGCAGCGGTAAGTAGACCTCTGTGGGTGTCAGGGGGGTGCTTGGCCCGAGCTAACTGCCCAAGTAACGCCAGGTAAACAATTTCGAGGCGGGCTGCATGGGTTTATCTTCAACAGAGAACTACGCCCTGCGGGAGTTCTTAACCACTGCGGTTTTCCCGCTATTAACTATTTTTTCTGGTGATTCTATGCGAACTTTCTTCTGTCTTGAACTACCGGAAAACGTAAAAAAAGAATTGAAGTCGACGGCGGATTCTTTCGAAGAACCGGCGTACGTAAAGTGGGTTTCTCAGGAGAACCTTCACATCACTCTAAAATTTCTCGGCGACGTGGAAAAGAGGCAAATCCCCGAAATCGAAGAGAAAGCCCGGAAAACAGCCGCAAGAACAAAGCCGTTCGAAATGAATATCGACAGGCTAAGCGGTTTCCCCAACCCCGGTTTTCCGAAAGTTATCTGGTACGGAGCCAGTTCGCCTCCTTCCGAAATATTTCAACTGCACGAGGACCTCGAAGGCAGAATGGAGCATCTGGGGTTCGAAGCCGAGGATCGAGATTACGTGCCCCACATCACTCTCGGCAGGACCAAAGACGACGACTCGGGAAAAGTGGAGCAGCTCGGTTCGTACCTGAAGGAGCGGGATTTTAGCGACAGCTGGACAGTAACTATCGACCAATTAACGCTAATGAAAAGTCAACTGAAGTCATCGGGGCCCGTTTACGACCCCCTCTTCCGCCTGGATCTGGGTGATCGAGGTTGAGTTATAGATATTTGGACCACGGGGCCGATATTGGTCTGGAAGTTCAAAGCGATACCCTGGAGGGTTTATTTGCCGAAGCAGGAAAAGCAGTCTTTAGCGTAATGGCCGACCTGGACTCGATTGGATCGAGACAGTCCGTAGAGATCTCTCTTGAGGAATCCGAGGTGGAGAAACTTTTATACGAATGGTTGAGTGAACTTGTCTCTCTGAGCAATCTTCAGAATCAGATATACGTACGGTTTTCGGATCTGAAAATAGAAGAAGCCGACTCACGGATAACACTTAAAGCCAGGGCCAGGGGAGAAAGAATAAATCCCCGGGTTCACGAACTGGGAACGGAAGTTAAAGCCGTTACCTATCAGGGGCTGGAGATCGAAGAGAAAGATAATGGATGGCAATGTAGATTCGTCGTGGATGTTTGAGCAAAAACAACCTAACTCCGCAGCAGGAGCGGGGCCTGTATGACGTATTGAGGTAAAATAAATATGAAGGAAAGAAATTACGAACTCGAAAAGATCGACGATTATACCTGGAAAATTCCAAGAACCGGCGACATGAGGGTTCCGGGCCGTCTCCACGTCGACGAAGATACCGCAAACCACCTGGTGGACGAAGCGAAGAGCGGAGCTGACTGGAATGCCCTTGATCAGGTAATAAACGTAGCCTCCCTTCCAGGGATAGTAAAAGCTTCAATCGGACTGGCCGATATCCATCCCGGCTACGGATTCCCTATTGGCGGGGTTGCTGCGTTTGACAGGAAAAATGGCCTGGCAGTTGCCGGAGGGGTAGGATTTGATATAAACTGTGGAGTTCGACTGCTCAGCACGCCTCTATCCGCCGGAGAGCTCAAGAAATCAAAGGAGAAAGTTGCCGATACTCTTTACGAAAGGATTCCAGCCGGTCTTGGTTCAGAGGGAAAAATTGACCTTTCCATCAAGGAGATAAACCACGTTTTAAAAGAAGGTGCACGGTTTTCTCTCGATAGAGGTTATGGACTCCCCGGTGATCTCGAATACATAGAAGAAAACGGAAATATCGAAGGAGCCAACCCGGAAGACGTCAGTCGTCGGGCTAAACAGAGACAGTTCAAACAAATAGGCACTCTCGGTTCCGGCAACCACTATCTGGAAATCCAGGAAGTGGACGAGATTTACGAGTCCGAAGCCGCCAAAGCCTACGGGCTATCCGAAAGTCAAGTCGTTATCTCGATCCATACGGGATCCAGAGCCCTCGGTCATCAGATCGGTCAGGATTACCTCGAAAAACTGGAAGACGCGAGTGAAAAGTACGACCTGCCTATTAAAGAAAAGGAACTGGTATCCGCCCCAATCGATAGTCCCGAAGGGCAGGCATATCTGAGCGCGATGAGGTGCGGAATAAACTGTGCCTTCGCTAACCGACAGGCTCTTTCCGGTCTTGCCCGTCAGGGTTTAAATACCGCCATCGGTCTGGATGAGAAAGAAGTGAAAACGGTCTACGAGGTCGGCCACAACACAGCGAAATTCGAACGCCACGAAGTCAACGGCAGAGAAAAAGAGCTACTGGTCCACCGAAAAGGATCAACCAGGGCATTTGGACCCGGCAGAAATGAACTACCTGCTTCCTACAGGGAAGTCGGCGGTCCCGTGCTGGTCGGTGGAACAATGGGAACTGCTTCCTACGTGCTAAGAGGGTCCCGGAAATCGCTGAAAGAAACTTTCGGAAGCGGGATACACGGAGCCGGTAGATCGATGTCACGAAAAAAGGCAAAGTCGAAATTCTGGGGCGAAGACGTGGAGAAACGCCTGGAAAAAGACGGTATCACTGTCAAATCCCATTCTTACCCGGGACTGGCCGAGGAGGCTCCAGGAGCTTATAAGGACGTCAACCGCGTAGTATCCTCCGTCCACCGGAGCGGATTAACTCCGGCAGTTGCCAGATTAAAACCCCTGATTGTTGTAAAAGGATAAGCAAAACTTTGGACTCGGCAATACGCGGTATAAGGATAGGATCAGTTTAGCTTAAGTGGGGCTTACAGTTATATTGGCCCCCCTTTCCTGAGCTTTTTCAATCTTCTCTGCCTGAGGCGCGCTCCGATCCAGTTTTATCCTTCCCTCTTTTGAGACCGCACCTGAAAATACCGTATGCCCATCAACGGCTATATCTATTTCCTTTTCCCGCAAGGATGGATTGAAGCTCAGAACCAGGTACTCATCCGTCTTTTTTATCTTCAAAGCATCCGGATCGGAGGACCTTTCCTGAAAACTCCGGACATCTATACTGAGCCCGAGCTCCTCTTCCAGGTTATCGATCTTTTCCCCGCCTCGACCCAGGACAGCAGGCACGTGATTGTCCGCAACGTATATAGCTATCTTGTTATCCGATTTTATCTCGAGGTCGAAATCAAAGTGGAATTTATTGCCAAGGAAATAATCGAGTTCTCGCCGGGCAAGATTCCAGATGGGCTTCTCCTGAGAACCCTCGACCGCCATTACAACTACCTGTTCACCAAAGGTGTACATTTCGTAAGCGAGATTTCCGCTATCAAAGTCCCTTACTTCTATTACCGGACGTGCCAGATCCCCTTGCTCCATGCCTGAAGGGGTTTTTACGGTTAATTCTACATCGAAAACCTGACTGATATCTCCGCCATCAACGTGAACAACGGTATCAACTATCTGAGGGATCATTCCCAGCTCCACCCTTCCAATCAGTCGCTGAATCGAGTCGATGGCTTTTGTTGCGTGGACGACTCCGACCAGTCCGACACCTGACATGCGTAAATCCGCAAATACTTCGAAGTCCGAAGTCTGACGCATCTCGTCAAAGATAGTGTAATCCGGACGGGTCAGAAGCAATACCTCTGCGGTATTAGCCATCTCTCCATCCAGATCTCTGTACTGACTTATTTCGGGCGAGACATCCAGGTCCCGCGGTTTTTCCATTGTTTTCACGATCCAGCCAGACGTACGGAGAAACTCCGATAGAGCCTGAACCAGGGTAGATTTCCCCATACCGGGTGCTCCGGAGACTACGACACCGCGGTGCGATTCGCTCAACCTCTCTCGCAATAAGTCGGCATAAGAATAATCATCCACAGTGGTTTTCTTTACCGGTCTGGTGGCGGTAATTTCAACAGCATCGGAAAATGGAGGTTTAGCGATAGCGATCCTAATATCATCAAGCTGAACCACGGAAGCACCCCCGGAATCCATCTCGATAAAACCTGATGGATGGGTGTCCGCTACTTCCACGATTTCCTCAGCAAATCTCTCCAGTTTCTCGGGACCCACCTCTTCTGAACCTATTGGCTCCAGCTTCATGCTACCGGGAGTCCCTTTCTTTGCTTTTGGCAGTGTCCCCGACCGCAGGTGGACGGACATCGTCTGATCGTCAAAATACTGAAGCAACCCGAGCCTGTTCAGGCTCAGACCCGCGGTCTCCTCCTGAGGCTCGTCCAGTATCACTGAGAGGCCTTTGCTCTCGGCAACTGTAGCCTGTATCCGATCATTGGTCACAAGTGTGGCCCCTTCTTCTTCGGCCAGATCCCTGATCATCGCATCGACCTCACCGGAATCCTCAGGGTCGATTTCCGACCGTTTCGGTCTTCTTCCTTTAAATTCCAGGCCAACCTGATCCTCCTCACACCTCTGTCGAAGTCTCTGAAGTTCGTTCAGACCCTTGTAACCCGTTTCTTTACCTTTGGCAGCCTGAGCTTCCAGTTCAGCCACTACCGCTTCCGGCACTATAATCTCTGCCCCGTCAATCTCGTCCTCGGCCAGTAAATCGGTCACTCTTCCGTCAACTACCACACTCGTATCCACGACGTACTTTTTCTTGCTGTTATTCATAAATACCTCTGGTAATTATCTAAAAAAATATTTCGAGTTGGCGCTCTTTTCTATTTTGGTTAGCTTCCTTTCTACAAGTTGAGAAAGCTAAAGACCAAAATTAAATTCAACGGCTTTTCCTAAACTCTTTTTTCAATTAACGACGGATATTCATTCTAGCGTAGATAATATTAGCCGCGCCAGCCTATCGTGATCGTGTTTTACCGTTTTCTTTCCCTCAAGTTCAACCGTATCGACCAGATCATCCAGTAAAAGATCCACTCCATATGTATTATGGTCAACTAGATCCGCTTCAACAAGTTCGGCTCCCTCCTGAGCGTAACGACTGAGCAATTGTTTATCAGCTCCCCCAACATTGACAACGACGTAATCCAGTATATCGGGTTCAAGATAAGAGGAAAGCGCTTCAAGGTGATCGGCAGCCGTAAAGTTTTCGGTTTCCCCGGGTTCTGTCATGATATTTGTCACGTAAAACTTCTTGGCATCGGACCTTCTTATTTCCCCTGCCACCCGGTCGACCAATAAATTCGGGATCAAAGAAGTAAAAAGACTTCCAGGGCCCAGTATTATCAAGTCCGCCGCCCTAATTTCTTTTATCGCCGGCTGGTAAGGAGAAGCAGCTTCTTCCAGCTCGATATCTTCTATCCTTTTTGGGTGATCGGAAAGACTGCTCTCTCCAGTTAAGATCTTCCCTCCTTCCAGCCGGGCAACCAGGTTTGTATTTTTCAACGTAGAGGGTATGACTCTTCCCCTTATATTTAGCAGTTTACTCGTTTCTTCGATCGCCCGGTCAAAACTCCCTTCCATCTGTTCTTCTCCTGCAATTATAAGGTTACCGAGGGAATGGCCACCCAGCTCTGATCCTTTCTCGAACCTGTGCTGGAAGATCTTGCTCATCTTACTCTCGTCATCGGCCAGGGCGATTAAACAGTTCCGGATATCTCCCGGGGGCAACATATCCATTTCCCGCCTCAGCCTTCCAGAACTACCTCCATCATCCATTACGGTCACGATGGCAGTAATATTTGCGGTATATTGTTTCATCCCTCTTAGCAAAACGGAGAGTCCAGTGCCTCCACCCAGTGCAACTACTCTGGGTCCTTTTTTGAGTAACCTGCTTCTCCAGATCAAGCTGGACGGGGATTCTTCGAAGAGATCAATCGGCCCGGTTATCGACAGTGCCAGCTTGCTGACGCTCCAGATCAAACCAAGAACACCCGCAATCAGAGATAGGGCGGCCGCAAGGTAGTAATAGAGTGGGTCAGAAGAGAGTAGGTCGTAGAGAGAACCGATGACCTCCCCGCCGATCAACAAGATAAGCGAGAACCCCACCAGCAAACCCGACAGTATTCCCAGTACCCCCCACCGCTTTAGCCTCATCCCTGGATATAGCCACTTTGGAAGGTCATTCCAGTTCATCAAATTTCAC
>CAZRDU010000007.1:8744-31488 GCA_964599005.1 uncultured Thermotogae bacterium
ACTAATCCGTCGGGGTTAATTGCACGTCAGTTATTTCTTCGAAATCATCCAATTTCCTCAGTAGTTCCCTATCGACGTTTACCCGGAAGTTGGCGCCCGACTTTACGACCACGTATCTTTCCGATTGATCGTCGGTCAACTTAAAGTAAGCCGGCGTATCCCCCTCATCGGGCAGTGATTTAATCTTCTTTAAAGTACCTTCAGTAATCAAATTTGCGTTCAGATCTATTTCCAGTTCAGTATCGACTTCCGACCAGGCCTCTTCGATCGGAATTACTTTCTGTGCTATAAGCTGTCGATCGCCATTTCTCTCGCCTACTTTCGCCTTTACGAGGAGTATGTTATCAGCTACCAGCAATGAACCCGACTCCTCGAAAACGCTCGGAAAAGCGACCAGTTCCTGTTCCCCGTAACCGTCGGAAATCGTTATAAAAGCCATCGGATCGCCGTTTTTGGTACTAATCTGGTTCATCTCACTGATTCTGCCAGCAATCCAGGTCGATCCGTTTAAACCGGACCCTTCCAGGTCGCTCAATTTACAGCTGGAAAACGAGTCGAGTTCAAATCTGTGCTCTTCCAGAGGGTCCCCGGAAATATAAACACCCAGAAACTCCTTCTCCATCCGTAACCTTTCCCCACGAGAGAAGCTATCCATTTCCTCCCGCGGTGTTTCGTTCTTCTCAAAACTTATCCCCTGATCAAAGAAAGATTTCTGGCCACTTTTCTTCTGATCGGCAGAAATTCCGCTTACTTCCAGCCCCTTATTCATCTGGGACAGGAGATACTTCCTGGTTCCGAACTCGTCCATCGCACCGACCTTTATCAAGCTCTCCAGAGCTTCCTTGTTAAGGTCCCCTCCTACTCTCTGACATAAACCAAGGAAAGAAGAGTAACCGTCCTCTCGGTTACTCACAATACCCTCAGCCGGTTTCGTTCCGACGTATTTAACTGCTTCCAGGCCAAACCTGATGTTTCCCCTCTCCGTTGGCGCGAAACCGAGGTAACTCTCGTTTACAGAGGGTGGCAGCACTTCTATCCCCATTTCCTCGCAATCCTTGATGTATTTCTCTACCTTGTCCTCGTTTCCACCGACGGATGTAAGCAAACTCGCCATATAGGCGGCAGGATGATTGGCTTTTAACCAGGCAGTCCAGTAGGAAATACGGGCATAAGCCGTGGAGTGAGATTTATTGAAACCGTAGCGGGAAAATTTGTCGATGTCGGCAAACAGATCCTCCGCCTTCTCTTCCTTTATATCGTTATCCACGCAACCCTGGACAAATTTTTCCTTCAGCTGATTCATTACTTTCTTCTTCTTCTTCCCCATTGCAACGCGCAGAGTATCCGCTTCCGGGAGGGAGAAACCAGCCAATTCCTGTGCCATCTGCATTATCTGTTCCTGGTAAATAGGCAGACCGTAAGTGCCATCCAGCACGTCCTCCAGTTCGGGATGGGGATAGGTAACGTCCTGTCGCCCGTGTTTTCTTTCTATATAATCTTCGGTCATTCCGCTTTCCAGCGGGCCCGGACGGTAAAGTGCATTCGCGGCGACTATATCCTCGAACTCCTCCGGTTCAAGCCGGTTCATCAGCCCCTGCATGCCTTCGCTTTCCAGCTGGAATACCCCAATAGTTTTCCCTTCTCGTAAAAGCTCGAAAGTCGTCTCGTCCCCGTCCGGTATATCATCCAGCGAAAGTTCTTCCCCTTCGATCTCTTCTATTAGATCAAAAGTGTTCTCGATGATGGTCAAGTTACGCAAACCGAGAAAATCCATCTTGAGTAGCCCGATATCTTCGAGAACATCCATATCGTACTGAGTCACGACTTCCCCGTCGCTCAACCGCTGTAGCGGGGTGAAGTTCGTCAGTTCCTCCGGGGCTATCACCACGCCAGCAGCGTGGGTGGAGGCATTGCGCATCAGCCCTTCGAGTTTCTCGGCCACGTTAAAAAGCCTGCGATAAGTTTGATTTGCTTCGGACTTTTGCTTGAGCTCGGAGACGTTTTCCAGAGCTTCTTCAAGAGAACTGCCGGTCGGGATGGCCTTAGCTATCTCGTCCGCGTCGTCATACGGTATATCAAGGACACGCGCCACGTCCCTGATCGAACTCCTTGCCGCCATCGTGTCAAATGTCGCTATCTGGGCCACCTGGTCTTCTCCGTATTTGTCGACGACGTACTCGATAACTTCATCCCGGCCGTCCATGCAGAAATCAATGTCAATATCTGGCATGCTAACTCGACCCGGATTGAGAAAACGCTCGAACAGGAGATCATGCTCAAGCGGATCGACGTCCGTTATTCCCAGCGTATAAGCTACGACACTGGAAGCGGCCGAACCTCTTCCGGGGCCAACGGGAATGTCGTTCTTCTTTGCAAATTCGATAAAATCCCTGACAATGAGGAAATAAGTCGGATAGCCCATTTCCTCGATTATCCCCATTTCGTGATCGATCCGGTCTTCGATTTCCTCAGTTATCTCGCCCCAGCGCTCCCTGGCTCCTTCCTCGACCAGATGTCTCAGGTAATCTATGGAAGACTCGAAATCGTCCGGTACTTCAAACGGTGGCAGAAGATAATTATCGTCGAAATCGAGATCTACCTCGCAGCGATCGGCAATATCCACCGTATTTTCGAGAGCTTCCGGTACATGGGAAAACCTTTCCTTCATCTCTTCCGGGGATTTAAGGTAATACTCTTCCCCTTCGTATCTCATACGGTCTTCGTCATTGATTTTCTTATTTGCCTTTATATTTAGCAGTACTTCGTGCGCCAGCCGATCTTCCGAATCCAGGTAGTGCGCGTCGTTCGTTGCTACAACCCCCAGATCAGCCTCCTCGGCCACATCCAGGAGCTGGTCGTTTAACTCTTCCTGTCCCTCGACCCCCTGGTCCTGGAGTTCTACGAAAAAGTCCTCCTTCCCGAAGATATCTGAGTAATCCTTCGCCGCTTTTACCGCTCCCCGGAAGTCGTCCTGGAGCAACTTTTTTGGAATTTCCCCACTTTTGCAGGCACTAAGAGCAATAAGGTCTTCCGAATATTCCTCCAGAAGTTCCTTATCGACCCTTGGCTTATAGTAAAACCCTTCGGTAAAGGCCCTGCTGGATAGTTTAACAAGATTCTGGTAACCCTGGTTGTTCTTGGCGAGAACGACCAGGTGGTAATATTTTTCCTTTCCCTGGTTATGACCGCGTTTTTCGTGCCTGCTCCCGGGGGCAACGTATAATTCGGACCCGACAATCGGTTTTACTCCCGCTTTTTTAGCTTCACGGTAAAACTCCACGGCCCCTCTTATATTTCCGTGATCAGTCAGCGCGATTGCCGACATCCCCAGTTCCTTCGTCTTTTCAACGAGCCCTTTCAGCGTATTGGTCGAGTCAAGCAAACTGTACTCGGAATGCGTATGCAGGTGAACAAAATCCATAATTCTCCCGAAAATTATCCTTTTTCCTTGCTTTTACTTGAGGGATAGACAAGACCCAGTTCTTCTTTTGCCAGCTTCTCTATATAATCTATGTCGTTTCTCCTGTTACGCTTTGCCCGGAGGTCAGAGATATCCTCAATCAGGTTCTCGCGTCGTTTTTTCAGCTCAGCGATTTCCCCCTGAAGAGCAAATATCTGCTCGAATCTGTTCCAGTAAATCCAGCCGAGAAAACCCGCGAACAAAAATACGATAATTAGCAACAGGGGGAGAATACGCCCCCCCATGATTCTGCCAACCAGAGAATCACTTTCTGAAGTTGCTCCCATAAAGAACCGGACCTGTGTCAAACTCCAACTTTATTGCTAAAAACCCTACTTCGGCCACTCGGCCATCGGTAATTCGTACTCCTCCTCGATTCGCAGAAGCTGGTTGTACTTGCTTATCCGCTCACTTCTGGAAAGCGACCCCGACTTCAGTTGAGTTGTCGGCAATCCCGTAGCAAGATCGGCAATGAAAGTGTCCTCCGTCTCTCCGGATCTATGAGAAATTACGGCTGAATAGCCGGACCGCAGAGCCGTCATTACTGCCTGGATGGTTTCCGTAAGGGTTCCTATCTGGTTGACCTTGATAAGAATTGAATTGGCTACACCTTTTTCGATACCTCTTTCCAGCCTCTCGACGTTCGTGACAAAGAGATCATCTCCGACGATCTGTATTTTATCTCCCAGTTCCTGCGTCATTAACTTCCAGCCATCCCAATCCTGCTGGTCGAGACCGTCTTCAATTGAGATAATCGGAAAACTCTCCACCCATTCTCGGTAGAGATCAACCATATCCTTTGCAGCCAGACTGGAACCCCCTATATGGTAAGTACCATCCCTGTATATTTCGCTCGCGGCGGGATCCAGGGCTATTGCTACGTCCTCACCGGGTTCGTAGCCGGAATCGCTAATTGCCTTAACCAAAAGGCTCAATGCCTCTTCCTCGTCGTCGAGATCAGGAGCAAAACCACCTTCATCTCCCACTGCGGTGGGCATACCTTTTTCATTGAGTATACCTTTCAGTTCGTGAAAAACTTCCGATGCAATCCGCGCGGCTTCTCCGAAACATCCAGCCCCAACTGGAACCACCATGAACTCCTGCAGGTCCAGGTTGTTATCTGCATGTTCTCCACCGTTGAGCAAGTTCATCATGGGTATTGGCAGGCTCGCTGGAGTTACCCCGGAGATGTATTTAAACAGGGGAAGACCCAGGTCACTCGCGGCAGCCCTGGCAACTGCCAGAGAAACTCCCAGTATAGCATTGGCCCCGAGATTACTTTTGTCGTCGGTACCGTCCAGTTCCAGTAACTTGTTGTCGATTTTTTCCTGCCATAGAGGTTCCAGTCCGTCGAGGGCATAGGATATCTCTTCGTTGATGTTATCTACCGCTTTCCTTACACCTTTACCGCCGTACCTGTCCGGATCCTCGTCTCGCAGCTCAAGTGCCTCGAATTTACCGGTCGATGCGCCGGAAGGTACTGCTGCCTTACCCCAGACTCCGTTTTCAAGGACTACTTCTGCCTCTACGGTCGGGTTCCCACGGGAATCAAGTATTTCTCTACCAGTTACTTCTCGTATCTTGGACATACGTATCATACCTCTTTATTAAGTAAAATTTGAAGGACAGAACTAACAATAGACAAGATATTATAATCGAAGGGACGCCAGGGCTGCAACGAAACCGAGTGCTCTTAATCATTTATCATTCCCTTCCTTCCATCTACCAGTTGACAGAGTCCTTTTTGCAGTGATAATTTATCTGAACGAGGAGTCCATTATGAACCTGATCGGAGCTATCGATATCGGTTCCAATACTACGAAAGCAATACTGGGTGGGTTGAAAGAGGAAGCAGTTACTCTGGCCGGAGTCGGGAAAAGCGATACCGAAGGAGTCAGGAATGGGAAAATTTTCCACCCGGGTAAAACCGGCGAATCGCTGAAGGAAGCAGTAGGTCGGGCCCGAGAAATGGCTTCTGAAGACCCGGATTCTCTCTTCCTCGGGGTCAGCGGCAATCTGATTAATTTTTCGGTCAAAAAGGCCACTGTCTCCATCACCTCAAGAGACAGGATAGTTAAGAAAGAAGACCTCAAGAGATTGAAAGACATGGTAAGTTCGGATATCCCCGGGATTCACGAAAGTCCGATCGCGGTAATTCCGAGGGATTTTATCCTGGACGGCCAGAAAGGTTCGACCGATCCCTTGGGGCTGGAAGCAAGACGACTGGACCTGGTCGCGACTCTGGCCACAATAGACGAAAAGTCGAGGAGGAATTTCTCGAAAACCGTCAGCCGGGCGGACCTGAAGGAGGCTGATATTCTACCAGCCCCCGTATGTCTTGGCCACCTCCTTTTATCGGAAGAAAAACTAAAACGGGGCCGGATTATAGTCGACTTCGGAATGGAAACGACCGATTTATCCGTTTTTAAAGGAGGAGCCCTGCAGTTTCACAAAACCAGACAACTTGGCGGCAAGAACCTTACCGGTGACATAGCGGCAAAATTAAATATCCCCCGGGAGGAGGCAAGGAAAATCAAACATGAAACTGACCTCTCCGAATACAAAAAAGAGAGAAAAACCCTGGCTTCAGCATCGGAGAAGGCCAAAAAAGCAGAAGAAAAAGATGATCGGGATAGCGTGGAAGCTCTGTCCGCAAGACTCGAGGAAATTTTCGAGTTGCTTCTTTCCGATATTTACGAAAGAGGCTTCGGCGACTTAACCCGATATGGAATACATGTAACCGGAGGAAGCAGTAAATTAACGGGCCTAACCGACTTTCTAAACGAAAACTTCGAGGAGAGGTTTCAACCCGGATCGCCGGATCAGGATATCAGGGGAATAATTGACGTGATAGAGAATCCCGTCTATTCGAATGCACTGGGTTTACTGACCTGTACTACGAAGGGACAGTTTAAAGATCAAAGGGGGGGCTTTACAGAGAAATCCAGGGAAAAATCTTTAAGCTCAAGAGTTCTAACGAAGCTAAAAAACCTTTTCGAGAGCCGGATCTTTCTTTGTTTATAACAATTTGTAGTTTCAAGAGAAACTCCGAATTTCTAACCTTACTATCCCAAGCAAATGCACATCAGCTTTTTCTAAAGCGCCGGGAATAAAACCAGTATAATATTATAACGACCAGAGGACCGGCAGCTCCAAAGAATATAGTTGTCACTATCAGGACCCCGCTCGCAACAAGTCTAAAGGGAACCGAGAAACCCTCGTGGCGCGCATCCCAATCCAGCCCGATAATTGAAATTCCCAGGATTATCGCCTGAAAGAAGAACCAGATAACTTCCGGACTGGTGATTTCCAATTTATTGCCCCATCACAAAAACGATGTACCTAATCGGTTTGCTTTCTCAACGAATGGACGGAACGCATTAAGCTTAATTCAAGATTCTTGGCAAGTTCCGGGTTGTCCTCGATAACGTTATTTTGCTCCCCGGGGTCAGAGACTCGGTCGTAAAGTTCCGGCTCCTTGTCCTCATCCAGAGGAAATAGATAAGTCCATCTTTCCGTTCTCAGGTACCATTCTCGGTTATAATGACCTCCAACTGCATAATCCCTGATGTTATCGATCTCTCCATCCAGCAGAGGAACGAGTGACTTACCGCCAAGTGACTGCCGAGTCGCCTTGCTGGTCAAATCCTGGGGAAAGATGTTCTCCGTCTCCCCGGATTGTTTCGGTTCCGTGAATTCGAGCGTAAGCTCGTCCGACTCGATCCCGATCAGGTCCAGAAGCGTCGGCATCAGGTCGACAGTCTGGACAATAGCGTCCTCTTCCTTACCGGCCCAGCGACCATCCGGAGTTTTCATTATCCAGGGTATCTTTATCAAATTTTCGTAGTTTTTCGGTCTCGCCTTTCTAATGTAGCCATGTTCCCCGAAGGGTTCGCCGTGATCACTGGTAAATAACACCAGCGTATCTTCGTGAAGATTCAGTTCTCGCAGTGTATCTAATATCTCCCCCACGTACTTGTCGACAAAAGTTACTTCTCCGGCATAGAGGTTTTTCGTATTTTCTACCTCTGCTTCAGTCATATACCCTTCTACGGATCCCGGAACAGGATCAACGATATCCTGTCCTTCGTATCCGGGATCTTTATACATTGACCGATACGGTTCGGGCGGGTCCCACGGCTCATGCGGGTCAAACATATCAACCCAGAGAAAGAAATCACGCTGATGATCGGTCGCCTTGCGTTTCAGCCAATCGGTCGCCTCCCTTGCGACTCTGGCAAGGGGATAATCCTCCTCTTCCCTGTACAAACTCCTGTTCTTCAAGTACTGCTCGTACCTTTCCTTCCAGACTTCATCGCTTTCTCGCCCGTCCCCGTGTTTTAAACGATGGATTTCCGATTCCTCCACCGGGGCTAGATCGCTCGCCTCCCTGACCCAGGGGTCGTATTCCTGGCCGCGAATGAAAACCGTCGTATCAAAACCCCTGCCACAGTTATATACGGGTTTATGCATATGATAGGTATCCGTTATCAACCCGGAGTTGAAACCCTGATCCCAGAGCACTTCTGCCAGCAAATAGTCGTCCTCTGCAAACGGACCCCATCCCGCCTCGTGAAAGTGGAATTTCCCGGTCCACCAGGATCGTCGTGTGGGTAACGTCGGCAAATTTTCGCTGTATGCTCTATTAAACTTAACCCCGGCCTCGGCCAGCCTATCTATATTGGGCGTATTAACTTCTGATCCGTAAGTGCCAATGTAATCAGTCCGGAGACTATCGGCCACTATAACGAGGACGTTCATTCTCTAACCCCCCTTGGACATGGATGTCTACTAACCTCCGTCTCCATCAAATTATGGAGTTTATTATCTCCAGCAGAGAATTATGGAACACAAATAATCAGTTTTACTTAGAGGAAAAACAACACCGGTCACCCCGAATTACCATCGGGGCAACCGGTGAAAAAGTTAACAATTCGAACTCCATCTAATTATCCGGTTTAAAAAGAATAACTGGCTTTGTATTTGTCCTTATTATTATTCTGTATTCTGACCAGTTCTTTTGCAGTTTTCTCCACGTTCCTCTGAGATATGAACTTCATGAGAGCGTCTTCAAACTGCGTCCCCAGTCCGGACGGGATAATAAGGTCAAACGTAGGTACTACCGCATCCGCCGTCTTCAATTGGTTGATTTGATACAGGGTACCGGCAGTTGCTTTATCTTCCGGAACCTCTACGTCCGTTCTGGCCGGCGCCGCCTGTTTTGTCAGTGCCATTTCCTGCTGCACCTTCGGTAGAAGAGAGGTGTACACTACCGCTTTGGCGTTATTGGGCTGGTTGGACGTGGCACCGATCCAGTAAGAAGAGACCATGGCGTAAAGGGTACTCTGGCCCGGACCCGGCATCGGCGCGTAATTCCAGACTTCACCCCGTTCGCCCGCTTCGTTGAAAATCGGGACGAACCACGTACCGCCGTTGGTAAATGCCGCATCCCCTGCAGCGGTCCGTTGTTGTGGCCCAAAGCCGGATTTAAGCGTGGAAACGTCCTTATTCGCGTAGGAAAGGATCTTTTTCGCCAGACCGAGAACTTCTTCCCAGTCCTCTACAGTGGCATTTCCATTCGCGATCTTCGCGTAACCTGATGGCCCAACCGCTCCTACGATGATTTTACCGAACATCCAGCGCGCGGCATTGGGTTCCTTAAAGCCCAGCACGATCGGAGTAGAGTCAGTGTTCTCTTTCACTTTCTCCAGAGCGGCAAAGAATTCGTCGTAAGTCTCGTAAGGAGGGTGCTCCGCTCCGGCTTCATCCAGCACCTCGATATTGTAAAACAACATACTGTGGTCCTCGATTACCTGGGGAAAGCCGTAGTATTTTCCGTTTGACTTATAGAGACTCTGGAGGGAGTCGGGTATTACATCTTCCAATCCGTAATCCTTCCAGATATCCGTAACGTCCATGAATACGCCCTGTCCGGCCAGCCCCTGCGTTTCGCTGGTTGGCGGTATCCTGACTAAGTCAACCGCTTTTCCACCAGCGACCCTGCTCGCCACGACCTGTGGCAACTGCCCGCTTGTCCCTTCCTCTATGGAAACTTCAAAATCCCAGAGCTTTTTCGCGGTATCCAGGATCTGCTTACGGGTCTTCTTACCGGTTCCTGCGACCCATCCGGTCAAAATATCCAGTTTTTTCTCTCCAACTTCAGTTCCAGCCTTCGGTACGGGCTTCATGCTTTCCGGTATTTCCGGTTCATCCATGTGGCTGCTTGCAGCAGTGGAAAGAGCAAATCCGGATATCAACAATGTCATAATTAAGAGACCGACAATTCCGTTTCGAATCGAAAAGTTAAATTTATTCATTTTTTCACCCCTGATTTGGTGGTGGTTTTCGGTAAATTCGCAATCAAACCCAATTTTTCAACTTAATTTTCCTCTATCACCCCCGACGCTCTGCTTTTTCACTACGTGACGGACACACCCGCCCAAATAACTTTTCATGGTTATCCTGATATCGCACCTTCAGTCCAACCCTTAACGATCTGTTCCTGCAGAACCATATAAATAACCACTATCGGTATCATTGCAAAAAGTGCGCCGGATAACTGTAAGTTCCAGACGCCAATTTCCCAGGCTGAAGCCCTGGACATCAAATCAACCTGAGCCATTATTGGCCTCCCTTTACCTCCGGAAGTAAGAACGAGAGGCAAGATCAAATTGTTCCAGCCAACGGTAAAACCAATTATTCCGGCAGATACAGCTGCCGTTCGCGAAAGCGGGAACATCACGTGGCGGTAAATCTGCCAGTGCGAAGCCCCGGAAATTTCCGCTGCCTCGACTAGAGAATCCGGTACTCGGTTATAAAACTCCCGGAAGATAAAGACCACAACAGGAAGTTGGCCGCCTCCAATCGCCAGACCGATATATTCCGGCACTCCGAACAGGTTAAGCGTATTCGCAACTCTAACCAGCGGAACCAATCGCATGGTAGACGGCAGGTATATTCCGATGGAAAGAATAATTACGGTCAAAAAGGTATATCTCGCTCTGACCTTGCTTAAATAATATCCACCAATCGAACCGACTATTATGCTAATTAGCATCGAGGTAAGGGCAATTCTCAAAGAAGTAAGATAGGAACCGTTTACCATGTTCCAGGCTGTCTTGGCGTACGAAAAGACCAGTTCGGATCCTGGTATAAGCGGGTTCGTGGTCCTTATCTCTAAAGGTGGCTTAGTTGCCGTAATAACCGCAGTCCAGTAGGGAAAGAGGAAGAAGCCGGCGAGAATTATAGCAAGCAACCCAC
This sequence comes from uncultured Thermotogae bacterium, assembly GCA_964599005.1. Classification (GTDB taxonomy): domain Bacteria; phylum Bipolaricaulota; class Bipolaricaulia; order M55B111; family M55B111; genus JAGXLP01. Next base: position 19,465 of record CAZRDU010000007.1, read on the forward strand.
CTATCACGTAACTCCATTTGATATTTAGCACTACAGCTCACCCTCCCTGTACTGGAAATAGATATACGGCACGGCAAATAACATTATTATGGCCAAAAATATCATGGCAGCGGCTGCCCCCTGAGCGAAGTTAAAGGCCGAAAACATCCTTCTGTAAATTAATACGGGGAAGATCATCGAAGAAACACCTGGTCCCCCACCTGTCATGGTCCAGATAATCCCGAACGTTTTGATAACCATCATGCTCAACAGCAGGGAAAACATCAGGATAATTCCCTTAATCTCGGGGAAAAGTACGTAACGATATATTTGGAATATCGACGCCCCATCTATCCTGGCGGCCTCTCTGTGGGAAGCGGGAACGGAACTAATTGCCCCGTAGAAGACGACGCCGGTATATCCGCTAAATCTCCAGATTAGCGTTATCAACAGGGCCAGAATGACTAAATAGGGATCAGTTAGAAACGACTGAGATATTGCACCCAGGCCCATCGAATCAAGCACAGAATTTACCACTCCCTGAGAGGGGTTGAAGATCCAGCCCCAGAGAACACCGGTAATCGCCTGGGCAAGACCGAAGGAAAGTATGGCAATGGTCTTCATTATCGAGCTGGCAGTACCTCTCGGGAGAAGGTCAATTGTTATTGCAACCAGCATTCCGGAAGCAATAAGCAATGGAACCCCGGCCCCAACGAATACCAGGGTATTTATCGAAGCTCTCTGAAAACTGGAAAGACCTATTACCCCCTTGTAAGCAGACACTCCCGCAAAGTTATAAGAGGGAAATACTCCTACCCAGTCGGAGAAAGAAACTCCGGCAGTCCAGGCAATGAAAAACACCAGGAAAATCAGCACCATCGCAAAAAACGGGAAGAACAGTAGATAATCAGTTTTTTTCACTTTTGACCCCCCTCCCGGGAGTAACAGGGAATATAAACCCGTGCTTTCCTGACCTCACGGTATTTACCCAAGTCCTTCCACGCTTACTCTAATTTCGTGGCTGCCGTCTTCTCTCGTATATTCGTAGTAATAATATATTTTTCCTTCGTGTTTGATGGCATCCATGTATCTAACGCATCCATGAGGACTCTTTACCCAGGGGCCATCACGGGAAACACGCTTCCAGTTCTCGAGATCGTGACTCGTCGCGATACCGGCCCATTCCTCGAAGTTGTCATAAAAAGTATCCCCGCCATCGAAGAAGCCGATAAACAAAGGAGACAACCAGATTAGAGAATTAAGTCTAGCTTTGTAATGACCACGCTCACCCGCGACCCCTTTGCCGGACTCGAGGACGTATCGAAAATCTCTCCAGTACTTACCGTCCGGGCTCGTTAAAAGTCCTGACGAATCGAATCCCAGCGGTCTCCGGACTTCTTTTCCGTTTCTCTCAACGGTTTCGTATCTTCCTTCTTGATCCACGGAAACGTAGGCATAATACTGACCGCCAACTATGTAAACTGCTGGATCCTTTAGAGAATATAAACCGTAGTCATCGGGCAACATTACAGTTCTGTGCTTCAAAAAATCGAAGTCGTCAGGGGAATCACTTTCCACCATTCCCACCTGCCAGCTACTCTTTCCTTTTGGCTGGTAACTTATATAGAGGCGCCAGTTACCCGTGGCCGGGTCCCTGATAATCGAACCGGCTTCCAGACTATCCGCGTTGAGCTGTTCTTTGGTTCCCTCCGTGACAACCTGAAAATTTCTTCCGTCCTTGCTCACGGATATCCGAGCTTTTACGCCCCTGCCTTGCCCAAGAGGTTTCCTCACACGGTGATACATGTAAAATTTCCCTTCTTTCGAATCATACACCACCTTTGGTGCCCCCACCCAGTTTCCGGGCCCCGTCCCTTCAGGCTCAAATACGGTTTTACCTTCCTCTGGCTTGGGAACCGGGGGAGTAGCCAGCTTTCTTTCGGCCATAGTACTCAAATTTAACCAACCCTCCTTGAATTATTTTCAAAAAAGTTGAAATTATTGACCCAATCGTTTTCATAATTTCTCGGTCTTCGTCGGTTTTAGTCCCGTTCTTCCGGTCGACAACCACATGATTCACGTACTATCAGATCACCCGGCACAACCACCTTCGGCCTACCCCTGTCTTCACCTTCGATCTCCTGGATTAACCTATCGGCCGCCCAGTTTCCGAGCCAGTATTCGTGAAGGTCAACAGCGGTTATCGACGGATGAAAGTGCATTGTAAGCTGACTGTTACAGACGGAAACCAACCCGACGTCGTCCGGTACTTCTTTACCCAGGTCCTTTAAAGCATGAATCGCCCCAACTGCCTGGACGTCGCCGGCAACGAATATCCCGCCAAACTCCTTTTTCCTGGCTTTGCTTTTTACTGTTTTGTAAGCCGCGGACTCGACAAGTTCAGAGTTCCAGATAAGGTCTTCGTCAAATTTCAAACCGTTTGACTCGAGCGCCCTCCGATAACCGTTAAGGCGATCCTCTACATAGGTAAATCTCGAAGGTCCGGAAAGAAATGCAATCTTTTCATGGCCGTGCTCTATAAGGTGCTCGGTTGCAACTTCCCCGACCTCGACGTTGTCATTATCGACGTAAAGGGCGTCCCTTTCCGGGCGACCAAGAACGATGAACGGTAAGTCACTGGATTCCAGAATATCCAGCAGTTCCGAGTTCCTTGTAGGGTGAGTAATAATAAGACCCCCCAGAGAACGCGAACCGGCGAGCGATCTAAGTTTATCCTGCGCACCCGATTCCGTTTCCGACATCTGGAGGGATAAGCTGTAATCCGTCCCCTCAACGGCCTCATGAATTCCTTTAACCAGTTTGTTGAAAAAGCCTGTCGAAGAAAAGACGTGCTCTCGTGTCGCTGATACGAACAGGCCCAGATTTTGAGCCACGCCGCTGGACAGATGCTTGGCTCCAGGGTGTGGCCTGTAATCTAACTTTTCAGCAGCCTGAACCACCTTCAATCTAGTTTCCTCACTGACGTGAGATTTTCCGTTTAAAGCATCTGAGGCCGTCGAGGCTGCTACGCCGGCTTCTTTCGCAACGTCTTGAATCGTCGTTGAATTATTCATATCGAATCGATTCTATAGTATCGAATCGATTCGGGACTGTCAAGCCCTCCATATAACGTCTTTTTACGCTCTATATGTTGACAAATTTTACTTCTAGATCATTTTATCGAATGGTTTCGATGATATTTCACCTGATAACTTAAATATTATTTTACCGAACACCTTTTTGTTGAAAATATATTATGAGAAAAACGTAAAGATATAACTCAAAAGTTCGAAACACTTACTTTTCAGCATCAAGGATTCTAAGAGGGGTAGCCGCAGCAAATCTGGATTCGGTTCCCGGAAGGATTATACGTTGTCGCTAAGCTAACGATCTGAGTAGCTATCAGAGCTTAGTTCTTCATAGCTAAAGGCGTAATTTTGCGGACGTATGAATTAGGGAAAGTCTGATAACAAGCAATTAATCAGGGGGGCATACAGGGCAGAGCAATTCAACCAGCATTCATGGAACAGGTGCTTCAGATATGGTGACAGTTTGCCCATCGAAACTAGAGAAAGGTATTTTTAGGGGTGGTGTCTGGCCAAAAATAAAAGGGGTCACTCCGAAAGGAGCGACCCCATAATAACTAATTAATTTACCAAAAGGTTACTTCTTAGTAATATCCCAGATTCGAATGTCCATAGTGGCATCCACGAAGATATTATCCACGTTGGGCTGGTAAACAACGTAGGCCTGAGCCAGGTTAGCCCAGAGCGGGATAAACGGTACGTCCTGTGCGCTGAGAATCTGAACGGATTCATACAGCGTCCCTCTCCTTTCCGCACCCGGAATGGACTTGGCGGTATTCATGATCTTCTTGTAGGCGTCGTAATTCGGGTGGTGGTTGAAGAAGGTTCCGAGCCCTTCTGGTGAACCGGTGGTCCAGGGTTCAAGGAAGTTGCTTGCCTCCAGGTAGTCCGGGTACCAGCCGAGCAGGAACATGCCAAATCCTCCGCTGGCCATGCGCTCGGTGTAAGCACCCCACTCCAGACTCTTTGATTCAACTTCCAGGTTGTCAAGCTCGTTCAGACTCCCCTGGAGAACTGCTGCCACGTCTGCCTCTGTAGTTCCGTAATGCTTCGGAGTGAACCAGAGTGTTGCTTCCAGCGGGTCGTCAGCAGTGTAGCCCGCCGATTCAAGGAGCATTTCCGCCTTCTCCAGGTCCTGTTCGGGGAAAGTGGGCATTCGTCCGACCCAGCCCTTGGGTACCATGGTGTAAATCGGGTCGGCAAGGCCACTGAAAACCTGTTCCGCAATCAATTTCCGGTTTACCGTATAAGTAACTGCCTGCCTTACTCGCTCGTCCTTGAATACTTCGTTAGTCACGTTGAACAGCATGTACCTGACACTTGGACTATTCGGAGTATGTTGAGTTTTGAAGTCAGGCGATTTCTCTAACTCTTCAATGTCTACCGGGTTCATCGTCCGGAAAGCAATGTCGATATCTCCCGCTTCCAGAGCGGTACGGAGTCCGGTACTATTGGAGTATTTCAGCTCAATTACCGTACTCATCTTCGGCGCTCCGCCGTAATAATCATCGTAGGCTTCGTAAATGACCGATTGGTTGGGCTGATATTTTTGCAGCTTGTAAGGCCCGACACCAACCAGTTCACCCTTCGCAAATTCGTCGGCGGGAGTGCCGTTCTTATTCCAGACGAGAGCGGGCCCTACCTGACCGGTAACGCGTTTGAGGAATGTAGCGTTGGGTTCCACCAGAGTAACCTTTAAGGTATACTCGTCGACGACTTCCATCTTATCTATCGGATCCCCGACAAGGAAGACTCCACCTTCGGGCCCGTCGAGCTTCATAGCTCGCTCAAAGGACCATTTTACGTCTTCCGCGGTAACCTTGTCGCCGTTGGTAAACGTAGCGTCTTCTCTTAAATGGAATGTATAAACTTTGGCCTTCGGTCCAACTTCCCAGTCCTTTGCCAGTGCAGGACCAACTTCGGTGCTTTTCGGCTTAATTTTGAGCAAGGAATCACTCAGCATCCTCAGTACGTGCCAGCTATAGTGATCGTATGAATTTGCCGGGGATAACTGAGTAACACGATCCGTCGTACCAATTACAAGCGTATCCGGGCCACCGGCTGCAAGACCAACCACGGAAAAACCTATTGCCAGTACTGCGACCAGAGCGAAAATAGTAAGTTTCTTCATATTTTTAACCCTCCTTGATTTGGGTCTAAAACAAAAACTAAATTATCAAAACTCCCATCCTTAAGTTTTCCGGTATCACCTCCAAAAAGATAGAGAACTAAACTTATTGAAACCGTATTCCCAGTGTTTCTTGACAAAAATAAGTTTAACACCATATACGCTAAAGGATCAAGCAAATCTCCGTGCAGAAACCAAAATGTTTGCAAAAATATATCTGGAGGAAAGGAAAATTCGGTATCTCAAGATACGGGAGTACCACACCTGGTTACACCACCGCCGGAATCTTCATTTCGCGGGATACATTTGCCAGGACCGCTTTTCTTCTTTAACAAACCTATTAAGTGACAAAAACTGACCTACCCAAATTTTTGCTGTTGCCTTTTTGGGTTGAGCAGGTCACTGATCCCTTCTCCGACCAAACCAAAACCAAGCGACAGAAAGACTATCATAAGGCCGGGGAAGGTCACCAACCACCAGTAACCGGCCTGGAGGAACTTCTGACCGTTTTGAATGTCGAACCCCCAATCCGGCGTCGGGGGCGGCAGACCGAAACCAAGGTAAGCCAGAGCAGCTTCCGTAAGAATGGCATCAGCTATGTTAAACGATGAAACAGCCATGATGGCATTTACCACATTGGGGGCGATATGTTTGAATATGATACGGATCCGGCTTGCCCCCATAGCTTCTACGGCCTCAATGAAAGTTTCCTCTTTTATAGTCAACACTTCACTCCTGGTAACCCGAAAGTAGGTCGGTATATAGACCACGGATATAGCCAGGATCATAGTGTCCACACCGGGCTGCAGTACCGATACCAGAACTATTGCCAGGATTATCGAGGGAAAAGAGTACAGGGCATCCATAGTTAGGGAAAAGGCACGATCAAGTGCGCCGCCGACAAAACCCGCGATTAATCCAAATAGAGTTCCCGCACTCATCGATAGGGCAATGGATCCAAAAGCAACTATTATCGGAGCCCTTGCCCCGGCTATAACGCGGGAGAACAGATCACGCTGAAGCTGATCCGTACCCATCGGATGGGCGAGCGAAGGTGGTGCCAATCTCGGTGCCGAACGGTATTCGACCGGATCATAGGGAACGATCCAGGGGGCCAGTATCGTAACGAGCAAATAAATTACTACTACAGTCGTACCGACCGCCAGCAGCTTTTGCCGACCCATCGCTCTTTTTAACTTTCCAAACAAGCCTGAAAAAGTTTTGCGAAAGAAAAGCATCAGTACTTCACCCTCGGGTCAACTTGAGCGTATATTATGTCTACTATCAGGTTAATGGTAGTGATAAATATCGCTATCATGACTATTGCTCCCTGAATCGAAGGAAAGTCACGCGCGTTTACACTTGTGATCAAGAACCTTGCCACTCCCGGCCAGGCATAAATCGTTTCCGTTAGCACGGCCCCTCCGATCAGGATAGCAAATTGAAGACCAAAGACCGTCAAAATCGGTATCAGGGCATTTCTGAGGGCGTGTTTGTAAATAACAAGTCTTTCCTTCAAACCTTTCGATCTTGCCGTTTTTACGTAATCCTTATCAAGGATTTCCAGCATATTTGCCCTCGTCATCCGGCCAAGCAACCCGGCCTGGATGATTCCAAGCGTAAGAGCGGGCAGAATTAGGTGTTTGAGCGCTTCCCAGAACAATTGAAAATCCCCTTTGATCAAAGCATCGAGGGTGTAAAATCTCGTTATCGGATCAAAAGTAGCCATTGAGAGGGCATTAAGTCTATTGCCTACTGGCAACCAACCCAGAAATACGGCAAAAATAATCTGAAACATCAAACCCATCCAGAATAGCGGAACCGCGAATGCACCAATATGAAATATTCGCAGGCCGTGATCAATAAAAGTATCGCTGTAAACTGCGGCCCATGCACCAGTCGAAACCCCGAGCAACAGAGCAATCGCCATCCCGTAGAAGGCCAGTTCGAGCGTCGCCGGTACCCGCAACATCAACTCATGTAAAACCGGTCTATCCGTTCTGAAGGAAGTACCAAAATCTCCTCGCAATAATCCACCCACGTAATCGATGAACTGCTGTGGTATCGGTTTGTTAAGTCCCATTTTTTCCCGAACTTGCTCGATGTATTCCGCGGACACGTTACGCCCCCCCAGCATCGCCTGTGCTGGATCACCAGGGATGACTCGCAAAATTAAAAACACCACTGTAATCAAAATCAACAACATAGGAATTGTGGACCCGACACGCTGGACGATATACTGCCAGAGACTATCCAAATCAACCACCCTCGGTGGATTAACCAGTTAAAAGCCTGAAAAAGAGAAAGACTTAAATGGCTTGGTTGAGAATCATTATATTTAACAGCACGCTATTTTGCAAGATAACAAATAGCGTACGAGTCTTCTGTATATAAATCAGTAGGCGCTAAACGAATTGTTAATTCGTCAAGTTTTCACCAAAACTTTCCGAGGAAGCCCCAGGGCACCCCCTGGGGGGATCGACCGGTTAACCTCACTTGATACGAAGTAATTAACTGAATCAGGCCACCCTGATACGATTTTCTGCTCTCTTACACGAAGAGGTCCTCCAGCTGATGAAACAAATGTGTTTTTTAATCAGAGTTCAATATTTACAGCTACCAGGGCAGTACCGCTTAACACAGGTAATAATCAACTCTCTTTTAAGTAGGCCTGGATAAACGGATCTATTTCCCCATCCAGAACGGAATCGGTATCCCCCACTTCGGTTTCCGTGCGGTGGTCTTTGATTTTTTGATAGGGATGCAGCACGTAGGAACGAATCTGGCTGCCCCACTCTATTTCCTTCATTTCACCCTGAATCTCCTCGATTTTTTCGGCTCGTTTTTCCATTTTCAACTGGTAAAGCCGAGATTTAAGGATCTTCATGGCGGTTTCTTTGTTTTTATGCTGGCTCCTCTCGTTTTGACAGGTGGCCACTAAACCAGTGGGCTCATGAGTAATCCTAACGGCGGAATCCGTTACGTTGACATGCTGGCCTCCGGCCCCACTGGCTCTATAGGTATCGACACGAAGGTTGTTCTCGTCCAGCTCCACCTCCAGATCATCTTCAAACTGGGGTGTAACACTGACGGAAGCAAACGAAGTATGCCGCCTTCCGGCCGAATCAAACGGTGATATTCTGACAAGACGGTGAACACCCGCCTCGGCCTTTAAGTATCCATAAGCCCACTTACCTTCGACTTCCAGAGTGGCGCTTTTGATCCCGGCTTCTTCACCTTCGCTCGTACCGAGGGACTGATAGTCAAAATCCTTCCTCTCAAGCCACCGTGTGTACATTCTAAGCAACATACCGGCCCAGTCCTGGGCATCGGTCCCTCCGGCCCCGGCATTGATACCAAGGTAGCAATTTTTGTCGTCAAAATCTCCGTCCATGAATAACTCGAGCTGGAAAGAGTCCATGCGCTGGCCTAACTCCTCCAGCCTTTCTTCCAGTTCCTCCAGCTCTTCCTCGTTCCCTTCATCCGTTGCCAGCTGATACAAAACCTCTATGTCCTCGAGCTCCTCCGACAGCCCCTTAAAGGTTTTTATCCTTTCCTCTTTTCTGTTTGCTAATTTGGACTTTGCCTTTGCCTTTTCCGGGTTATCCCAAAAATCGGGCTCATTCATCTCCTCCCGCAGCTGCTCGAGTTCCCCTTTTATTTTATCCAGGTCAAAGATAGTCACCTATCTCTTCGAGTTGAACTCGCAGTTTTTCTATTCTTTCCACACTCATCACTCCTTTGATAGATTTTATTGAGCATTAACACCCAGAACAACCGGGCGGATAACGGCTAATCTCAATCTTTCCGGGAAAACTGTTGCAAAAAGGCCAGATAGAGCTACAATGAACAAAAAACCAATATAAACTTTAACTGCGATGATAGTATTTTGTTTTCCAGGGACAATTAATTCGTAGCGTACCCTCAATCAAGCGACTCGAGAGTTTTACTCCGGTAACATAAACCATCAGGGCTAAACCCAGAAGATTCCATGAGAAGACGACCTTTAGCTGTAGTTTTTTTGTCTTTTACATTTGGGGTTATCTGTGCCAGTATCCTGGGGATAAAAACCTTAGCTTTATTGCCTATAATCGGAATTGGGAGTTCCCTGTGGTTTTTTATTATTTTTGAATATACGGAGACTGCGGGTAGTACTATTCTGATCGTTACGGGATTATTCTTTCTCGGTGTTCTCTACTACGGTTCGAGGTACTTCAACCCCCTCAGTTTATACTCGCAGTTAAACAACCTTGAGAGCGTGGAAGGAAAGGTAGTTAATTATCCAGTTGCAACGGAACAGAGCACGGAATTCACCTTAAACCCGGAAAGGTATCCCGGAAAGCTGAAAATTTATCTGAATTCCGACCGAGGGGAAGAGGTAGACTACGGGGACAAGTTAACCATTTCCGGAAAATTTGAAACTCCCACTACATTCGACGATTTCAATTACCGGGAATACCTTCGAAAACAGGGGGTCTGGGGCGTGGTTTACTCAGGTCAAATCAATGAATCGAAGGAGGGTATAGCAAACCCAATCCTGGAACTGGGCTGGTTTTTAAGGGAAAAAATCTCCAGGAGAATCGAGAATCTTTTTTCCGACAGGGGGGATTTCCTCAAAGCGTTATTATTCGGCGCAGGAGATGTACTGGGGGAAGAAAAGGAAAGATATTTTACCAGTGCGGGACTCGCTCACCTCCTGGCTGCAAGTGGTTTGCATCTGGGGATAATTCTCGGGGTCAGCTGGTGGATTGCCACAAAGCTTGGTTTGAGTAAAAGCAAGATCTACCTTTTCAGCTTACCTATCGTATTCCTTTATCTTCTTATCGTCGGCTTCAAACTCCCGCTGTTGCGAGCCTCTCTTATCTATCTTTTCGGCTGTGCTCACGTCCTCCTCAAGAGAACCGGATACATTCTTGATGACTGGTACGATCGTTATCAAGCTCTGGCGGCTGCAGCGCTAATTCTCGTTTTACTAAACCCTGAGACCGTTAGTACAGTAGGGTTCCAGTTAAGCTTTGGCGCGACATTTGCAATCGCTTTTTTCTTTCAGCCAATAAAAACCAAACTTCCTTTAAAACCGGATTACCTGCGCGGAATTCTCTCGGCCTCTCTTGCAGCACAAATCGGAGTTGGACCCGTTCTGGCAGTCCATTTTCACCAGGCTCATCCATGGGCTCCGCTGGTAAATCTCGTTGCAATTCCCGGGGTAACGGCAGTACTCTATCTGGGTATTTTATCACTAACTATTGGGAATTTCATTCCACTTTTCTCCGGGTTGATCTGGCTTGAAGAACAAACAATTTTTATTTTTCAGGGTGTCATAAAAAAGCTCTCTTCGTTGCCGTTTGCACAAATTAATCTGCCTCAAGTTACGCCACTGGCTCTGGCCTCTTATATAATTTTAATCTATTGGCTCGGACGGAGACTGAGCAGCAATCAGAACGAAGGGTTCCTCTTAAAGAGTTATTAGACCTTACTTTTTCACCATACGCGAGTTTTCGCTAGTATAAACCGCCTTCAGCCTTTACCAGGGCTAAAGATTCATTCTAGATTGCATAATTACCGGTTAAATCAGTGAGCCAGAGGGGTCGTAACCATGGTTCGACGGAAGTTTTCCAATTTTGATAACTCAGGAGGGAGCAAAACAGTTTGCGGGGGAAAAGAATTAAAGGGGTAAAAACCTTGTCATTTTTCTCGGAGGCATCCAGCACTACTGCTAGCTCTGATCTTTGTCTTCAACATCAATGTAAGATTTTTGCTTGGAATCCCACTCTCTCTTGAACCAGCTTCTACCGTATGCCCTAACTCCCTTACGAAAGAAAGGAATTAATCCGGCTATTCCCAGAATATCAGTCACGATCCCCGGCGTCAGCAGAAAAGCGCCGGATACCAGCAAAATCACCCCATCAACGAGCTCATCCGCCGGCAGCTCGCCCCTGCCCAATTTTTCTTTCATCCTTCTAAAGACTGACACACCTTCCCTTCGGGCCAGCATTGCCCCCACTACTCCTGTTCCTACAACGACGAGCGCTGTTGGTAGCACTCCGATGGCAGTACCGACCTTGACCAGGAGATATATTTCAATCAGGGGAAGGGCTGTAAAGAGAAAAATTAATCTAATGGACATATTATCATCCTAAAAATCGGGTAAAGCCAGGCTTATGAACAGGTTGAACCTACCCCGCCCTGCTACTCCTGATAATCCCTCTTATTTCTTCTTTCATTTTTTCTAGCGCTTTTCTCCGATGACTTATCCTGTTCTTTTCTTCCCCTCCGAGCTCAGCCAGCGTCTTATCGTATCCGTTTGGAACGAAAATTGGATCGTACCCAAAACCGGAATTTCCCCTGGGTTCATCTATAATTCTACCGTCCAGTTCCCCTCGAGTTACGTATCTCTCCGCAGAAGAAATGAACAACGTGGCCACGGTTACAAACTTTGCCTCGCGATCATCGCTCTCGCCCAGTTCTTCCAGGAGCAGACTGAGGTTTTCTCTATCGGAAGAATCAGGACCGGCAAACCTGGCAGAGTGAACTCCGGGATCTCCGTTGAGCCCGGATACCTCCAGGCCGGAGTCGTCACTAAGCACCGGCACCCCCATCTCATTACTTATCTTCCGGGCTTTTTCCAGGGAATTTTCCAGATAAGTTTCCCCGGTCTCTTCCACATCGGAAAAATCTTTTTCCTGGAAGGAAATCAATTCAAAATCTTGCCCGGGAAACGTCAATATCTTCTTTGCTTCCCTGACCTTTCCCGGGTTTTTGGTCCCTAACAGAAGCTTAAATTCACTCACTTTCCATGGAGGCAAGTCCGGCGAGTTTCAGGTCGTCCGC
>CAZRDU010000008.1:0-7562 GCA_964599005.1 uncultured Thermotogae bacterium
TAACCGGTAGGTTGCTGGTTCAAGTCCAGCCCGGGGAGCCAGGAAACCCTTCCTTACAATTTCTTCGGTTTTTTTAAAAATCAATAACCGTACTTCTCGTGGGCTTCATCAGCCGATATTTTTTTGTGAGAAAAAAACTGACTTTACATAGTACAAAAACGCTTAAATTTAATTTTATAACCCCGACCTTATGGGGTAGTGTTATCCACGATTGATGCCTTCGCAGTCATAACTCTTAGTTGATTACCAGATTAAGAATTCTTCTTCGGCCAAAGGCCGGGGTATTCTGCGTGTTTGGATAGAAGTTTTAATGGTCCAGCAAGCGCGGATTCAATCCGGCAGCATTTTTAGGAGATCGAGGTGCAGACTTGAAAGGACGGCCTCCTTTAATCCCCTTTTCACCATTTCCGAGTCTTTTTCGGTTCTTCCGCCCTTCTGGTAATTTATGCCGCGGCCAAGGACTACTGGCACTTTTTCCGATGTCTGACCGAAGTGCAGAGCGGCTGCGCCGGCAATCTCATCTGCTTTTAGGTCGACCCCACCAAATTTTGGCGTTCCGAATAAGTCATCAGCGCCAAAGTCGCTCTCGACGGGATTAATTCCAGAACAGCCGATGGCATTATCCGTCTCGCCTGCCCTGATGCTCACCTCTGAATCCGTGATAATTACAGCGGTTTCCTTGCCCGTAATTTCCTTTATCCTCTCCCTGATCTCTTTCGCGCTCTTGTTGGGTTCTTCGGGCAACAATGTGGCCTTTCCTTCCGGAGAGTTAGACCGATCAACTCCTGCATTGGTACAGAGTCTCCCGTTTCTCTTGGTCACCAGCATGGCTGGAAGGTCCTCCAGCGCTTCTCTAGCCCTATCTTTATTCTCGGCCTGTTCCAGGATATAATCTTTCCCGAACTTGCTGACGGGAAGCGATGCAACTACTTCTGATTCCTGCAAAATTAATTCCACTTCTTCCGGAAGTATACCGGTGGATTTGGCTATCGTTTTCGCTCTTAAGCCCGGGTCGACATCCGAAAGATCGACATACCTTCCTTCATACATTGAAACGACTTTGGAAGTAATGACAATGACGTCATCGTCTTGAATCTCTAGCCCTTCATCGGCGCATGTATCTACTATCCTCTGAACCAGATCATCTCCTTCTTCAATTAAACCGATATTCTCCAGCCCGTTAAAAGTGATTTCTTCCATTTATTCCTCCTCTATCCAGTTAATTAATTCAAACTCTATTTACCTGAATTCATTTCTTCTTTAGCTTTTCTAAAAATTCTTTTGATATTTCCGCAGCCCAATCTTCCAGCAATTATTCCTGTCAGCACCTCCATTTAGGTCTATTATATATTATTCCTGTTGAGAGGTTTTCTAGACATCATTTTGGTCTGGATTTATCCTGTATTAACATGAATCTGTCGTAGCTGATTCTCGTGGCCAGAACTGTTTTGTGTCGAATTAAAATGCATTGGTTAAATACCAGGAGAGTAGTTGAATCTTCTATTTTCCTGGGGCGATTTAGACAAAGGACCGTGTTAGTGGTTCGAAGATTTCTCGAGTCGAAATTACTATAATCGGCAATAATAGCGTGGCTTATTCAGGGTAAAGATGGCAGGAAACCAGGCTATTATGTTCCACTTTAATCTGTTCGGGGTTGTTTTCTTCACAGATTTCGCCGATTTTACTGGGGCAGCGAGGGTGAAAAGGGCAACCCGAAGGGGGATCTATCGGGCTTGGTATTTCTCCTTTCAGTACTTCTCTTGGAGGAGATTTCGGATCCGCTTTTGGTACTGCTGACAGCAGGGCCTGAGTGTAGGGGTGTTTTGGGTTGTCAAACAGGGTCTCGCTATCGGATACTTCCATGATATTGCCGAGGTACATTACTGCGATACGATCGCTGACGTGTTTTACCACGCTGAGATCGTGGGCGATAAAGAGATAGGTTAAGTTATAATCCTTCTGCAGATTCATCAGGAGATTTAGTATTTGTGCCTGAATACTAACATCCAGAGCCGTCACCGGTTCGTCACAGACGACGAATTCTGGATCGACTGCCAGAGCCCGTGCTATTCCGACTCTCTGTCTCTGTCCGCCTGACATTTCATGCGGGTATCTGTTTAAAAAGCGTTTGGATAATCCCGCTGATTCTACGACTTCTCCAAGTTTTTCCTCCAGTTTGTTTCGATCAACGATATTGTGAATCTTCAGGGGCTCGCTTACCATCTGGCCCACTGTCTTTCTTCTGTTGAGGGAAGAGCTTGGGTCCTGAAAGATCATCTGGATTTCCTGTCGAAGGTTTTTCAGCCTCTTTCCGGTTAATTCAGTTATGTCTTGGTTTTTATACTCAATTTTTCCCTCCGTAGGGTCCAGCAAACGAACGATAACTTGCCCTGTAGTGGTCTTGCCTGAGCCGGATTCGCCGACTAGGCCCAGAGTGTCGCCAGTTGGTATATTTAGATTGACGCCATCTACGGCCTTAACCTGTCTTTTATCAAACATCTGGGCGAACCAGTCACCGCTGGCCGGGAAGTATTTTTTCAGATTAGAAATACGTAATAGTTCTTCTTTGCCGTTATCTTTTTTGTTGTTCATAAAGGCTCACCATATTTCGTCTACTCTGAAACAGGCGGCTGCCCTGTTAGAGTCGAGATTTTCAAGAGATGGAATTTCTTTCTGACAAAAATCCTTTGCAAATTTACAGCGCGGGTTAAAATTACAACCGTTCGGTAGTTCAATCAAATCCGGCACTTCTCCGGGAATAGAGGGAAGCTCAGTCTTTGGTTTGGTGTCAAGGTCGGGAATGGATTCAAGTAAACCTCGCGTATAAGGGTGCGCAGGGCTTTCATAGAGCTCCAGCACGTTCGCCTTCTCCACGATATTTCCCGCGTACATGATTAAAACCCTGCTGCATGAATTAGCGACTACTGCAAGGTCGTGTGTGATTAGAATTGTGCCCATTCCGTAGTCGGCTTTAAGCTGATCCACGAGTTCAAAGATTTGAGCCTCTATGGTCACATCAAGGGCGGTGGTTGGCTCGTCCAAAATTAATATCTCGGGGAAGCAGGAGATGGCCATAGCTATCAGTGCTCTTTGTCTCATGCCTCCGCTAAATTCATGTGGGTAGTTGGATGCTCGCTTTTCAGCATCGGGAATCCCGACTGTATCGAGGAGTTCGATTGCTCTTTCGGTCCGTTCCTGTCCGCTAAGACCCGATTTATGAAACCTGAGAACTCGTTTGATTTGTTCCCCGATGGTTAGCGTCGGATTCAATGAGCTAAGGGAGTCCTGGAAAACCATGCTGATGGCATTCCCCCTTATTTCCCTCATTTCTTCATCCGATTTTTCCATCAAATTTTCTCCCTTAAAATTTATGGCTCCATGTTTGATTTCCCCGGGGTTCTCGATTAACCGCATAATGGAAAGTGCGGTAACGGTTTTGCCGGAACCGGATTCACCTACTATTCCGAGAGTCTCGCCGGATTCCAGCTCCAGCGTGTTTCCATCAACGGCCTTTACCGTTCCGTCTTCTGTATGAAACTGAGTTATAAGATTGTCTAATTTAAGTAATTTAGGGCTCATTTTATTTATCTTCTCGTTTGTCTGGCCTGTCGCGGATCAAGTGAATCTCTCAACCCGTCACCCATTAAATTGAAACCGAGAATTATCAGTGAAATAAGAACGCCCGGTACAAGTGCGTACCACCATGCCCCTAAAAAAAGGTATCCTCTGGCTTCGTTCAGCATTATACCAAGACTCGGGCGTGGAGGTTGTAATCCCAGCCCCAGGAAGCTCAGAGACGCAGAAGTGAGAATAGTAGTGGCCATCATTAGCGACGCCTGGACCATTATAGGGGGAATAGTATTTAAGAACACCTCTTTCACTATTATCCGGGAATCAGAAGCACCGGAAATTTTTGCCGCACTGACGTAATCTTCCCCCATCTCCTGAAGGACAACCCCCCTCATAACCCGGGCAAATCGAGGGGAATAAGTAATTGCTATAACAATCATAATTTTCAGGAGATTGCTTATAGTTAATGGTCCGATCTTCATCTTGCCGATCCCAAAAGCTCCTATCAAAGCTACCGCTAAAACCAAAGTCGGGAAAGACAGCATAACATCCACGATCCGCATTATTATTTCATCAATCCAGGTCCCTTCGTTGTATCCCGCTACGGAGCCCATAATAACACCCAGTAAAAAAGATACAGCAACAGCCCCGACAGCTAGTTGTAGCATCGTTCGGCAGCCAAAAACCGCTCTTGAGAAGATATCGCGACCGAATTTGTCCGTTCCGAATATAAATAACCTTCCTTCTTCACCATGAGAGAGCGGAGCAAGGGGATGATGGCCGGCTGCTGCACCAAAATGTTCAACCGGATTGTAAGGCGCTATGAAAGGAGCAAGTGCCGCTATGATGGCAAAAAATATTATTATTATCCCACCGACCAGAGAGAGCTTGTTTCCTTTGAAGTTTTTCCAGAATTCCTGTAGCAGGCTGCGGTGCTGGCGCAGTCCAAGTTCCGCTACGGATTCTTCTTTCCCTTCGTTCATGTTCTATCCTCCATTAAGTTTCTATTTTTGCTTGGAACTTCCAAATCGAATTCTGGGGTCCAGAAAGGCGTAAGAGATATCCACACCAAGGTTTATCAGAATTCTTATCACTACGATAGTTAGAACTACTCCCTGAATTACGGGAAAATCTCGGCGGAATACTCCACTTATGACAAGTCTTCCAACCCCCGGCAGGCGAAAAATAGTTTCAGTGACAATTGAACCTCCAAGGAGATAACCGGCGGAATTTCCAATTACAGTAACAACTGGAATAAGAGCGTTTTTTATTATATCCCGCCGAAGCATATTGCTCCATTTCACGCCCATTGCTTTTGCAGTTCTTATGTAATCCTGACTCATCACGTCCAGCATTGCCGAACGCATCATCCGCATTACAATTGCCGAGAAAGAGGTTCCTAGAGCAATTGCGGGGAGGATCATCCGCAATAGATTGCCCGATACACTCGATGTAAGGGGAACGAAGCCTCCCGAGCCCCAGGGGCGCAACCAGAGAACTCCGAATATAATGATCAGGATCATGCCCAGGAAGAAATTGGGGATCGAAACCCCGATCAAGGCCACGATTCTCGATAGATGGTCAGCAGGTTTGTTCTGTCTCAAAGCGGAAATAATCCCTGCCGGTATTGCTATGGTAAGGGCCACGATTACGGATAAAATCGCAAGCTCCAGAGTCACCCTGTAACGCTGTAAGAGCAGGCTTGTAACCGAGGCTCCACGATGGACTGTAACTGAAGTGCCGAGATCACCGTGCAGGGCATTGCTAATCCAGCTTAAGTATTGTTTGTAAATCGGTTCATCCAGGCCAAAGTGGCTCCGCATTTCCTCTACAAGGGCCGGATCCTGCATCGGGCCCAGCAAAACCCTTACGGGACCACCCGGTGCTATATGTATCAGGGAAAAAATAATTATGCTTGCAATTAAGATTGTAGGTATGGCAAGAAGCAGCCGTTTTAAAATATAAGTGCCCATTAAATTGTAACCTCATATAAAATGAGGCGGGACCAGTCGGCCCCGCCTCCGAAGTGTTTTCAGGCTAATTACCCGTAAACTCAGTTATATATGCAAGATTCAAATTACCCATCGGTGTCAGGCCATCTCCAAAGCCCTTAACTGTGCTACGCCAGGCGTATATGTTGTAGAGGTACATCATGTCTACCTGGATGACCTTGTCGGTCACCATTTCTTCCATTTCCCAGATTAATTCCTTTCTTTTTTGCGTATCAGGTTCTACAACAGCCCTGTCGTACATTTCCTGGAACTTTTCATGGCCCGGTACCGTTTCGTGCAGGTGATCCGGGAGGTCAGGGGATTCGTGATGCCAGTGATTGTGGTTGTGGTTATTTCGGTAATATCCTGACCAGAGCCAGGATGATGGGGTGAAGTCGTTGAGCCCCCAATCTTCTATTGCTATTTCCCAGTTAAATGTTTCGTAGAGTCTGTCGAACAGGGTTGCTTTGTCTACTGGAATAACTTCTACCGAAACGCCAAACTCCCTTAACTGTTCCTGGATAATTGTCGCCATGTCCACAAACCACTGTGCTTTTGTGGCCATAATCCTGATCTTTTCGTCTTCATCGTAATCGGCTTTTTCCAGGTACTCACGGGCGAGTTCTGGGTCATACGGCCTCCCGGCTTCCTTCAATTTCGGAGAAGTCCAATCGCTGTTAGGGTACCAGGGGCCGTGTTGAATCTCAGCCATTCCGTAGAATAACTGTTCCTTAATCTCTTCCCGATTAATTGCGTGGTAGAGGAATTTCCGCATGTTCAAAGCACGTTCCACTTCTTCCTGGTCTCCGACCTGCTCTTCGGTGATGCCAAACGGAGGTGCTCCGAGGTTGAGGTATGCTACCTCTGTCAGCGTTCCAAGCATCTTCTCCGTTTCAATATTTGGCATCCGTTTAATCGTGGCAAAGTCCTTGTGCGGTAACTTATCAATGATATCGACGGAGCCCGATATTAGTGCAGCTTCAAGGGCGGACTGATCCGGAATAATATCAAATATTGCCTTATCGACCGCGGGGACACCTTCAACCCAGTAATCGTCAAACTTCTTCAGGGTGATATGAGAACCGCTCACCCAGTCGACGAATTCAAATGGACCGGTCCCGACGGGGTTCCGACTGAGTTGAGTTCCGGCGAAACCTGCAGCGCCTTTTTCCTCGGAACGGTTACCGTGACTCCCCTCGGGAACAATTCCGTCCAGCGCTCGAGACCAGCGCATCAGAGCCTGGGGAAATGGTTTTTCGAAGTCAACTCTCAGGGTATATTCATCAACTACTTCGACGTTTTCGATTGGACCCAGTAGACCTGCATTTGGAGCGTTATTATCGGGATCTAATTGCCAGTTGATATTGTATTTTACGTCGGCGGCCGTAAAGTCAGTTCCATCATGAAACTTTACTCCTTCCCGGAGATGGAGAACGATAGTTTTTTTGTTATTTTTCCAATTGTATTCCCTGGTCAGAGCAAACTTGGTGGTCACTTCCCGGTTTCGGTCTAACTCGATGATCGGGTCATAAATATTTTCAATGAGATACCCGGAAGCTGTATCGGTTCTTATTGCCGGATCAAGGTCCCAGGGTTCCGTTCCAATCCCCACGTGGAGCTCCTTACCTATAACAACGCCTCCAATTAGAAGAACTCCCAACAGTGCGATTAAGCTAATTTTATAATTTTTCATTAGAATATAGTGCACCTCCCAGTACAAATTTCTAAAAAAAAGACCCTTCTAAAACCTTCTTAGTCCATTAGTTGTTCAAATTTCCAGTTTACCACCTCCAGAGTTTTCTGATAAAATAGCATTTCTGAATACCGTGCGGTTGGCGTAAATTCTGATAAAACTAATTTATCACGGGGGAAATCTGTCTTCTCTAAATATAATAATAAAATTCTCCACCGGGAGTTTGCCTTTAAAAATCATCAAAACTTGCCGAGGAAGCCCCAGAGCTTACCCTGCGGCGAGGTTCTTGACTATATATTTAATATATC
>CAZRDU010000008.1:7662-30957 GCA_964599005.1 uncultured Thermotogae bacterium
TGTTGCAGGTAAGTTTAACGGTAAATGTAATTTTAATAATCGTCGGGGTAATATCTTTCGCCACCGGTAGTACCAGGCGCTGCGGGGTTTATTCCGTTTTCGGAGTAGATACAAGCGGAGACGAATAAAAGATAATATCTCGAAAAGAGCCTGTTTATATCCGGGTGGGCCCCGCTCAGTTCAGGAGCTGGTAATATGAACGAGATGAAAAAGAAAAATCTGTCCTTCGTAATACTTGGTGGAACAGGGGATCTGGCGAAGAAAAAACTAATTCCATCTCTTTTTAAGCTCTACCGGAGCGATGAACTGGGGCAGTTCGACGTCATAGGAACATCGAGAAAAGCTCTTTCTGATAGCGAATATATTCGGCGCGTGGGGACAAATATAAATGATCGGGAGGGGTGGGATGACTTTCGTAGAAATATCCATTTTGCTAAATTAAATTTCTACGATTCCGAAGATTATCGAGGTTTGAAAGATGAAATGCTCGGCTGTAGTGACAACAGGATGTTTTATCTTGCCACGCTTCCACAACATTTTGACGTGATCACTGACAATCTGGCAAAACATGAACTTGTTAACGAAAGCTCTAAGGTTCTATACGAGAAGCCTTTCGGTGACGATCTGAGTTCGGCGCAGGAACTCAACGATTCGATAGGGAATTTGTTTCCGGAGGACAAAATATATCGAATTGATCATTATCTGGACAAGGAGCTTGTCGGCAATCTTTCGATTATTCGTTTTTCAAATTCGATAGTGGAACCCCTGTTAAGTTCCGATTTTGTCGACCATGTACAGATAATTGCCAGCGAGGATTTCGGCGTCGGGGAGAGGGGAGAGTTCTACGATAACTACGGTGCGGTGAAAGACTTTTTCCAGAGTCATCTGCTTCAATTGCTTTCACTGGTCGGCATGGATTACCCGGATCAACTTGATGCCCGCTGCATAAGAGACGAAAAAGTAAAGGCTCTGAGAAATGTCAGGATACGGAACACCAGACTGGGTCAATACAGAGGCTATAAAGATGAAACTGGCGTGGCTGGTGATTCCGAAACAGAAACACTGGTTGCCGTGGAGGCGAGAATAAATAATAGCCGCTGGGAAGACGTTCCATTTTACCTGATTTCGGGAAAGAACCTGGTAAAAAAATACGCACAGATATACATCCAGTTTGATCAATCAGGTCACGACACTATGATTGGTGGGGACGGAACAGTTCCCAATGCCCTTGTGATAAGCATCCAGCCGGACCGGGGAATTTATTTTACGATCAATACAAAGGTTCCAGGGAGAATCGAGACGGAACCGGCAAGGATGGAATTCTGCCATGCGTGCCATCACGGCCCGAATACTCCCAGTGCCTATGAAAATCTGCTGGTTCAGGCTATGTCGGGCGATCAGCGCTCATTCGTGCGCTACGACGAGATAGAAGAACAATGGAAAATAGTAGATAGGATGGACACCCCGGAACCGTTCATCTATGAACCCGGAAAAATCCCCGAGGAAGTCAGTAACTTCATATCTGGTAGTGATTGGCACGGCCTGGAGGATTAAGTTAGTAGCACTCTCGGCTCCACCGGGAGTTATTATTTCCCGTTTCCAAATGACTCGAAATAAAAGAGAAACGAAAAGGATATACCATCCCGACGGAGACAGTCTTGCAGAAGCAACAGTCAAAGCATTTTATCGCCGCTTAAATGATCTGTTAAGTTCTCACGAAAACGTAGTTATTTCGTTATCGGGTGGTAGGTCCGTTCAGCCTTTTTATCGGTTGATTCCAGAATTATCCGGGTCACTTTCAAAGGAGGAGTGGAAAAGGGTTCACTTTTTCTGGACGGATGAGCGACTTGTCCCTGCCGATTCACCTGAAAGTAATTACAAACTTGCAAAAGATTTGTTCCTATCGGAGCTAAAAAAGAAAGGAATACTAAGTTCATCCAATATACATGGATTCCCGGGTGATACAGCTGAACCCGGTAAGGCTATTAACAATTATCAGTTTGAACTAAAGCGGGTTTCCGGGGGAGTGGTTCACCTCCCGGTGCTCGGTGTAGGTGGAGACGGTCACGTGGGGTCGCTGTTCCCCGATGGTTCAACCCTGGAGGTGGACGAGGACGATTTTGTTTACGTAGACAACTCGCCAAAACCGCCGAAAGGACGAATTTCGATTTCGCCGGGAACGATAGAAAGATCCCTTTACCCCTTCCTGTTTTTCCTGGGGGAAGAAAAGAAAGAGGCCTATGACTGTTTCAATAACCGAAGCAAGACTTACAGTGACTGCCCCTGCAAGCTGGCACTGACTGGAACTTCTGGAACCTGTTACATAATAACGGACCTGAAGCTGTCCGAGTAGTTCCGTCCGATTCACCCCTGGTTAATAATCGATTTCCTTAGTCGATTCTGTTCGTTAACTAGCAGTCCGCTCTGTTGATAAAGTCTTTTAAAACCTCGTTCACGGTCTTATCTTCTCCAATCATCGTGAACGAGAAATCTTTACCTTTTGCCCTGAAATTTTCAACCAGCAATTTGTCGTTAAAGGTGTCCCCCAGATAAATCCCGCTTTGTCCCCCCACAAGAGTCTCAAGTGCCCGGGGGTCGGGTTTCTGGTATTCATCCCTGGTTACAATATTTTTGAATTCGTAATTGAGAATCTTCGAGGCGAGTTTTATCTCTTCTCTGCTTCTCCCGGTAATGAACCCCAGATTATAACGGGTTTTTATTTTTTCCAGAAGAGGGGTACGGACGAGCGGTTTCTCTTTTCTCCAGAGCCCGCTATCTCCTTCATAAATTGGCGGTAGTTCTCCCCGAAAGTAGAGTCGATCGAATATTTGTTTTACTTCTTCTCTGTCCAATTCGTTTCCGACACGGTTCCTTATCCAGGTAAGATCTTCTCCGTCGGGGAATTCTTCGAGTATTTCTTTCGGATTACCGGACAGGTGAGCAAGAACGAGTCCTTCGGTCACTTTGTAGTCGTCGCCAAATTGCCCGATTTTGCGGAAATTCCTGATGGTTTCAAAGGACGGGGAACCGTCAATACACAGCTGATCCAGGAAGTATTTAGCGGTCAGTTTTACGGCCCGATCGTAGCTTTCGCTCACGTCTATCAAAACGCCGTCGATGTCGAGAACTATCCATTCCGGCTTTTCCATCTGGATTCTAACACCTCAAATAATCGTTGTGGAGTGCGTTAAGTTAAGGATCTCAATCATCATCTCTTTTTTCAGTGTAATCCTCCAGACTATCTATCAGGAGGTCGTTTTCCTTTTTTGTTCCGATCGTAATCCGAATTTTATTCTCCAGCCTCCCGGTAAAAGTTCGGACAGATATCCCCCTTTCACGAAAGTAGTCGCCGGCATCGATATCCATGAGCAAGAAATTAGCCTGGCTGGGATAGCAGATTTCTTCAAACCTCCGATATATTCTGGATCGTTCGCTCGTTATAAACTCCACGCTCTCCTGGACGATTTCGTAGTTTTCCAGCAGTATTTCCGCTATCCGGAGGGAAATTGAGTTCAAGTTGTAGGGCGGTTTTACCCGGAGAAGGTAGTCAATTATCTTCTTGCTACCTAGAGCATAACCAATCCTCGCTCCGGCCAAACCGAAAGCCTTGGAAAAGGTTCTTAGAACTAAAAGGTTGTCGTAGTCCTGGATTAAGTCCATGTGGGATACCCCGGAGAACTCCCCGTAAGCTTCGTCAAGCACGACGGCGGTCCCGGTATCCAGTATTTCCACGATTTCGTCTCTTTTGAACGTATTGCCAGTGGGGTTATTTGGGGAACAGAGAAATACAATCGCGGCATCCTTAGCTTTGCTCTTTATCTTATCGATTTGCAGGTCAAATTCCGGGTTTAGAGGTACGGGAAACACCTTTAATCCACTGACCTCGGAATAAAAGCGGTACATGGAGAAAGTTGGAGGAGTTACAATGGCACCTTCTCCTGAAAAAAGCTTGACCGAATAAGAGATTAACTGGTCCGAACCACTACCGACGACCACGTTGTCCTTTTCCAGGCCGTGAAAAGCGGCCAGTTTCTCTCTCAGGCCAGCCCCGGTGGATTCGGGATATCTATTGAAAGAAACATCTTCGAGTGCCGCGAGGATTTCGCTCTTCAGTTCTTTCGGCAGGGAAAACGGCGATTCGTTCTTGTTTAGTTTTATTCCCCCTCTGTCCTTTCCTGGGTTATAGGGTTTTATATTTTTTACCTCTTTTCTTATCTTCATTTTCTCCTCCGCTGGAGCTCCCCCATTACTTCGCCCAGGTCGATCTCTCTGGATCGAAGTAAAACCAGCAGGTGGTAAAGCAAATCCGCTGCCTCGTGGACGGCGTTTTCCTCGTTCGAAGAAACGATAAGTTCGATGGCTTCCTCGCCCAGTTTCTTATTTATTTCCTCGATTCCAGTCCGAAAAAGTTCCGAAGTATAAGAGTCCTCTCTGGGGGACTGTTTTCTTCCCTTGATTAATTCTTCAAGCTCTTTTAGCACGTTTAGCGAGTAGTCGATGCTCCCTTCTTCGACCTCCGGTTCGCCGAGTTGCCTGTAAAAACAGGAATCCTCGCCGGTATGGCAGGCAGGACCCTGCTGGTCGACGATCAGTAACAGGGAGTCCTCGTCGCAATCGATCCTGACTTCCTTTACGATCTGGACGTTACCGCTGGTCTCGCCCTTTTTCCTTATCCTTTCCTTGCTTCTAGAAAAGTAGTGGGCAAATCCGGTGGTCATAGTCAGGTCGAGAGCTTCCCTGTTCGTGTAAGCCAGGGTCAGCACCTCTCCTTCCGTGCTCTGAGTAACTACCGGGACGAGGCCCTCAGCGTCCCAGGATACTTTTTCCAGTAATTCAGTCGGTTGGTCTGACATTGATCCCCCTTTGAGCTAGGTAAGATTTTACTTCGTTAACGGAATACTCGCCGTAATGAAATATCGAAGCTGCAAGTCCCGCGCTTGCTCCTGCCTCGAAAGCCCCCTGGAAATGTTTGGGCTTACCGGCTCCGCCCGAGGCAATTACGGGTATATTTACGGCGTTGACGACCCTCGAAGTCAGTTCCAGGTCGAAACCACCCTTCATTCCATCAGTATCCATAGACGTAAGAAGGATCTCTCCGGCGCCCAGCCTTTCGGCTCGTTTTGCCCAGTCGACGGCAGAAATACCGCGCGACTTCCTGCCGCCATGAGTATATACTTCCCAGCCAGAATCCGTCTTCTTTCCGTCGATTGCGATCACGAGGTTTGAACTACCTAAAACCCTTGAGGACTTCTCGATCAGGGAAGGATCATCAACTGCCGCGGTATTCATGAATACTTTGTCCGCGCCGTTTCTGGCAAGGTTCCGGACTCCTTCAACTGAACGAACGCCACCTCCCACTGTGAAGGGGATGTAAAGTTTTCGCGACACTTCCTTTACGAGATCAAGAAGGATATCCCTTTTCTCATGCGAAGCTGTAATGTCCAGAAAAACCAGTTCGTCTATCCCTTCTCTCTCGTATTCCACTGCAAGCTCGACCGGGTCACCCGCATCCCGGATTTGCTTAAACTGTATTCCCTTTACCACGCGCCCTTCTTCTATGTCCAGCGCCGCCACGATGCGTTTAGCCAGCATGTTTATCACCAAAAGACTCTATTGCCTGCCCGAGGTTAATCCGGTTTTCGTAAAGGGCCTTTCCTATTATGCCCCCGCTAAAACCGCGAATCTCAAGTTCTTTCAGGTCTTCCAGAGAAGATATCCCGCCGGCGTAAATTACGTCCTGGTCGCCCCAGAATTTCTTTACATCTCCGACTCCTTCCAGGGTCCCGTCCGAAGAAACGGAAGTAAAGATAAACCTGTCGGTATACGTTTTCATTTCTTCGAACACCTCTCTATAGCCGACATTTACGCTTTCCTTCCAGCCCTCGATTGCCAGTCCGTCCGGCTTCATGTCCAGACTGACGGTTATGCCTTCGAACTTCTTAGTAGCTTTCGCCAGAAAATTCCTATCCATTGCTTTCGTGCCGATAATTGGGTTTTCAACGCCAATACTCTTTACCTTCTTCAGTGTTTGGATTGACCTGATTCCACCGCCGAATTGAACTTTTAAGTCGGTTTTCGATAAGATTTCTCGGACGACATCGATATTCTTTAGCTTTCCGGAAAAAGCACCGTCCAAATCAACCACGTGTATCTTGTCCACTTGCCGGGCGAATTCTTCCGCGATTTCTACCGGGTTGCCATAGACTTTTTTTGTCTCTTTCTTTCCTTCCTTCAGTCGAACCGCCTTGCCGCTCATTAGGTCAACTGCCGGATATATCTTCATAGGTCGCTCCTATAATTCCATGAAGTTCTGGAGAACTTTCAGGCCTTTCCTGCTGGACTTCTCCGGATGGAACTGAACTCCGTAAACGTTGTTTCTTCTTACTGCGGACGCGAATTCTTTAACTTCGTCGTTGGCTCGGTACTCCGTCGTTCCAGTTACCAGATCCGAATCGTCCGGCTGAACGTAGAACGAATGGACGAAATAAAAGTACGAACCGGCGGAAACGCCTTCCAGAATGTCGGGTTCTCCGTTGAAAAAAACCTGGTTCCAGCCGATATGGGGAGCGGCGTTTTCCGGTAGACTCTTTACTTCGCCCTGAATTACCCCGAGGCCCTTACCACTTGCCTCGGAGCTGCTCGGGAATAATAGTTGCATCCCGAGACATATGCCGAGGAATGGTACACCCGTCTCTATTTGCTCCAGGATGACGTCCCTGAGTTTATCCAGGCTCCTTGCTGCCTCGCCGAAGTTTCCGACACCGGGTAATACTAACTTGTCGGCCTTCTCGATTAACTTTTTATCCTTTGTCACTCTCCCCGATATCGCCTTTTCCACGTTGGCAAAATTGCCGATCTCAAGATCCACGATGGCGATCATGCCAGGCCCCCTTTTGTGCTTTCTACCCTTTCCGAGTTCTGCAGGGCTTCCCCGAGTGCCACGCCCAGTGACTTGAACCCGGCTTCAATCAGGTGATGTGCATTGCCTCCCCTGAGCTGTTTTAGGTGGATGGTGGCTTCCAGAGAACGGGAGAGGGCATTCAGGAACTGTTCCGTTAACGTGAGTGAGAAGCCTTCTTCCTCTTCCTCCGGCTTAAGATCGGAAACAAAACAGGACCGAGATACATCCACTACGGCCAGAACAAGGGATTCGTCCATCGGAAAAACCGCGCTACCGTATCGGCTAATTTTCCTTTCACCTGCTTCTTTCTTAATTAGCTTACCCAGCAGTATCCCCGTATCCTCCCAGAGGTGGTGACGAAGGTCCGAAGTTGCCGTAATCTTCCCCGGTCTCTCCATGTAGAACAGGAGAGTTTTTAGCAGGTGATCCAGTACTTCGTCGCCGGTGGATATTTCCATTCCTCGATCCAGTTCGGCGGAAATTTCAACTTCTTTAGTCCGACGTTTCATTGTCTCTCACCTCGAGCGATTTTTTGTGATCCGTCATTCCTTCGATCTCCGCGAGTCTCTCACCGAGTTCTTTGTTGGACATAAATTCTTCCTTTCCGGTGTGGGCGAAACTTATCGGTTTCATGAAGTCTTTTACAGTTAATACGGAGTCAAAGCGGGCAGCGCTGCCGGTCGGTAGTACGTGATTTGGCCCGAGGAAGTAATCCGCCGCAGCTGATGGGGTGTATTCCCCGAGGTAGACAGCTCCGGCGTTCCGAACGTCGTCCAGCAGTCTCAGAGGGCTCTCCGTTACTATCTCCAGGTGTTCGGGAGCAAGCTCGTTTGCCGTATTTACACACTCCTTTAGGTTTTCTTTTACTTCTATTTCTGCCCGGGAGTTTTTACAGTAACTTGCCAGTTTTTTTGATGTCGTCAGAAGCCAGGCTCGGGAATCCTCGCCGTGTTCAAGCTGGGATCTGAGATCCTTCAGAACGTATTCTGCTTTTGCGCTTTCGTCCGCTATAATGCAAACCTCGGATGGTCCGGCGAGACCGTCAATACCGACTTCACCGTATACCTGCCTTTTGGCCTCGT
This sequence comes from uncultured Thermotogae bacterium, assembly GCA_964599005.1. Taxonomy (GTDB): domain Bacteria; phylum Bipolaricaulota; class Bipolaricaulia; order M55B111; family M55B111; genus JAGXLP01. The sequence goes on from CAZRDU010000008.1 coordinate 15,646, forward strand.
TGACGTACTTGTTCCCCGGTCCGAAAATTTTATCCACGGGGGAGGTTCCGATCCCATAGGCCATGGCGCCGATTGCCTGAATCCCTCCAAGTCTATAGACTTCATCAACTCCCAGTATCTTTGCGGTATACAGGACGTAGGGGTCGATTTCTCCAGCTTTAGGAGGGCTGGTCATGACTATTTCTTCCACTCCAGCTATCCTGGCGGGTACCGCCGTCATTATTACGCTGGACGGTAGTGGTTGTCCTCCGGGAACGTAAAGACCGACTCGCGAAATCGGCCTGAATACCCTGCCATAAGTCGATCCTTCCTGAAAAAACAGTTCATCACCGATCTTTTGTTTCTCGTGATAACTTCTTACCCGTTTTATCACTTTCTCTAGCAGTTTCTGGTCTTCCGCCGGGATTTCCTCCTCTGGCCGGACCGAATCAAGCTCCACTTTTATCGAACCGGAGTAGTTGTCGAACTTTTCGGAGTACTTTTTGATTGCCGAGGACCCGCCGGATTTTATTTCGGATAGAATCTCGCGCACGTACGGAGTAAGTTCCACTTCATATCACTTCCCTGATCGAGTAAATGAGTTTGTTGACCTGGTTGAATTTCGTTTTCTGAGCGATTCTGTTAACAAGCAAAAGAGCCGAACTCTTCATTATAGTTGCGACTTCTTCAAGTCCGTTGGCGGCAAGTGTATCCCCGGTCTGGACGACATCCACTATCGCGTCGGCAATTCCCGCTCTTGGGGCAAGCTCAGTGGAGCCGTCGACCACGATCACGTCGACCTTCACGCCGAGAGAGCTAAAGTATTCCTCCGTTATAGCAGGATACTCCGTTGCAACTCGGTAACCTTTCATTTCTTCCGGGCTTTTCGTTTCGTTCTTCTGGCAGGCTACACTTACCCGACATTCACCTATCGGAAGGGAAAGCGGGATAAAAACGTCCGGAGACTTTTCTCTAACCACGTCCTTCCCCGTAATACCGAGATCAGCACCCTCTTCCACGTAAACTGGAACGTCGGCCGGCTTAGCGAGCAAGACTTCGTGGTCTCCATTGGAATGGATCAATTCCCTGTTTTCTTCAATGGTTAGGTCCGGGATTGCCTCGCGCAGAAGATTTAAAGCATCGTCCAGCAACCTTCCTCTTGGCAGTGCTATCTGCATTATACCACCTCTATCCCCTTTCCCGCCTTGACCAGTTCTTTTGCTCTTTTCAGGTCAGGCGAGGATTCCAGCTTTATCTCTTCTCTTCCCCCGGTCTCAGGTCCGGGGAAAATTTCGACCAGGTTGTCCAGATTGAAGGCAAACCCACAGGCCTCTTCGTCCCGGAAACCGTACTCTCCGCCGTATCCCAGGGGCGAGCCGACTTCAGGGGAATAAATTTCGAATGTCAGGTCCTCGTAATACGACATACCCCGAACGGTCCCGAAGTCCGCATACAGGCGCTCGTCATCCAGAGTATCGAGAATCTCATTCAATCTCCCGTAATCACACCTCTTGTCCCGGTAATTGAACAGCTGCCAGATTTCGTTCTTCTTCTCTTCCTCGATTGGTAGGTCGTCAATCTTGTCGAAACTTCGATGATAGAGGGCGTTAAATACGTCTTCTTTTACTGATAAGTTTTCCGTCACGGATTCCCATACGGACCTGCTGCCGATATCTATGAAAAAATCATTAATTCCGAGAGACTCCAGTCCTGTGATAATCGAGGTAATGATCTCAATGATCATCCAGCGGTCGTCACCGCCAATATATTCGGCCCCGAATTGCCAGTTTCCTTTGGTATCGCCGTCAAGTACTTCCGATATATAGAACAGTTTGTGCTTTGTCCCGGGGCTCAACCTGGTTAAAATCTGTGAAGTAATGTCTGGCTTAACCAGGAAGAAGTCTTCCCCATCCGTGAATTTTGTACCTTTGTCGAGGGATTGATCGTAACCCTCAACTGCTGGAAGGAGTATTTCTCGGTAGTTCCAGAGTTCGAAATTCTTCCTCAAAACCCGACCGAGATCGGATAGTTTCTCCGACCTATTGATCCAATTTCCATTCATGGCTACCTCCAGTTCTCTAAAAGTTAATTAAGATATTAGCAGTATGCTTTTTAAAACTTTAGAAAGTTAAAAAGGTGTTGTGCTCAGGTGAGATACGGGGAATGATGGAGACATCCCCGATGATGATGTGCGTTAGAGTGAACGGAATAAGACTTGGATTGTTTCCTGAAAATATTCATCTCAATACAAAATAACTTATGCCCGGCCAAAAATCAACTGCTTTTCAACTAGCTAATAAGGCAGTTCAATTTTGAAATGAACGGAATAGTCGCCGGGGAAGGACATGGAATTAATTGACCTCAGTGTTTATAGCCGAGCCCGCGCCAATCCGCCTTGCGAAAGAACTGAACTGCAATATAATTTTCTAAGTAGGATTTGTTTTGGATTTGTCTTGAGTATAAGTTAGCAAATTGATAATTGTAAAAACCCGGGAGGTTAAAAATGCCTATTAGCTCCGATTCTTTTGAGATGGCAATTGAATTTGAACAGGAAGGACATGATTACTATACCGACCATGCATCGGAAGCGGATAACCCCTTTGTGAAGTCAGTACTGGAGAAACTGGCAAAAAGGGAACTTGAACACATTGAAGCAATAAACGATATTGCTGAAGGTAAGCCCGTTGAAGATGTGTCCCTTAAATCGATTGATATCGAGCAGGAAACCAGGGAGGTATTCGAAGAGTTCTCCCAGAGTGAACAGGAAGGCTGGAAGGGGGAAAAGGCTACGGTCTACGATCATGCCATTGAACTGGAAGAAAAACTGGCAGAGCTGTATAAAGAAATGGCAGAAGAGACAGAGGACGAGGATGAAGAGGAGTTCTTCACAGCTCTAATGCATGAGGAAGACAAGCATTACGAAACTCTCCAGAACGTATTTTATTACCTGACCGATCACGAACGCTGGATGGCAGAGAGCGAAGGAGAGGTCTGGGGCTGGATGAATACCTAAACTTTGAATGTTATTTTTTACCTAACTATTTCTAACTGTTCGTCTCTGTCAATTAATTAATTGTTATCTAATTGGCTACCTCGCCGTCCGGCGGGGTAGTTTCATATTTAAGGTGGTAAATGAATGAGCAGCGGGGAAAGGACCTACGCATTTCAGGGAGAAGCGGGCGCCTATAGTGAACAGGCCATCCATAAGTACACGGAAAAAGAAGATATAATTCCCAATTGTTTGCCCTGTGACTCCCTGGGGAAAGTCATCCGGGAAGTTGAAAATGGTAGCGCTGGAACGGGAATAATACCGGTAGAGAACTCGATCGGCGGCTATGTGGACAGAGCTTACAGGTTAATTGCCGGAGGGGATGTCGAGGTTGTGGGGGAGGTCTACCTCCAGGTGAGACATTCACTCCTCGGCACAAAGGGAACTGAGCTCTCGGAGATAGAGACGGTATATTCTCACCCGCAGGCACTAAAACAGTGTCGAGAAGTCTTATCGAAACTGGACCTTGAAGCTCATGCCACTTACGATACAGCTGGCTCGGCCAAAATGATCAAAGAGAAGGATCAGAATAAACTGGCCGCCATTGCCAGTAAATTTGCAGGAAAAAAATACGATCTCAAAGTATTGCTGGAAGATATTCAGTCCTCGTCGGATAACCATACTCGTTTTCTACTGGTTGCTTCCAGGGCTCGTGAAGAAAAGAAAGATGGTACGAAGTATAAGACAACCGTAACTTTCGAACTGGGAGATTCCCCCGGGGCCCTGTATCATTGCCTTGCTCCATTTGCGGAAAAAGGAATAAATCTGACCATGATTCAGTCCAGACCGACTGACACAGGTCGATGGGAATATCACTTCGATCTCGAATTTGAGGGTCACAGGAGCGATAGTGACGTCAGGGACTCTCTTAAGCGGCTAAGGAGTCTGGTCCCGGAAGTTCAGGTGTTAGGATCCTACCCTCGGGGCGATAGATCTTAGTTTCCCGCTCGATCTTTTATTTACACTTTCCTGTTTTTTTGCATTCCCCCTTGACACTATAACGCTGATAGGATAGAATGCTTTAAACTTAAGGTGAAAATATGGGTTCGATAAGACAATTCTCTCATACCGTTTTAGAATTGACCGGGGTAGCTGGTGTAATTGACCCGGTTTACAGAACCCTGAGCCAGAAAGGCATTCTAATTTCCCTTCTTATCGTTCTCGTAGTTATTCTGCCCCTTTAGGGGCAATAACTTCTCTATCCGCAAACATTTCTATAAATTTTCAAACTTATTTTTTTGGAGAAAGTTAGAATTCTAAAAGATATCTGTATCTGGAGGTTATCAATATGCAGGATCGCGTGAAGCAAAATCGTCAGCTTGTCAAAGAGGAGCCTGGAGAGACTGAATTTTCCCGTAATTCCAGCTGTCCGCGTTGTGGGGGGGATATGGTCCCCACTACCCAGCAGGTTACCGCGAGCTTTCCGGCTCCCGCGCTGGAGCGTTTCGTCTGCTCGGAAGCAAACTGTAATTACGTCCGGTACTCAAAGCTCAATGATAACGGAGCGGAAAACGAAACCGGTTTTGGCGAGATGAAGGGAGATGCAATTGCGAAGTGATCGGATCAAGAAGGGTGTAGATAGGGCACCTCATCGTTCGCTTATGCGGGCCACGGGCCTGGATGGAAGTGATATTGATAAACCAATTATCGGAATTGCGAATTCTTACAACGAGTTCGTTCCCGGTCACATTCATCTGGACGAGTTGAGCAAAACCGTAAAAGAAGGAATAAAGCACGGGGGAGGTACTCCGGTAGAGTTCAACACGATTGCCGTTGATGACGGTATAGCCATGGGCCATGAAGGGATGTTTGCCTCTCTACCTTCGCGAGAAGTGATAGCCGATTCAGTAGAACTTGAGGGCTTCGCTCATCAATTCGACGGAATGGTTTTAGTAGCCTCCTGTGATAAAATCCTGCCCGGCATGTTGCTCGGGGCCGCCAGGCTGAAATTGCCGACGGCAGTCGTTACAGGAGGGCCCATGGAAAGCGGATGTGTTAAGGGAGAACAGGTAGACCTATCTACTGTTTTTGAGGCAGTGCCCAAAGTAAAAGACGGAGAAATGGATGAAGAAGAGCTGCTTGAGATAGAAAAGAACGCCTGTCCCGGGGCGGGTTCCTGCGCGGGGATGTTTACCGCTAATACCATGAGTGCAGTTACGGAAGCAATGGGGTTGAGTCTGCCCTTTGCCGGTTCCGCCCCTGCGAGGTCGACTGAAAGGCGGAATATCGCGCACGAGAGTGGAAAACAGGTCGTTGAATTTATCAAAGAAAACCGGGAAGTGCGAGAGCTTCTCGGTCGGGAGAATTTTGTAAATGGACTAAAGGTCGGAATGGCCCTCGGTGGTTCGACTAACATGGTACTTCATCTTTTAGCCTTTGCAAACGAAGCAGGTGTCGATTTTACCCTGGAAGACGTCGGGCGAGTTGGAAACTCGACGCCTCACCTGACGGAGATGAGCCCTGCGGGACCCTACAGCGTGGGAGATTTACACGATGCCGGAGGGATACCCGGGGTAGAAGCCACCCTGGCTGACCAATTGAATACAGAAGTGCCGGTAGTGGAAGGAAAGTCCTTAGGGGAGAGACTGGACGAAACTGAGGTTGCCGTCGATCGAGAGGTCCTTCGGGACCTTTCCGATCCCGTTCATCCACAGGGCTCTATAGCCGTATTAAGCGGGACTCTTGCCCCGAAGGGCGGAATAGTAAAACGCACTGCCGTTGATGAAAAAATGACTCGCCATGAAGGACCGGCACGGGTTTTCGACTCCGAAGAGGAGTCAGTAGAGGCAATCGATAACGGAGAAATCGAACCGGGCGATGTGGTGGTAATCAGATACGAAGGACCAAAGGGAGGGCCGGGAATGAGAGAAATGCTGACACCGACGAGTCGGATTAGTGGGGGTGAATTGGCCGGAAAAGTCGCTTTGATAACGGACGGAAGATTTAGCGGAGCGACACGGGGAGCGGCGATCGGTCACGTTGCCCCGGAAGCGGCTGCTGGTGGTCCCTTATCCCTGGTCCGAGATGGGGACAATATCCTAATAGATATACCTAAGGGAAAGCTCGACCTGAAAGTTCCCCGGGAAGAGCTCGAGGAGAGAAGGGGTGAAGCGGATTATCGTGATCGAGAAATAAATACTCACGGAAGGAAGTTCCTGGCAAAGTACTCGGCGCTCGTTTCCGGTGCCGACAGAGGTGCAGTACTTGATAGCGGTTATTGCAATGGAGGAGATATGTGATGGCTCGATCTCAAAATGAGGAGAAGGCAACTACTGCGATGAAGGAGAGAACTGACGGAAAAGATAACGGTAAAGGTGAGAGCGAAGAGAAGATATCCGGAGCCAGGGCAGTGATCAAAGGGATAGAGGAACAGGGCACGGAAGAGATCTTTGGAATTATCGGCGGGGCGATAATGCCGATTTACGACGAACTCGGAAAATCGGAAAGTATCCGGCACGTTACCACGACACACGAACAGGGAGCAGTCCATGCCGCGGATGCCTACGCCAGGGTAAAAGGAGAACCCGGAATCGTATTCGCGACGAGCGGGCCAGGGGCATCAAACCTGATGACGGGTATAGCTAATGCTTACATGGATTCGTCTCCCGTCATAGGATTTACCGGTCAGGTTGCCACGTCCTTGATTGGACAGGACTCATTTCAGGAAGTTGACGTAAGGGGAATGAGTGATCCGGTTACCAAGCACAACTATTTGGTTATGGATCCGGAGGACGTGCCTTCTACCGTAAGGGAAAGTTATCACCTGGCTCAGTCGGGCCGTCCCGGGCCAATAATGATAGATCTTCCGAAAGACGTGCAGACCGGCGAGCTGACATGGCCCGATGGTAAATACGAAACAGAGGAATTTGAAGGCTACGAAGTCAACGACGGATTCGACGAAGATAGCGTTTCGGAGTTGGCTGACCGGTTGACGGCGGCCGAAAACCCCGTCGTCCTGATCGGTGGCGGTATCGCCCACGCCGGAGCCAGCCAGGAACTGATGGAAGTCGTCCGGAAATTCCAGCTGCCTGTCGCGAGTTCACTGATGGGTTTAGGGAGCATAAATTCTCACGACCCGCATTTCATTGGAATGGTTGGAATGCACGGCTCGGGACCGGCGAACAAGGCGATCGCCAAAACCGATTTTCTCCTGGCTGTCGGGACGCGGCTCGACGATAGAATTACCGGAAACGTCGATAAATTTGCTCCGCACGCGGAAGTCGCTCATATTGATATCGATCCGGCGGAGATGGGCAAGATCGTCCAGCCAGATATTCCGGTTGTCGGGGATGCCAAAAAAGTACTTACCCGATTGAGTGAAGAACTGGAGAGCAGAAAAACGGATATTGATGGCTGGTGGGATAAGATTAAAGACTGGTTTGACAGGTACACTCCGGAACTGGGCGGCGATGGTTCAGTGCTAAAGCCACAGAAGGTCGTAGCAGCGCTAAATGAACTGACAGCTGAGGAGACGATAGTAACTACCGGTGTCGGTCAGCATCAGATGTGGGCGGCACAGTACTACGAATTTACGCGGCCGAATCAGCTGATAACCAGTGGTGGTCTCGGGACGATGGGGTTTGGTTTCCCGGCTGCCATCGGCGCGCAGGTTGCCGCTCCCGACAGGCCCGTCGTGTCTATAACCGGAGACGGATCCTTTCAGATGAATATCCAGGAGCTGACTACCGCTGTCCGGGAAGAACTACCTGTCACCGTGGTGGTCTTGAGAAACGGTTCACTTGGGATGGTCCGCCAGTGGCAGGAACTCTTCTTTGAAAACAGATTGGTCGAAACCCTGATAGACGATGGTACCCCGTCGCTGGCCAAAGTGGCGGAAGCCTACGGCGGTAAAGGCGTGACGGTCGCGGAAGAAGAAGGGCTAAAGTCCGGTCTGGAAGAAGCGTTGAGCTATCAGTCAGGTCCTTCCGTCGTCGAATGTTTTGTTGCCGAGGAAGAAAACGTATTTCCGATGGTTCCGGCAGGTGCAGCGAATGAAGAATTTATAATGGAGGAAAACGATGCCTAAAGAGGAACAACTCCATCCGCTGACAGCTCTGGTCAAAAACGAAAGCGGTGTACTGTCCCGCCTCTCAGGTCTTTTTGCACGTCGTGGTTTTAATATCGATAGTCTTGCAGTTGGAGAGACGGACGATCCGAAATATTCTCGGATGTCAATAATCGTAAAAGGCGATAGAGAAGTGCTCGATCAGGTTGTAAAGCAGCTGAATAAGCAGGTAGACGTGATATCCGTCAAGGATCTTTCCACTGCATCACACGTGGAGCGGGAGTTATCTCTTATCAAGGTTCATGCAGGTACGGAGAATAGGAGCGAGATAATCGAACTGGCTGATATTTTCCGTGCGAAGGTGGCCGATGTGGGTAAGGATTTTGTCATAGTCGAAGCCACTGGAAATGCCGATAAGGTAGAGGCTCTGGAAGATCTTCTGGAAGAATTCGGAATAGAAGAAATTGCCCGGACGGGCAGAGTCGTGCTTGAGAGAGCCGAGAAGAAAGAGAACAACTAAAATAACCTAAGGAGGAAACTTTGTCAGCTAAAGTATTTTACGCGGAAGATGTGGATGAAAGTTACCTTTCGGACAAAAAAATAGCGATTATTGGTTACGGTAGCCAGGGAAGAGGGCAGGCACAGAATCTTAACGATAGCGGGTTTGACGTCGTGGTTGGTTTGAGGGAAGGAAGTTCTTCCGAAAAAGTCGCCCGGGAAGACGGTCTTGAGGTAGCTGAAATAGAGGAAGCGGCGGCTGCCGGAGATATAGTTCAAATCCTGATCCCGGACAACGTACAGCCCGAAGTCTATTATTCAAAAATAGAAGACCAGCTAGAACCGGGTGACGCGCTGTTTTTCTCTCACGGTTTCAATATCCATTTTAACCAGATAAAACCTCCAGAGGACGTTGATGTCGCAATGGTTGCTCCAAAAGGTCCCGGCAACCTTGTCAGGAGGGTATATACGGAAGGAGAAGGTGTGCCCGCCCTTCTCGCGGTAGAGCAGGACTATTCAGGTGAAGCGAAAGATATAGGTCTGGCCTATGCACACGGACTGGGTGCTACCCGGGCGGGAGTAATTTTAACCTCCTTCAAGGAAGAGACTGAAACCGATCTTTTTGGCGAGCAGGCAGTGCTCTGCGGGGGAGTTACCGAATTGATCAAATCGGGCTTTGAAACCCTCACGGACGCGGGATATCAGCCGGAGATCGCTTATTTCGAAGTTCTGAACGAACTAAAACTTATAGTCGACCTGATTTACGAAGGCGGGCTAACCGAGATGCGACGATCAATAAGCGACACGGCGGAGTACGGGGATCTAACTCGGGGTAAGAGAGTAATCGGGGAAGAAAGCAAAAAGGCAATGGAGGAGTTGCTCGAGGAAGTTCAGACCGGTGAGTTTGCCCGTGAATGGATCAATGAGAATAAAGCGAACAGGCCCAAGTTTAACCTGCTTCAGGAGATGGACGAGAACCATGAAATAGAGGAGGTCGGGCGGAGATTAAGGGAAATGATTACCAGATAGGTGGCTGATATGGTAGAGAGAGAAATAGAAATATTTGACACTACATTGAGGGACGGGGAACAAACGCCCGGACTGGGTTTTTCCCTTGATGAAAAGCTTGAAATAGCAAAACAGCTCGATCGCCTGGGAGTTAGCGTGATTGAAGCCGGGTTTCCGGCAAGTTCGGAAGAGGAAAAGAACTCGGTTGCGGAGATAGCCGGTCAGGTCGACACTTCAGTCTGTGGGCTTGCCCGAATAAAGGGAAAGGATCTCGAGCCGGCATTTGCTTCCGGAGTAGATATCGTCCATCTGTTTGCTTCAACCTCAAAAATTCAGATGGAGAAATCGATGAAGATGACAGGGGAAGAGGTGCTTCGGCAATCAGAGAAAACGGTAAAAGCCGTCAAAGAAGAGGATAAGAGATGTCTTTTTAGCCCGATGGATGCAACACGAACGGACCCGGAATATCTTCTAGAAATAAGCAGAGCCGTCAAGGAAGCCGGAGCCGACATGATAAACCTGCCCGATACGGTCGGAGTAGGCTGGCCGGACGGAATCCAGGACATGGTGGCGAAGGTAAAAAACGCAGTAGACATACCCCTCAGCGTGCACTGTCATAATGACTACGGTCTGGCGCTGGCGAACTCGCTGGCCGGAGTCAGGGCAGGAGCCGAACAGGTTCAGGTAACTGTAAATGGCCTGGGAGAACGAGCGGGAAATGCATCTCTGGAAGAGACAGTGATGAATCTGGAGAGAATGGAGTCGATAACTACTGGCATAAAGAAGGATGCTCTCTTCGAAACTTCGAAACTGGTCGAAAGGTTGAGTGGGACTCAGCTGCCTCCGACAAAACCCGTTGTCGGAAGGAATGCATTTTCGCACGAAAGTGGGATTCACGCAGCGGGAATGGTAGAAGACGACAGTACTTTTGAACCCGAGTTACTCGACCCCGAAACGGTGGGTCACAGGAGAAGATTTATCGTAGGAAAACACGCCGGCCGAAGCGGTCTGAAAAAGGTTCTAGGTGAGGCAGGGCTGGAACCGAGCGAATCGGAAGTAAATCGGATACTTAAAAAAGTCAAGTCAATAAGCAGTAATGGAAAGAAGCTTTCCGAGGCCGACCTTTACGCGATAGCGGAGACGGAGCTGGACAAACCCAGCAGTAAACAGCTCGTAGAACTGGACCAGGTATTCGTCATGACCGGCGACAACGCCACACCAACTGCCACTATCACAGCTGACGTTAATGGTAAGGAAAGGACAGAATCCGGTAACGGTGTTGGTCCGATAGATGCTGTCTTTCAGGCGATGAGAAAAATTATCGGGGAAGAAAAGCAAATTGAAATATCAGAATTTCGGATTGATGCGATTACCGGAGGAAGCGACGCCGTTGCAAATGTAGTAATTGCTCTCGAGGATGAACGGGGAACGGCGGCGGAAGCCAGGGGTACAGGGGATGACATAGTAATTGCGAGCGTGGAAGGGCTCCTCAATGCGATAAATCACCTGGCCCGGAAGGACGATACCAGCAGAAGCTTCGAAGAAGGTATAAGGGAAGAAGTGAAGTCTTAGTAAAGCTCTGTTAGAGATTTTTCGCGATAGAACGGGACTTTTTGAAGTGGTTAATGTATACATAGAGGGTGAATTACATGAAGAAAGTTGCAGTAATACCTGGAGATGGCGTCGGACCCGAGGTCGTGGAGGCAGCAGTAACTGTTCTGGAAGAATTTCCGGTAAATATTGACTTTACAGAATTTCCCGCCGGGGACGCCGTACTGGAGGAGAGAGGTACGGCCTTGCCCGAAGATACTCTGCACGGAGCCAGGGAAGCGGACGCGGTCTTGCTGGGAGCTGTTGGAGAAACTGCTGCCGACGTGGTAATCCGTTTAAGGCAGGAACTGGATACTTTTGTAAATTTGCGTCCGATAAAAGCTTATCCGGGCGTGGATTGTGTCGATCCAGGCGCGGATTTTGTCATAGTTCGAGAGAATACGGAATGTCTTTATGCCGGAATAGAAAACGAGATCGCACCCGGCGTAACTACGGCAACGAGGGTAATAACAGAACGTGCAAGCAAAAGAATAGCTCAATACGCTTATGATTACGCTGAATCGGAAGGACGTCCTCTGGTTAGTACGATTCACAAGAACAACGTGCTTCCGGTTACCGGGGGCGAGTTTTTGAAAGCTGCCAACGAGGTTGCCAAGGAGTACGACGTTGAATCCGAAGACGTACTTGTAGATGCAGCTGCACTCTATCTCGTTAAGGAGCCGGAGAGGTTCGAGGTTTTGTTGACAACTAACCTCTTTGGAGATATCCTTTCCGATCTCGCAGCAGGCCTAATTGGGGGGCTGGGCTTATCTCCGTCGGCCAATATCGGTGATGAACACGGTTTGTTCGAGCCGGTTCATGGTACGGCACCAGATATCGCCGGAAAAGGAATAGTAAATCCCACCGCGGCGCTTCTTTCCTCGAGCTATCTGTTAAAGTTCCTCGGTGAACCGGAAATGGGGAAAGAGCTGGAAAGTGCCGTGGAGGAAACACTTGCTTCTGGGGAAACAACCCCGGATCTGGGCGGAGATTTGAGCACGATGGAGATGGCTGACTCGGTTCTGGAAAAGTTATCCCCATGAAAAAGAAAGAAGTATTGATCTTCGATACGACGTTACGAGACGGTTCTCAGGGCAGGGATATAAGTTTCTCCCTCGAGGACAAGAAAAAAATTGCCCGCCGTCTGGATGGACTGGGGGTTGACTATATTGAAGCGGGCTGGGTGCCGAGCAATCCGAAGGACACTAAGTTCTTTCAGCAATTTGGCCAGGAGGATCTTGATAACGCAAAATTAGTCGCTCTCAGCAGTACGCGACGTCCGGGGACGGAACCCGGCGAGGACAAGAACCTTCTCGGCCTCCTGGATTCAGGAGCTCCGGTGGTCGGCCTGGTTGGTAAAAGCTGGGGGTTTCACGTAGACGAAGTTCTCGGGGTCACGAAGGATGAGAACCTGGAGATGATCCGAGATTCCGTTTCCTACCTGAAGGAGCAGGAGAGAGAAGTACTTTACGATGCGGAACATTTCTTCGATGGCTTCAAAGACGACCCCGATTACGCCCTAAAAACACTTGAGACCGCAGAAGAAGCTGGAGCCGATACAATCTGTCTTTGTGATACCAATGGCGGCACCATGCCCTCTGAGGTAAGGGATATCGTCGATAAAATGAGAAATAGGTTAGAAGTACCGCTATCCATTCACGCTCATGACGATTCGGGTGTTGCCGTCGCTAATTCGCTTGCAGGGGTAGAAGCAGGAGCGAATACGGTCCAGGGTACTGTAAATGGTTACGGAGAAAGGGTGGGAAACGCCAATCTATGTTCAATTATCCCGAATTTGATCTTAAAGAAGGATATCGGCTGTTTAAATGGAGAAGAAAGCCTGGACGAGCTTACCGGGGTTTCTCGTTTCGTTTCCGAACTGGCCAATAAACCTCCCGAGAGACGTGCCCCTTACGTCGGCGTAAATGCCTTCAGCCATAAGGCGGGACTACACGTAGATGCCGTCTTGAAACACCCGGATACTTTCGAACACGTATCGCCGGGATCAGTTGGCAACGAGAGGCGGTTTCTCGTATCCGAACTTTCCGGCGGTAGTACCGTCCAGCGAAAACTGAAAAACGTCGGCGTGGATTTGGACGACAAAGGGGAAATACACAAGGAAGTGCTGGAAAATATCAAGAAGCTAGAGGAAGACGGCTACCAGTTCGAGAATGCCGATGCCTCTTTTGCCCTTCTGGCAAAACGAGTACAGGGAGAATTGCCGGAATTTTTCGAGGTGCTTGAATACGAAATATTGACCAACAGGGTAGACGGGGAAGAACCGGAAGCGAAAGCCAGCGTAAAAGTCCGGGTGGACGGTGACGTTAGGGATTCCATAGAGAGAGGACATGGGCCTGTAGACGCGCTTGATAACGCTTTTCATCGCTGTCTTAACAGTTTCTATCACTCTATCGAAGACATGAAGCTGACCAATTACAAGGTACGAATTCTGGAGAGTTACAGAGGGACGGCCGCCGTTCCCAGGGTTATGATCGAAATGACCGACGGCGAAAAAACTTGGAATACGATCGGTGTTTCCGAGGACGTTATAGAAGCGAGCTGGGAGGCCTTAAGGGATGGTTATATTTACGGCCTTTTGAGCGTGCGGACTGAGGTTTCCGGACATGCAGGGTAGAAAGGAACTTTTAGGACTCCGTGGTGCGACCTTTATCATCGTACATTCGACGGTCCGCCTGTTTGATTGCCTCGTCGATATCTTTTCCTCCGTCCGGGAACCAGAAGGAAAGGCCGCTGGAGATCGTTAACTCCATATCTATAAGGTCGTTTTCTCTGTTCCAGTTTTCCAGACCGGTTTCGATCCTGTTGATTACGGTTCCGACCTCTTTCCCCGTCTCCGGGAACAGAACCAGAAACTCATCTCCCCCGTAACGAACTACGGTGTCTGCATCCCTGGTTTTTCGCTGGAGCAATGAAGCGATCTCGACTAAGACCCGGTCGCCCGTGACGTGGGAATAACGGTCGTTGATTTCTTTGAAATTATTGATGTCTGTCATCATAATCGCCAGCGTGTGATTGTACCTGTGAGAACGCTCGATCTCGCTTTCGATTACGGAGGAAAAGTACCGGCGGTTATACACGCCTGTTAGAGGGTCCTGAGTTGCCTGTCTTTTTAGTTCTTTCTTTCTGTTAATATTACTTATCGCTATTGCTAGCTGGGCAGAGATAATCTCAAGCAGTTCGAGATCCCCTTTGTTGAAGTTGTTTGCCGATCTGCTCTGTATATCTATAACACCAATTGATTCTCCCTCGTATTCTATTGGCACCGAAAGTTCGGACCTGATATCATCTCTGCCCTGGATATACCTGGGATCCTCCTGGACCGCGTTCACCATTATTGGTTCTCCAGTTTCTGCTACTTTGCCGGTGATTCCTTTTCCTACCTCTATTGTCTCACCTTTCCCCAGCGGGACTTCACCTTTAAGGCTCGATTCCCTGGATACACTTTCCAGCTTGCCATCTTGCTGTAATAGGATCGTGCAATATTCGTAATCCAAATATTCCCCAATAAGCTCTGTGGTTTTGTCGTATAGTTCTTCCAGAGAGTTTGCCTGAATGAAACTATAACCTACCGAGTAAAGTGCTCGCAGTTTCCCTTTTTGTTCGTTGAGTTCTCGAATCCTCCGGGTCTTTTTGATCGCCAGGGAGCCCAAATTGGCAAGACCTTCGATTATCTGTAGTTTTTCCTTTGTTGGGGCCTTTCCGTCGATTGGGTCATCGACCGAGATGTGCCCCATAATTTTGTTCCCTTTGGTCAACGGAACGTATAATCTGTCGTCCGGGTGCCAGTCATCCATCGTTTCTACGGATTTGTCGCTCTTTATCTTACCTTTTGAGTCCGTGTCCTCAGCTAGATCAACCCCGTGCGGAATATAATAGGAATTGCTAATACGGTATTCGGAATTGAATTTTGCCTGTTGTACTTCCGGCTTCTGCTGACCGAGTTCTTTGACTTTTTCCTTTTCCTCCTGTGAAAGCCCCGCAAATGAGAAGTGTATGACTCTGGCTTTTTTTGGGTTTTCCAGATCAATCGAGCGATTATAAAGTGAGATGATCGACCTCTGAAAAGGGGAGGTATTTATAACCGCCTGGGCTAAATCGGATAAAATATCGTCGATATTGGTTGTCGAGAGAACCTTTTCTCCCAGATCCAAAAAGAATTTTC
>CAZRDU010000009.1:0-20619 GCA_964599005.1 uncultured Thermotogae bacterium
GAGTGAGGCTGGAAAATGAACTGAAGAAAGAGGCAATACATGACCCGTTAACAGGACTCTACAATCGGCGCTACTTGAATGAAAGGCTCTCTGACGAGAAAGAAAGAGCGGAACGCTACGATAAACCTATTGCGTTCCTGATGATGGATATCAATCGATTCAAAGAGGTAAACGACCGTTACAATCACCAAACGGGGGATGAAGTCCTGCAGGAGGTAGCTAATCTGTTAAAAGAAAACGTGAGAAATGCGGACACCATACTGAGGTACGGCGGAGACGAATTCCTCGTGATGATGCCGGAAACAACTGGAGAAGTAGAAGAAGTCCTCGAAAGGATAAAAACCGCACTGGAAAATTGGAACGAGCGAAATTCCCTTATGGACTTCCCGTTGAGTCTTGCCATGGGAGTTTCTCACTGGGTTCCGGACCAAGGCAGGGACGTAGAAGAGGCACTAAAGAAAGCAGACGAAAAAATGTACGAGAACAAAAGCCGTTAGGAGTCCTTACGCAAGCCACGAACACGAAAGCCATTAATGAGAGGTCAATCCGGAACTGGCTTTGAGTTTGTAGTGGGGTTAGATGCACGGGAGGACAATCATCATTCTCCCGCAACCTTAAGAAGTAATGAAACGCCCAGTTGAATCCACTCCAATAAGGTCATTGGGTTAAGAGTTAGTGGTACCAGAAAGGTCGATCAGTACTAGGCAACAGGACTAGCATTAACGGATCTTCTGTCCTACATTTATCCTGGAAAGATATTCGCACTCGACCGTGATCTTTTCGATTTCGAACCAGAAGGTTGCTCATGTTTTGATCTTTCAGGAGGTTCAAAATGGAAGAACTAAATGAACTTCGTAAAGCCGTGGTAAGTGTGAGTCAGGATTTTTACCAGAATGGTTTGGTAAGAAACACAGGAACTGGCGGGAACATCAGCGCTCGGGACCCTGATAGCGGCCTGATAGCGGTTACGCCTTCTCAGGTCAGGTACGATACTATGGGCCCGGAAGACATCGTGATCATCAACCTCGAAGGTGATGTAATAGAAGCCAGGGAGGGTTTGATACCTACTTCGGAAAGCCCAACACATCGTTTAATTTATCAGGAGTTTTCCCAATTCCATGCAGTAGTGCACTCTCATTCCATTTTTGCAACCGTGCTCGGTTCATTATTCGATAGTATTCCCGCCATGCATACTGAATTCGCGGCTTTCATAGGTGACTCCGTGCCGGTAGCCAAATATGCCCAGCCAGGGACTAAGAAAATGGCAAGGGTCATAGTTGAGAAACTACGAGAGACTCCGGCTATGGTGCTGCGAAATCATGGCACGGTCTCCGTTGCGGAAAACCCAAAAACGGCTCTGGACAGAGCCCTGGCAGTTGAGGACACCGCTAACATGTATTATCACGCGCGTGCTCTGGGGAACCCGAAGGTAATTTCTCCGGAACAATGCCGAAAACTGGACGAGGGCTGACCTGATTTACCTATTTTTTAGAGAGCCGGCTGGAAAGCGTAAACTCGTTAAATGATATAAGTTACCATGGCTCGCCATGTCGCGGAACCGGACGATAAAGTGATTTTTGGGGAATTCGAAGGTCAATTCTATCGTTTCTTGAGAGTACCGTTTGTTGAAGAAAAAAGGTAAAGTGGCGGAGGAGGTGGGACTCGAACCCACAGGGCCATAAGGCCTTACCGGTTTTCGAGACCGGCTCCTTGCCAATTCGGTCACCCCTCCTTTCCTGAAGTTTATATTAGCACCGGACCTGTCTCAGTTCAAGCCGTGTGCACGAAAGCTGTGCTAAATTACCGGAATATTTGCCTGTGGATTTGTAAAAAAGCCTTGCTGATGATAAAATGTCTCAAATTGGAAATTACCACAAATCAACTAAAGGAGGGGAAAGATGTCGATATTGATCGATAGTTCTTCGAATGTTCTCGTACAGGGGATTACCGGGGGAGAAGGAAAATTTCACAGTAAACAGATGAAGCTATACGGGACCAACGTTCTGGCCGGAGTGACTCCCGGAAAAGGCGGAGAAGAAGTTGATGGAGTACCCGTTTACAATAGCGTAAATCAGGCCTGTTCCGATCATCCAATAGACACTTCCGTGATATTCGTTCCGTCGGGTTTTGCCAAAGACGCGATACTGGAAGCAGTGGATAACGATATCGAGCTCGTTGTTTGTATTACGGAGAACATTCCGGTTCATGATATGACCGAAGTCTATCATTACGTCACGAATTATACCGATTCCCGGTTGATCGGTCCGAACTGTCCCGGGGTTATCTCGCCGGGCGAGAGCAAGGTCGGGATTATGCCGGGCTCCGTCTTCGAAGCCGGTAATATAGGAATTGTCTCCCGCAGTGGCACTCTGACTTACGAAATATCCTCCGCCATGACGGAAAAAGGTCTGGGGCAGTCCACGGTTGTCGGTATTGGCGGGGATCAGATAGTCGGAACGAACTTCGTCGATGTCCTGTCAGAGTTTGACAGTGACGAGGAGACCGATGTGATCGTCCTCGTTGGGGAAAATGGTGGCTCCGAAGAAGAGCTGGCCGCGGAATATATCACGGAGAACAGTGCTACTCCGACGATAGCTTACATAGCGGGTTTTAGTGCCCCGGAGGGAAAAAGAATGGGTCACGCCGGGGCAATTGTCTCCGGAGAAGAGGGTACCGCTGAGTCAAAGGCAAAAGTCCTTGAAGATCACGGCGTTGCCGTCGGACGCAACCCGGACGAAATGGCAAAACTGGCGGCGAATGCTATGTAAAACACTGGACCCGGGTTCCGGATTCTATCTCATGAGCACAACGAGATAACTTCGTCGGCCCCCTCGTCGAGTGAGCCGGCGGCTGAAATCCCGTTTTCCTCTAATATTTTCCTGCCTCTTTTCTCGTTCGTCCCGGTAAGGCGAACCACCATGGGTAACTGGTTTTCTTTATCCTGTAGGGCTTTGACGATACCGGTTGCTACTTCGTCGCAGCGAGTAATACCTCCGAAGATATTCACGAATAGGCCTTCCAAACCCTCTTTGTCAGTTACTATTTCGTATGCTTTTTCCATGAGGGAAGCATCGGCACCGCCCCCAATATCGAGGAAATTCGCCGGCTTTCCACCTTTTTGGTCCAGCACGTCCAGCGTAGCCATTACCAGCCCTGCCCCGTTACCTATAACGCCAATCGTACCTTCGAGTTCTACGTACTGAAGGCCAGAGTCAGCGGCTTTCCGTTCCAGTTCCGTTTTATCCTTTCTCTCCTCGCCTTCAGGAAGGATTTGTCTTACTTCTTCAAGAGATTTGCTGTCGTCATCGATTTTTACCTTGGAATCAAGCGCCAGAAGCTCACCCTCTTCCGTTAACCCCACAGGGTTAATTTCGACCAGAGTGGCACCGTAACGCCGGTAGGCTGCAAATACCTTCTCTGTCAGCCTGTAAAGACCCTTAAAAGCTTTTTTTTCAATGTCAGCCCTGTAGAGGAGTTCCCTGATCATATAGGGTTGAAGGCCCATTATCGGATCGGGATGAACTTTAAAGATCTTTTCCGGGGAATTGGCCGCTACCTCTTCGATATCCACCCCACCTTCGGGGGAGAAGATAACTATCGGTCGCTTGCTTTCCCTGTCAAGCAGGACGGATAGGTAGAATTCCTTAGCTATATCGACCGGCTCGACGAGCAATAACTTCGATACCTTCTCGCCTTTTAATTCCGAACCGAGGAGCTCCTTACTTGCTTCCCGTGCTTTCTTCGAGCTTCCAGTGATCTTTATCCCGCCGGCTTTTCCTCTTCCTCCGACTGGTACCTGAGCCTTAACTACAGCTCGCCCTCCCAGCTCCTGTTTGGCAATTGAAAAAGCTTCTTCAACTGTCCCGGCTACGGAACCGGGAGGAACCGGAACTCCGGCCTCTTTCAACAACAACCTGCCCTGATATTCGAGTAACCTCATCTCGACCTCCTCGCGTTTTTTGTATTGCTAACTTCCGTACAGGCCCCGCCGGAAAGGACGGAGCCATCGATTATTGAACCCAAAACTTCAAAGTATTAAGCCGATCAACGGTTTCAAAATAAAATAGCCAAAAGTAGTTACGATTACCAGCGCAATTACGTTTAAGCCAGCTCCGTTTTTGACCATCTGTGGGATTGATACGTGACCGGTACCAAAGACGATCGCGTTTGGCGGAGTCGCTACGGGTAGCATGAAGGCACCGGAAACTGCTATTATTGCCGGCATGGCCAGAGTCAAAAAGTCCACGTTCATAGCCGAGGCAAGCGGTACCAGGACCGGCAACATCATTGCCGCCGTGCCGGTATTGGATGTCAATTCCGTCAGACTAACCATCAACGCTATCGTGACAAAGAGGAAAAGGAGCAAGGGCATCTGGGTGAACCAGTCCAGCTTGTCCGCCAGCCAGGCTGCCAGACCTGTCTCCTCTATACCTTTTGCCAGTGCCAGCCCTCCACCAAACAAAATCAGGGTCCCCCAGGGAATTTTAACTGCCCATTCCCAGTCAAGGGCGAATTCGCCTTTTCCTAAATCGACCGGAATTAGGAATAGGATGATCGCCATCATCATGCCGATTGTCGCGTCTCCGACCTTTGGCAGATAGGGTGTTATCAAAAAGCTCCTGATTATCCAGAGAAAAGCCGTCAGGGAAAAGACGATCAGCACCCTCTTTTCCCCCTTACTGATTGGCCCCAGCTCTTTTAATTTGTCCTCGATCAGGTCCTCCCCGCCCGGAATTTTATCCAGGTGTATCGGGCTGCTGATATTCGTCAGATACCACCAGGCTATCGGTAAAAGGATTATCACGATCGGGAGGCCAACTATCATCCAGTTCAGAAAAGATATATTCTGGTTGAAGTTGTTCTCCAGAAAAGCTACGAGGAGGGCATTTGGCGGGGTGCCAATTATAGTGCCGATCCCGCCGATGCTGCATGAGTAAGCGATTCCCAGCATCAACGCGACACCAAAATTGGTCTGAATCTTTCCTTTGACCTGTACTTCCTCTTCACTGGCAGTCGCAACGTAAGACACTACTGCCAGGCCGATTGTGGCCATCATCATCGTCGTTGCCGTATTTGAGATCCACATTGAAAGGAAACCACTGGCGACCATAAAACCGAGGACGATCCTTTTCGGACCAGTCCCTATTGCTCGAATTATGTATAATGCAATTCGCTTGTGTAAGGTCCATTTTTGCATGGCCATGGCTATGAGGAAACCGCCCATAAAGAGAAATATCAGTCGGTGGCCGTATTGGGAGGAGACCTCGGCGGAACTCATAATTCCGAAAGCCGGGAAAAGAACAAGCGGCAACAGGGACACCGCGGGTATAGGCAAAGCTTCTGTAACCCACCAGGTTGCCATGAGAACTGCTATGGCAAGAGTTCTTTTTGCTGCCAGGCTATGAATTTCTGCCGGAAAGAACAGGATGACTAAAAAGAGAACCAGACCCAGCACTAATCCAATTCGTTGTCTGAGATTGTAATCATTAGAAGATTCTTCGTCGTTTAGCAATTTCTGTAATCACCAGTTTTTGTGTTTTTATCTATTAAGAAGAAATTATATGATCCGAAACAAGCCATGATAACGAAAAAATCTAGCACGGGGCTAGATTACGTCGATGAAGCACGTTTTAGATTAAAACCCTGGAGGCAACAGCCACCAGGGTTATATATTTTACCTTTTACAGAGTTTCTAATTCCTTTTCCAGATTGCGGTCAACCTCCCTGGAAATGTCACGGTGAATTGAATCTCCGGTAGAATCCATGGTAACCAGTAGCGGGCCAAATTCTTTTACCCTGATAACCCATATTGCTTCCGGTACACCGAGTTCTTCAAGATAGTGAACGTTTTCCACCTCTTCTACGGCACCTGCCATTAAAGACCCGGCCCCTCCGGTGAACTGGGCGTAAACTCCTCCGTGTTTTTGCAGAGCCTGTGAAGTATCTTCCCCCATTCCACCTTTTCCGATAAAGATTTTCGTCCCGAACTCATTCATAAAATCGTCTTCAAATATTTCCATCCGAATTGAAGTCGTCGGTCCAGCCGAGACTACATGCCAGTTGTCTTTATCGTCTTTGTTCATTACTGGTCCACAGTGGAAACAGGGATAAGCAGAGAGGTCAAACGGTGGCTCCTCTCCCTCCTCAGCAAGTCCGAGAAGTTTCTCGTGTGCCGCGTCCCGGGCGGTAAATATCTTTCCCGTAACTTTGAAGGGTTGATTTACTCTTAGCTCTTTCACTTCTTCCCGATCCAGGGGGGTCTCGAGGATTTTCATCTTTCCACCTCCACTATTCCTCCCTCCGGTGTAATTTTAAAGGAAGACCGTCTGTTTGCCCAGCATTGAGGAGTTATGGCAACTGGAAAGGATGCCGGGTGTCTGTAATCGTACTCGATTTTGATATCCAGAACGGTGGTTTTCCCTCCAACTCCCATCGGCCCGACCCCAAGTCTATTTGCCCTTTCCTTTAGTTCGTCTTCCAGTTCGGCAATTTCCGGCTCCGGGTGAGATTCTCCTACCGGCCTCAACAGGGATTTCTTTGCCAGGTTCATTGCAATAGACGCCGAGCCACCGAGCCCAACCCCGACTATCGTTGGCGGGCATGGTTTTCCCTCCATCGAAGCAATTCTTTTCAGGATAATTTCCTTTACTCCCTTGATCCCTCTGCCGGGTGTCATCATTGAAAGCTGGCTCATGTTCGTGCTACCCCCGCCTTTTGGCATATAAGTCACCTCGAGGTCAGAACCTTCTACCATCGTCCAGTCTATCCAGGGTATGAGCTTACCGGTATTATCTCCCCTGTTCTTTCCGGTCAGCGGGTGGACTGTGTTGGGTCGAATTGGAACCTCTTCGGTTGCCAGCTGTACGGCTTTTCGCATTGCCTTCTGAACGTCATCCAGCTCCCCGATCTCCGGAAACTGGTTCCCCACACGAACGTAAAAAGTAGGAGTTCCCGTATCCTGACATATCGGTATTTTTTCCTTTTTACCAATTTCTACGGCCTCGAGCATTGCTTCAAACTGGACTCGTGCACCCTTGTCTTCTTTGTCTTTTGCTTTTTTTAGTGCGGACAGGGTAGATTTCGGAAGCGTAGTTACCGCCTGTTCGATCGGCTCAACTATTTTGTGGGCGAGATTTTCAGGGTTCATGGCTCCTCACCTCAAATATTTTTTCGATCGTATCCACGGTTTCGATTCTAAATTTTCCCGACTTTTAAAGCTTAGTTTGCCAGAGTGAACTCCTCCCGGCGCTTTTTATCCTCCGGGAAGCAAAGTAAAATAGTTTAGTCCTCTCCGGGAGGTTCCTCTATCAAGCCTTCTTCCATCGCACTTTGAGTCCAGTTTCTGGCTTTTTCTATTTTTGATCTGGCGCTCTCGGCTAGTTCTTTTTTCGATAGTTCGTTCCGCGCGATTCCCTGTTCAATTGCCTTTTGCCCGACGGAAACTGCCTGATTGATAAAAACTTCCCATTCGTCCATTGTCGGGACCACGTAATCTTCCCTTAATCCTTTTTCTTCTGCCGTATCGGCAATGGCATAGGCTGCAGCGATCGCCATTTCGTCCGTAATGGTTTCTGCGTTCACGTCAAGAGTGCCGCGAAAGATTCCGGGAAAACCGATTGAATTGTTAATCTGATTCGGGAAATCCGATCGACCGGTTCCGACGATTCTCGCCCCGGCTTCTTTTGCCTTCCAGGGCCAAATTTCCGGTATCGGATTTGCAACTACGAATACCACAGAGTCATCATTCATCTTCTCAATCCACTCTTTCTTTAGCGTATCCGGACCCGGTGTGGAGGCGGCAACCAGCACGTCCGTATCACGGATAGTTTCCTCTAATCCACCCGTTCGGCCCTCCCCGTTCGTCTTCTGAGCCAGTTCCCATTTATAGGGGTTGTGGTCTTTCTGTTCTTCTAGATCTTCCCTTCCCTCGTGCAGGATTCCCGAACTGTCAGAGATGATCACGTTTTCCGGAGGGACCCCGGCAGTAAACATAACCCGGGTTAGAGCGACGTTTGCCGCCCCGGCTCCGATGATGGAATAAGTAGCTTCCTCTAAATCCTTTCCGACTATCTTCAGGGAGTTGATTATCCCGGCCAGTTCTATCGAGGCAGTTCCCTGCTGATCGTCGTGCCAGACGGGAACGTTCATCTCTTCCCTCAGCCTGTCGAGTACTTCAAAACATTTTGGTTTGGCGATGTCTTCCAGGTTGATCCCCCCAAACGAGGGCTCCAGGATTTTAACCGTTCTGATGATCTCTTCCGGGTCCTCAGTGTCCAGAGTAATCGGGAAAGCGTCTATCCCTCCGAGGTACTTAAATAGCAGCGCCTTACCTTCCATTACGGGAAGCCCGGCTTCTGGTCCAATATTTCCCAGGCCCAGTACCCGTGAGCCGTCTGAAACTACCGCTACCATGTTTGCCTTGTTGGTATGTTCGTAAACTTTTTCCGGGTTTTCTTCGATTTCCCTGCATGGCTCGGCAACCCCCGGAGTATACCAGATACCGAAGTCTTCGAAGCTTCTTATTGCACATTTCGGGTTCGTTTGAATTTTGCCCCGGTAAAAGGGATGGTACTTTAACGCGTCTCTCCCCGGCTCTTCAGCCTTTTTCAGCAATTCCTCCTCGCTGACTTCTTCCTCCATGGTTAACCCTCCTCTGGGATTTTTTTCGGAGTCGGTACTGAGATAAAGCGACTCCTCTTTATTCTATCCTGATAAATTCAACCAGGGGTAAAATGACGTGGACCCCGTTTAGACCTGTGAAATCCCGGCCGAGCCTCTTAGTTCTGACCAAAATCACCCGGATTCATTCGAGATAGCTATCCGCGACTTCACAGAAAGTAGGCCGTTCTTCATCGACGAACTTGCCAACTATAATTTCTGAATTCGGGTCACGCTTAATTTCTGCTTTGCCCGGATCCGATCCGTGTTTTATTATTGCTCTTTCCTGATAACTCTTCAATTCGTCAATTCCCTCTCCCAGGTCGTTTTTTCGGCCGTAACCCGTCGGACATGGGGATAAGATTTCGACAAAAGAAAACCCGTCCTTTTCCAGGGCTTCTTCCATTGCACCTTCTATCCTCCTTGCGTGAACCGAGGTCCAGCGCGCCACGTAGGCGGCACCGGCTGAGCTCGCTAATTCCGGCAAGTTGAAGGGGTTTTCGTAATTACCGTAAGGTGCGGTGGTTGCAGTTGCACCCTGGGGAGTCGTCGGTCCAAATTGTCCGCCGGTCATGCCAAAGTTGTAGTTGTTAACGCAGATCACGGTCATGTCCAGGTTCCTCCTGGCGGCATGAATAAAGTGATTCCCGCCTATGGCAAATAGATCGCCGTCCCCGCTGAAGACCGTAACACTCATCTCCGGATTGGCAAGTTTAAGTCCCGTGGCAAAAGGAATAGCACGTCCATGTGTGGTGTGATAAGAGTCAGTTTCGAAATAGCCTGCTCCTCTACCGGCACAGCCTATTCCGGATACGATTCCGATATCGTCGATTGGTATCTCCAGTTCGTCGAACGCGTTCGTCAGACTGGTAACTGCGGAGCCCAACCCACAACCCGAACACCAGATATGTGGTAATCTTTCTTCTCTTAAGTACTTTGTTGCAGGATGGCTGGCCGCAGTGACCTCCGGTTCTGTTGTCTCTTTTTTCTCTTTTAATTCGGTCGTCATAACAAGTCCTCCAGGGTTTCAAGAATCTGATCTGGCTGGTGTAATCCTCCACCGGGATGGGATACTAGTTCTACTTTTGCATTGCCCTTGCTGGCCCGCTCTACTTCCTGAACTAGCTGTCCCAGATTAATTTCGGGCACAACTATTCCTCTTACTTCCTGGCTCAATTCCCTTATTCTTTCTTCCGGGAACGGCCAGACGGTAACCAATCTGACTATGCCGGCTTTTATCCCTTTTTCCCTTGCTCTCTTGTAAGCCCCCATGGCCGTTCTAAAAGCCATCCCGTAGGAAACTATAAGGACTTCAGCATCGTCCACGCCGATTTCATCTATTTCGATGATATCGTCCTTGTTTTTCTCTACTTTGTCCACGAGTCGGCCGACTTTTTCCTTCTGCGTTTCGACGTCAAGCTGTGGGTATCCTTTTTGGTTGTGAGTCAGGCCCGTGACGTGAACCCGGTATCCTTCTCCCGCGGATGCCATCCGAGGAACCAGATCCTCATCAGGCTCGTAGGGTAGGAATTCATCCGGATCAACTTCCGGCTTACGACGTGGGTATATGTCTACTTTGCTTTCATCTATCTCCACCCGCTCGCGCATGTGACCGATCTTCTCGTCGGCCATGACGAATACGGGCATCATGTACTGTTCTGCTTTATTAAATGCCTTCACGGTATAATCGAACATCTCCTGCGGTGAGGTGGGAGCATAGGCAATTACTCCGTAATCCCCATGAGAACCCCACTTTGCCTGCATCATATCACCCTGCCCGACTGCGGTCGGTAAACCGGTACTCGGTGAGCCTCTCTGGATATTCGCAATCACGCACGGCGTTTCAGTCATCATCCCCAGTCCGATATTCTCCATCATCAAGGAAAAGCCGGGACCAGAAGTAGCGGTCATGGATCTCGAGCCGCCCCAGGAGCCACCGAGAACAGCAGCTATGGAGCTCAGTTCGTCCTCCATCTGGATAAATCTCCCGCCGACCTCCGGCATTCTTTTCGACATTCTTTCTGCTATTTCCGATTGAGGCGTAATAGGGTAACCGGCGAAAAATCTGCAACCAGAGGCAATCGCTCCTTCGGCACAGGCTTCATCGCCGTTCATGAAATGTTTGCCCGTCATGATCGCTTTATCACTCATCGTTTCCCTCCTTCTCGTCCCATATGGCGAAGTCCGGACAAATAATCCCGCAGAAACCACAGTTGACGCATTGGTCGATTGCCTTTGGTTTCGGAGGGTGATAACCTTTTTCGTTAAATCCTTCCGACTCCTCCAGGACGTCCTGCGGGCAGAACTCGATACAGTAACCACACCCCTTGCAGTAATCCTCCCGTATGTAGAGGTATCCGTTATCCGTATTCCACTTCTTAGTAGTTTTTTCCTCTTCTTTTATGGTCTTACTCATATTCACCCTTTAGTTAATCTGTTATTCATTTAGTTAGATTCTTGAGTCGAAAAAACTTGATAAAATCCTCTATAATAGATCTATGGATCTCGATAGTGTTTCCTCCCCTCGATATTCGGGTACCAGCATTGGAGAACGCCTGTCATCATCCACACCGGCGTCATCCAGTTGGTCCGAATATTTTTCGGCGTGTTTCAGAGATAATTCTCCCCAGCCTACTTCCTTCGCCCGTTTTGCTGCCGATATCCCGGCACGTTTCCCAAAAACATTGTAGTCAAGCAGGGAGTTTCCCATTAACCGGTTTTTCCCGTGGACTCCGCCCTCAACTTCCCCTCCGGCGAAAAGTCCTTCCAGCGCGGTTTTACCTTCTTCATTTATTTCAATTCCACCGTTTTGATAGTGAAGAGTCGGGAAAACCAGTAACGGGTCTTCCGTTGGGTCAATGCCAAATCTGGTATATAGTCTGAATATGTAGGCTAAGTTCTCCTCAAAAGTTCCTTCACCATGCATCATGTCGATCATCGGAGTATCAAGCCAGACCCCCTTCATTCCCGTCGGCGTTTCTACTCCGTTGTTTCTGCCGTAACATTCCCTGATTAATGCACCGGCCTCGACGTCACGAGGTTCAAGGTTATAGACAAAGGCTTCACCTTCCCGATTTACCGGGATTGCTCCAGATCCCCTGACCTTTTCCGTCACCAGTAATCCGACTATCTGCTCGGGAAAGGCGGCGCCAGTGGGGTGATACTGAACAGAATCCATGTCGCGGAGATTTGCTCCGGCCCGATAGGCCATCACTAGCCCGTCAGCCGTGGCTCCGTAATGGTTTGTCGTCGGAAAATCCTGAATGTGCAGTCTGCCAAAACCACCCGTCGCCATTACAACTGACTTTGCCCGAACGACGTAGTACTGTTCAGTCTCCATGTTGTAAAGCAGGGCACCTGTTACGGTTCCGTCAGAATCAGTCAACAGCTCTATCGCGGGGGAAAATTCCTCTACCGGTATTTCCAGGTTTCTTGCTTCGTCCCTGATCGTTCGCATCAATTCCATTCCCGTGTAATCCTTCGCCGAGTGAAGCCGCTTGCGAGACGTTCCTCCGCCATGAAGCGTCTTCATCGATCCATCCTCGTTTTTGTCGTACATTACACCCAGGTCCTCGTGCCACTGAAGTATTTCCGGAGCGTCCTTTGCCAGTGCTTTTGCCAGTTCCGGCTTGTTTGCGTAGTGGCCGCCCCCAACTATATCGAGGAAATGAGCTGCCGGGCTGTCCTTTTCTCTGTCTGCCGCCTGTATTCCGCCCTGAGCCATCATGGAATTGGCATCCCCGTGTCTCAGTTTTGTTGCAATCAGAATATCTTCTGGATCAATTCCCTGTTTTACCGCCCAGAGAGCGGAGACCGTCCCCGCTCCACCGCCACCGATTACCAGTACATCTACCTCGTGGTCTACCTGTGTTAGGTCGACGCTCGAGGGATCCACAGCAGGATAAGCTTCCAGCAGTTCGGCCAGCTCCAGGGGCATTTCGTCACCGCTATTTGGGCCGGCTCTGAGGGGTCTCATTCCCGATTCCTTGTAGTCCGGATGATATTTATTCAGGACTTCCTCTCGCTCATCCGCGTTCATCATTGGAACTTCGGACTCGATCCTTTCCTCTCTAGTTTCTTCTACTTTCCTGATCGACTCCCGCATGGACTCGGTGTAAGGATCCTTACTTTCTGGGTCTTTACGCTTCAATTTCCCGGTTCTCATATCTTTCTTTTAAGTCCTCCTTGGAGAGATTAACCAGCTCGTCGAGCTCCTCGTCGAACTGACCTGCGCCGATTTCTTCTACGCGTTTTTCCAGGTGTTCTGAATCGGGAGCTTGATATTTTCCGTAAATCCTCCGGGCCAGCTGAGCTACGTGGTGATGAGGTATTTCCGCGGGACAGCGAGCAGCACAGAGGCCGCATTGAATACAGTCGAACGAGAGTTCTGCAACTTCTTTGATGTTCCCTCTAATTGCTTCGTTGACGAAATCCATGACTTCTAGATCCTGGGGACATGTTTTAGTACAGGTATTGCACGATACGCACCTGGCCAGTTCTGGATAAAGGTCCAGCAGGGGATTATTTGAAACCTCCAGTTCTTCCAGATCGTAAGTCTTCCTACCCGCTGGTGTGAACGGCAACTGTGTCAGGTACATCCCGTCCTGAACTGTCGTCTGGCAGGCGAGATCCGTGTGCAACTTGTAGTCCCCCTCCAGGCGATAAATAGTTGCACATGCACCGCAGAAACCCCCTCGGCAGCCTACCCCTCGGATATATTGGTAACCACTATACTCCATTGCCTTCATTATAGTCAGTCCCTTTGGGACCTCGTACTTTTTCCCCATAATAAAAATCTCTACTGTTTCGGTTCCGTTTTCTTCACTCAAGTTATCACCTCTCGCTGGCGACGGTAGTCTCTGGATTTAGCCCCGGCTCTGGATCGATCTCGTGTTCCTCGAAACTACTGACATCGATATCACCAAAGGCAACTGCCATCAACTGGGTAAAGTAAAATACTGGAACCGGGTGATGGCCTGGGGCTACTTCCAAAAGCTCGGCCTGCCTGTAGTCCAGATTGAAATGACAGAGAGGACAGGCCGTTATAATCAAATCAGCTCCGGCTTTATTTGCACCGCCGGTAATTGTCTGAGTTTTTCCGAGAACTACCTCCTTTTTATCGACAGTGTTGTAAGAACCGCAGCATTCTGATTCATAAGGGAAATCAACCGGTTTTCCCCCCAGACTCGTTATCAATTCGTCCAGGATAGTAGGTTTGTGAGGATCGTCTAAACCGATCTCTTTTGGCCTTGTGAGCATACACCCATAATATGGAGCGACTTTTACCCCTTCCAGTGGGTCCTTTACCTTCGCTTTGATCTCTTGCCATCCGAGTTCGTCCCGAAGAAGCTCCAGATAGTGCTTTACATCTATTTCCCCCTGGTAATCTTCTTCCTGGTCCATAAAGTTGTTTATCTTACTTAATTTATCTTCGTCATTTTTGACAAGTTTATTGGATCGTTTCAGCGTATTATCGCACATGGAACAAAGCGTGTAGAGGGAATCGTAGCCCTGCTCCCGGGCCCTTAAAAGATTACGGATTGGACCTACCTGCTTCATAAGGTTATCGTCAGTCAACGAGTAGACAGTCCCGCAGCAATTCCATCGGGGTAACTCTTTTAGCTCTATTCCCAGGTTTCTGGAGACCGAAATAGCAGAATCTTCGAACCCTTTTGCGGAACCTTTCAAGCTGCAACCAGGATAGTAGGCTATTTCTCTCATCTAAATCATCCCGTTTTTTTGCGCAAGTTACTTACCAGAGCTATTTCCGGCAAATCGCTCGCATCCAGTTCATTCAGGTTGACTTCGTCGAAGTTCTCCCGCAAGCTTATCTCCCTGATTGCTTCCATGATTGCAGGTACGTCGTTTCCTTTTGGGCAATCCACCTCACAGGACAGACAGGACGCGCATATCCATGGAGTCTCCGCTTCGAGAACGCTCGCGTCACCCATCTGGACTTTCCGAATAACCTGATTGGGCAAGAGGTCCATCTCCTCGGTGAAGGGGCATCCGGCGGAACATTTTCCGCACTGGTAACAGGAAAAGGCGTTCTCCCCGCTTAATTCCTCAACTTCTCCGAGGAGTTGCTTGTCGGACTCGTTTAAGTTCATAAATCCTCCAGGTTTTTACCTTGATAGACTCAAAAGTTGGCCCGGTTATTAATCTTCATCTGAGTGCTGGAGCCATTTCCGCTCTGCCTCCTATAGGATTTTCCTGAACGTTCAGCAAAATGCTCGCCGAGTTGAGTAATCATCGTAAATAATGCTTCTTGTCGTGATTTTCATCGTTCCATTTCTTTGAGCAGCTTTCCTTCTTTATCGTAAATTTTTAAACCGATATCCAGACCCCCGTCGACGCTATGCGTCGCACATGCCAGGCAGGGGTCGTAAGGGCGAAAGCCCATTTCGACCTGATTCAACACCTCTTCATCACTCATTCCGTCCTTTATCGCGTCTGTAGCTGCCTTTTTTATCGAGATCGATAGCGCAGCGCTATTACCGGTAGTCGGTACGATCATATTAGCATTTCTGACGAGACCATCATCGTCGAGCTGGTAACCGTGAATTAAAGTACCCCTTGCAGCCTCGACCACGCCGACCCCTTCTCCCGGCTCGTTTACTTCCGATCTAATGTCGTCATCTGTTATCTTGTTATTGCTGGCGAGATCGTGCATCCGTTCGGCAGCCTGAACTAATTCAATTAGCCGGGCCCAGTGATAGGCGTAAGTCTGATGAACAGGTTTACCGCCAAAATGGTCAACGTATTTTTCGTATTCTTTCTGAGCCAGGTCAGTCTTCATCCCTTTGGCGACGTTCAATCGGGCCAGCGGTCCGACTCTGAAAATTCCACTATTTTTTCCGGTCCTGAATTCGTCCCAACCGACCTTCTTCAGGTAAGGGAACTTGACGTAAGTCCATGATTTTACCCTTTCTTCCAGGAGTTCCAGTGCTTTCCCGGTGTCGGTCTTTAAGAACTCTTCTCCCCGGGGGTCGACAATTCTTAGGTCTCCATCATAGAACGAGACGCGACTATCTCCATCGACCAGCCCCATATAATACGTATCGAGGGAGTAATCCGGATTATCCACGAGTGCGCCAAATTTGTCCCCTTCGATTACTTTCTCGTGGAAAAGGTTCAACACTTCCCGAGCAAAGTCGAGAGCAGCTTCACCGATCTCCGCCAGTTCCCCCTGTTTATCTTCTGTTATTCCCTTTGAAAGGCCTCCAGGAATTCCCGTAACCGGGTGAACCTGATGCCCTCCGATTATCTCAATCGCTTCGTGGGCCAACCTGCGCGTCTTTATCAGTCTCTTCCCGAGACTTTCTCCCAGTGATTCTATAACGCCAACTATGTTGCGTTTTGATTTTGTATCTTCTGCAAGAAAGTCCGGTCCGCCAAGATAGAATAGGTGAAGCAGGTGGTCGGCGAATATATAGGAATTATACAGCAGTTTTCTCAACAGCAGCGCGGTCTCAGGTGGGTTCGTCGAGTAAGCAGCGTCCAGTGCCTTGGTGGAAGCGAAATGGTGAGCTTCAGGGCAAACCCCACAGATTCTTTCCGTGATCCTGGGCATATCTTCACCTTTTCTGCCTCGAGAGAACTCCTCGAAACCTCGTAGTTCGGGAACCTGGAGGACGGCGTTCTCTGGTTTGCCCGTTTCGTCAAGATGTATTTCTATTTTACCGTGCCCTTCCAGTCTGGTAATCGGGTCTATTGATATTTTATTTTCGCTCATTATTGCCCCCGTCTTCTACCTTTCCTCCGAAAATCGAGTTCGCCAGAGAGAAGGAATAGAAAGTTCCTATTGGATCGGGTAAATTGGCCAGAACGTTCTCCTCGCTCTCCATTGCTTTCCCCTCATCGCCGATCTGCAGTATTGAGGCCAAGCTGTTCAGCATCTCTGCACCCTGGTCGTCTACTTTTGGGGGCGGGCCAAAACACCCTTTGCAGGGCAAGTTCATCTCCGGGCAACTGGCTTCGCATCCGCTTCTGGTGACCGGCCCCATACAAATTATCCCCTGGTCGAGCAAGCATTTTTCCGGGTCTAATTCGACCTCCTGTGGTCTGTGAAATTCGTCAATTGATTCTTTATTCCATTCGCGATTACACTCGTCGCAGACCGTTTTTTCTCCGGCAACAACGGAACCGCGGGGCGGAAGGTCGTCATTTAACATCAGATCCAGAAAATTCTGGGTTAACTCGGGCGGAGGGGGGCATCCAGGAACCGTGTAATCTACTTTAACCACTCCCTCGAGGTTTTTAACTCTTTCATGAAACGCAGGTAGCTCTAGATCGCTTCCGTTAAATTCCGACCTCTCAAGCGGTACCGTACCTTCAGGGTTGTAGGTCGAAGGGTTATCTCGATAAACCGTATCGAAAACCGTACTTTTATCGCTCATATTCGCGAGGCCGGGTATGCCGCCCTGGTGGGCACAGGAACCGTATGCTACCAGGAGATCCGTTTTCTCTCGCAATAGTTTCGCTATCTCTTCGTTCTCAGAGGTTCTTATTCCCCCGTTAAAGAAAGTGAGGTCAAGCTCGTTTCTTTTATATGACTTTAGGTCTTCGTATTTGAAATCAGTAGCGGCCGGCCAGAACGCGATATCGGCACCTTCCAGCAGATCAAGTATTCGTTCGTGCAGTCCCAGCAGGGCTACGTCACACCCACCACAGGAAGACGCCCAGTAAGCTCCTACTTTCAATTTATTCTCTTTCTCTTGCATCGTTATAGGGTCCCGGTCCCAGTTCTTTTATTTCAGATGTAAAACCTTTTACAGTTTGGGCGAATTTTTCTCCTTCGGTGGCAGAAATCCATTCTAGCTTAACACGGTCCGGATTCAAACCGAATTCTTCCAGAACGTGTTTCAACAGGGCGACTCGCCTCCAGGCTTTGTAATTTCCGCTATTGTAATGACAATCCCCGGGGTGACATCCGCTAATTAGCACTCCGTCTGCCCCATCGTGAAATGCCCTTACAACGTAACTTACGTCTATCCTGCCCGAACAATTTACCGTAATTGGAATTAAGTTTGAGGGGTAACTCTTTCGGCTGACCCCGGCCAGATCCGCTCCCGCCGAAGAACACCATTTGCATAGAAAACCAACCAGTTTCGGCTCAAAGTTCATCTTAATCACCAAGCGTTGCGTGAATCATTTCCGTTAGTTGCTCGTCCGTCAGGTTTTTAAGGCTAAGCGCGTTTGTCGGACATCCGGAAGAACAGGTCCCGCAACCTTCACAGAGTATCTCGTTTACTTCGGCGACCCCCCTGGAGTTGACTTCCAGGGCATCGTAGGGGCACTGCCCGACACATATTCCGCATCCGCTACAGAGGTCCTCGTCTACTTCGACTACCTGAGGGTCGTGGGAAAGCGTCGGTTTGGCCAGGAGATCTATTGCCTTGGCGGCAGCTCCGCTGCCCTGAGATACGGAATCAGGAATATCTTTCGGACCCTGGCCGACTCCGGCAAAGAAGACCCCGCCGGTCAGACTTTCAACGGGCCTCAATTTCGGATGAGCCTCTTTGTAAAACCCATTTGGTCCCAGGTTTAAATTAAGTTCTTGACTCGTCTCGCTGGCTCCCTCGGACGGCACGATCGATTGAGCGAGAACGACCAGGTCTGCGTCTATTTCGACCCGTTCGCCGGAGATTTCGTCCAGCCCCCAGACCCGGAGCTTTCCGTCAACTTCTTTCAGTTTAGAGACCTTTCCCTTGAGATAAAGTACTCTGTCCTCTTCTTGAACATCCTGAATGAATTCCTCGTAGTCCTTACCTCCCGCGCGGATATCTATGTAAAAGACATAGGCATTTCCATCCGGTACGTTTTCCTTGTACAATTTGGCGTGTTTGGCAGTATACATGCAGCAGATTTTAGAACAATAAGAATTATGGTTTTCCGGGTCCCTCGAACCGGAGCATTGAATAAAGACGACGTTTTCAGGCACTTTCCCGTCAGATGGTCGCCTGACCTCTCCCTCCGTAGGACCGGTTGCGGAAAGTAATCTTTCAAATTGTAATCCATCGATGACGTCGTCGTATTTTCCGTATCCGTACTCTCCCATCTCTTCTTTTGGATAAAGGTTGTAGCCCGTAGCCGCGATTATCGCCCCGAATTCTTCTTCGACGAACTCGGAACTTTCGTCAAAATCGACCGCATCGGCGTCACAGGCATCCGCACATTCGCTGCACCGGAGCGGATTAAGTCCGAGGCAGGCATCCGTATCAAGTGTGTACGAGGAAGGTATCGCCTGAGAGAAAGGTATGTTGATTGCCTTCCGGGTGGTCAGCCCCTGGTTGAATTCGTCACGGACTTCCACGGGGCAAACGTCCTCACAATCGCCACAGAGGTTGCAGGCATCGGGATCCACGTAAGTCGGCTTCCGTTCGATTTGAACCTCGTAATTGCCCACATACCCTGATACGTTTCTTACTTCGCTGTAAGCCATCAATTCGATGTTCGGGTTCTGATTGAGCTCGACCATTTTCGGCGTCAGTATACATTGAGAACAGTCCAGCGTGGGGAAGGTCTCGGACAATTGTGCCATATGACCGCCGATCGTAGGCTCTTTCTCGACCAAAATCACTTCGTTTCCCGCTTCCGCCACGTCGAGAGCGGCCTGGATTCCGGCGATTCCACCCCCGATAACCAGACACTTGTCCGAGTGCTCTCGCTCCACCGGTTCCATCGAGGTATTCCGTTTTACCTTTTCTACAGTCCCTTTAATGATCTTTAAAGCCTTTTTCGTGGGACTGCCGCCGTCCTCTCCGTGCACCCAGGAACACTGCTCCCGGATGTTAGCTATTTCACACTGGTAGCGATTCAACCCGGCACTCTCCGCCACCTTGCGAAAGGTGTCTTCATGCATTGAGGGAGAACAAGCCGCTACTACTGCTCCGGTTAGGTCTTCCTCCTCTATCGCTTCTTTTATCTTATTTTGACCGGGATCGGAGCACATATACTCGTAGTCCGTGCTAAAGGCGACGTCTTCGTAGTCGATTATCTCTTCCGCCAGCGTGGAAACATCGACGGTACCTGCAATATTTTCTCCGCAGTGACAGATAAAAACTCCGATTCTCGATTTTCCGGTCATATTCCCCCCGACAATTATCTAGTAGAAGTCAGTTCTTTTCCGGTTTTCTCTTTTCCGTATTCCAGCCCACTTTCAAAGGCTTTTTCGTTTAATTCTTCCGTGCCATCTGGTACGGAAGAAAGAATGGATTCTCTCATTTTCTCCGGATCCACGGCAGACGTGACCGCCACAAGAACTCCTAGCATAACTACGTTGGCAACTATCTTGTGCCCCAGATCCTCAGCAATTTTTGTGGCCGGGATCTTGTACTGAGTTACACCTTCAGGTGGTTTCGCTTCCTCGACCAGGTCTTCTTCCAGGAGCATTATCCCGCCTTCCTGGATCTCGTCGCTATACTTTTCGTATGCCTCCTGAGACATCAATACAAGTACTTCCGGAACCGTAATCTGTGGGTAGTCAATTTTTTCGTCTTCGATCACTACATCAGCACTGCATGCCCCACCTCTTGCCTCGGGGCCGTATGATTGAATTAAAACCGCGTTTTTGTCTTCAAAGATCGAAGCTGCTTTCCCCGTTATATTTCCCGCCGAAATTATTCCCTGGCCACCAAAACCTCCAAACCTTATTTCCTTCCTCACTTTTATAATCACCTATTATCTATATCGAGTTGTCATCTAAACTTTCTTGAGAAGAATAATATCAATCCCGTGATTATCCTTCCATGATTTAGATCAACCACAAAAATGATTAAACTCAACTTCAATGTTCCCTGGAATAAATTCAAATAATTAAAATAATGAAATATTTGCCCGCCTCGGGCGATGAGGCATGCAACAAAACATTAATCTCATACTTTACCAGGAGGAGGGAATGCATTCGAAAATGAGATTAAAGGTACAGGGCGCGCTTAACTTGGAGGATTACATCGACCA
>CAZRDU010000009.1:20719-30742 GCA_964599005.1 uncultured Thermotogae bacterium
GAAGCTCGGATCCTTGCTATCCCATGACCTCAACCCGGAAGCATACCCGATTATTGCCTTTCTAGCGGAAAACGATTTCGCCGGACTTTACGAACTCGCTAAGGTAGATTTAATCGGGCGTAAAGACAGAATCGGGGATATTACTATTCACCACTATGTCATATACTCTTCCGCTTCCTTCCTCGTTTTCTACTGTGAATTCTTCTCCTTCCATTTCTTCCCAGTCTCCGACTTTATAGGCGAGGTACTGGTCCGATCTCCTTTGCCACCATTGAGTGAAGACCATCCCGGTAAAATGAGTCCAGCTATTAGAAGAATAATCCTTAACCCAACCTTCATTTGAGCTACCCTTAAGGATGATGGTCATTTCAGCACCGTCGCCCCTCACTGAATCGATCCGGATGTCCTCTTTTTCTGTTCCAGCGTTCCTGATTCTGAATCTGGTGGTGTAGCTTTCACCGTCAGAAGTAACGTCCGCTTTGAAGTCCAGGGTTCTTGGACCGTTATAGAGACTCGTCTCTTCTTTATCTTTATCGGTTTCTTCCCCTTCCGGCTCTGGCTTGTCCCCTAAAGGTTGGTCCTCTATTTCGCCTTCATCAGGAACCCTTTCTGCTTTTGGTTGTTCGGAAACATCCGGTTCTGCGTATCCAGCGTCATAATAGTTTCCGCTCACCAGAGCGACACCGGCCACGAGTCCTGCAGTAAGAAGCAACAACCATATCTTGTCCATTCTTTACCTCCCTTTTGTCGGTATGTCACATACGTCGGTATATTACATAAAATCAAAAAAATTAGCAAGAATATGGCGGTAGGTTGGTTTTGCCCGTGTCGACCAAAAATAGCTGAAAACCCCGGGGTACCCACCGGAGATGAATATGCGATACTTAGAAGTCAACCCCTTGTAAGGCAAAAGTACGAAAACTATACTTACAATTGCTATGGAGTTTGAACCTGTATACTCGGCAAGATTTACCGACGAAGAGATCAGAAACCTCTTTTTCGAAGCTAAATACGAAGAGGAGAGCTGCGATTTCTGCGATTCGAAGAACGTATATTTTGTCGACGAGGACAGGAAGAGATTGAGGTGCAAGAACTGCTGGAAGCGTAGTTCTTTGACTCATAACACGTATCTGGAAAGCACCAAATTGAGTTTGCGTTTCTGGTACGAGGTAATCTGGTCGTTCGTCCTGGATCATTCAACCGCAAAAACACGCAAGTTGCTAAAAGCGAATAACCACCAAAAGATTTTGCGAATCTACAGGACTCTACGGCGGGGATTGCTGAATCAGTCGAATAAAAAGCTTTTCCATAACCAGATGGGGAAAAGTGACACAATCGCCAGAGACCGAGAAAGCAGGGGGAGGCCCAGTCAGAAAATCCTGGATTTTCTGGAGGGGAATGAAGGAAACAATCACCCCATTTACGCAATTTACGAGCTTGAAGACGAACTTTACCTGAAGTTACTAAAAGAACCGAAAGGGGCCCTCGAGAATTCCTGGGAGGTTACTGATTTATCAAGTAACGAGCATTCCGACGCAGCCCCGGTAGGTTTTGGCTGTCTTTTTCACGGGAAAGGAGAGTACGTTGATGGTCCAACTTCGACACAACTTGAAGGGTTGTGGAATTTTACCAAATCTCATATGCAGGTATATCAGGGAATAAGGCGGGAAAACTGGAGTTACTATCTGAAAGAAATAGAGTTCAAATACAATAACCGGGACGCTTCTTTCGAAGCACAGGTAAAAGAAATCGTTGAAATATTGATGAATCGAGAAGCGGAGCTAGAGACGAAAAAAACTGAAAGTTGAGATAATTGACTGAATCCGGCGGGAGGTATTGTACGATGCGTAAATTTGCATCACTATTATTGATACCCCTGTTTGTTTCCATCCTGCTTACTCCGCCAGGAATTGTATTCGGGGCTTCAGCAGCACGATTAAACGTGATAGTTACAATCCCACCCCAGGCTTTTCTGGTTAAATCCATTGCGGGGAAGAGAACAAATGTAACTTCGATGGTCCCCGAGGATGGTAGCCCCCACACTTCTTCTCTGACGCCGGAAAAAATAAAAAAGATAAGAAAAGCCGATATATATTTCCGCGTCGGAACTCCGTTGCCCTTTGAGGAGAATAATCTCCCGGTGTTTCGCGAAGAAAATCCCGATCTAATAGTTGTGAATACATCCCGGGGAATGAATTTAAAATCTCTGGACGAGCACTACGGTGAATCCGCCGCTGACCATGGGAATGGAAATAACAAAGCCATAGACAACCACGTCTGGCTCTCGCCACCCAATTTAAAAGTCATGGCAAAAAACGTCTTTAATAGCCTGTCCGAATTGGATCCTTCCTCGGAGCAATATTACGACAAAAATCTGGAAGAGCTTCTAAAACAGATTTCGGAGATCGATAACCGTCTATCTAGAATACTTGGCGACTTCACTGGTAGGAATTTTCTAGTTTATCATCCGGCCTGGGGTTACTTCGGCGATGAGTTCAAACTCCATCAGGTGGCAGTTCAGGAAAAAGGAGACAAGCCGGGTCCCATGCGAGTCCGAGAGATAGCCAGCTTTGCAAAAGAACACGGACTACATAAAATAATTGCCTCGTCACAGTTTAGCCCCTCGACGGCAAGGATGGTCGCCAGAACATTCGGCGGTTCCGTAGCAACAATAAATCCACTGAAACGGGATATCTTAAATGAACTAGTCAGGCTGGCTAAAGAAATCACGGAGGGTTATGGGAGTTCTGGCTAAATTTATTCGTTGAGCTAAAATCTCCAAACTGGTTTAATCGATTTTTAGTTCAATTTAAATGATGGTGGTTTTATGACGGAATCCGAATTACCGATCAGAACGGTTGACCTGGCAGCGGGCTATAAAGGATCGCCGGTAATACGTGGAGTCAGTTTAAAAGTGGCACGAGACGATTTTATCGGCATCATCGGGCCCAACGGAGGAGGGAAAACCACCCTTTTAAAGGCAATATTAGGCCTGATAAAACCGATGGAGGGGGAGGTAAAGGTTTTCGGATCTCCACCTGAGAAGGCGCGTAGCAGGATCGGTTATGTCCCGCAGTATGCCACTTTTGACGAGGACTACCCGATAACCGTACGAGAAGTCGTTCAGATGGGGCGTCGGAGTGAGAAGAAATTTTACGAAAGGTACTCCACCAGGGACAGGGAAAAGACGAAAGAGGTACTTGCGAAGGTGGAAATGAGTGAATACGAAGACGAGCCGGTCAGTGAACTCTCCGGGGGGCAGAAACAGAGAGTTTTTATCGCGAGAGCGCTGGTATCATCGCCGGAACTTCTCCTCCTGGACGAACCGACCGCAAGTGTTGATAGGAAGCTGGAAAAGGGTATTTATGCTCTCCTGAGAGAACTTAACGAGGATATAGCGATTGTCGTGGTTACCCATGATATAGGGGTTTTGTCGTCATACATTACAAAGGTTGCCTGTCTGAGCGGGGAACTGTACTCAAGTGACGAACCTTATTTGAAAAAGGACATGCTGGAAGAAGCTTATCAGTGTCCGGTTGAATTAATTACGCATGCAGGCGAGGAAATACCGCACAGAGTCCTTGGGGAACACCCCGAAGGGGGAGGCGAGAAGTGATTCAAGAATTACTCGAACTGCTTTCTTACCCGTTCGTGCAGAGAATGCTAATTGCCGGTTTCTTGGCGAGCCTCGTGGGTGGGGTCATCGGAACCTATGTGGTTGTCAATCGAGTAGTCGTGATGAGTGGCGGAATTGCTCACATTACTTTCGGAGGTATCGGCCTTGCTTACCTCCTGCAGGACAAGCTCAACTGGGGATGGATGGATCCGATGTTCGGAGCGGTGATATTTGCGCTTGCCTCCGGCGCGATTTTCAGCTCTGACTTCGTCCAGAGCCGGGTTCGTCAGGATTCTACTGTGGGGGTACTGTGGGTAATCGGTATGGCTACGGGAATACTGTTTTTGAATCTCGTGGATAAAACCAGTACCACTGTCCAGGAACCGACCAGTATACTTTTCGGTAATATCCTGCTTATCGAAAAGTTTGATCTCTACGTATTCGCCGGTCTGACGGTGGGTATTCTGGTAATCGTGTTAATCTTCTTTCGAGATTTTAAGATCCTGACCTTCGATGAAGAATTCGCCCGTATTTCCGGTTTGAATGCAGGGGGATTGAACCTGCTCCTGTTTTCGCTTATCGCACTGACCGTGGTGATATTAATAAAAGTGGTCGGTGTTATTTTAGTAATCGCGATGCTGACAATTCCACCGACAATTTCAAGCTTATTCAGCACGAAGTTGAGTTCAACCATGGCGCTGGCGGTGGTAGTTGGATTGGCAGGATCCTTCCTCGGGATATTTAGCTCGCTATTGTTCGATACTCCGCCAGGCCCGATGATCGTTCTCTGGCTCGGTGGCATGTTCCTTCCTGCTTTTGTCTGCGGTAGAAATTTTGGGTAATACCTGCTGGCAGAACCGAGATATTTCTCTTCGGCCCGTTTTCCTATTTTACCAATAGATAGCTGAGAAACCCCAGGGCAAGCCCTGTGGAGGAATCGGCTGGTTAACTTAATTTGATATGAGGTACCCCCAGTCATTTCGCCCTGTACATTTGAGTTAGCCGCAAACACAAAACCAGTTCCGAATTGACTGCCGAGTGCTGGGCCTTGTTTTGTAAAAGACAAAAAACTACTTAAAAGGGGTTTTCTACAAGGCCCTCCCGGAAGGGCGGGATAATTAGCAACAGCTATCTTCAGTCTTTATATCCCCAGAAGGGTTTTAGCACAGGGTTGAAGTCAATATTGATAAACTCGTTTGCAGGCATTATAAAGATTAAGAAATAAATAAAGCCGTAGTGAAAGTGATAGTCCAGTTTAAATAATATGTCCACAGAGAAATAAAGGAGAATAATTCAATGAAAAAAGAGGTAACCGATTTAAGCGAAGGGCTAAAACTATCGTCGGAAGTAGTAGTTTCCTGCCGCAACCAGGCCGGAGAAAACAACGCACTGGTCGTCGCTTACGCCACAAATTGCAGTTTCGATCCGCCAATGTTGATGGTAGGAATCGTGCCGTCGCGTTATTCCTATCATATGTTAAAGCAAACTGGTGCTTTCGTAGTCAACCTAGTATCCGAAGGACTAAAAGAGGAATTTGATTACCTCGGAAGCCATAGCGGTCGGAATGAAAACAAGCTCGAAAAGCTGGGGCTCAATATTGAAGAAGGGAAAGAAGTCGACGCACCCGTTCTTACCGATTTTCCAGTCAATATTGAATGCGAAGTGATGGATTCTATTATGACAGGTTCGCACGAAATGTTTGCCGGGGAAATCAGAAGCATTAGAGCGGATGAAGAGCTCGTCAAAGAGGGTAGTGAGATTGACATAAGCGGGACAAGGCTTTAATAATACCCGTGGTCAAATCGTTTTAGACCGAGTGCCAAGCTCACTATAGGGTTCGGATCGTTAACCATGCCCAAGCAGGTTCCACCGGACTAAAACGACGAAAAACATCACCCCCAAACTGGCCACCGTCAGCAAAGAGCATGATATCAAGAAGTTTTTTGGCTTTACGTGACCGCTGGAGTCAATAATTACGGTTGGTGGTGTAGCCAGCAACAACAAGATGCTTTGAACTTGATTATCGTCATTAGCTATTGTAGTGTTCGCTAATATGATTATCGGTGTATTTCTCGCCCTGACGGGTGCGTTATCTCACTCTATTTCTTTTATAACTCGTAAACGGGGGCTCGAGGTAGCGGGTTACAAACAATTCATTCTGGTCCGAGTAGCCATTGGTCTAGTATTTTCCGGAATTCTATTGTGGGCTGTCGGTCCCGGGCTGTCAGGCTTAACTCCAAAAATGGCCCTACCTTTCGTCCTGACCGGGGGGCTTGCCGGAGGTTTTGTTGCCTTATTTACCACCACGCTAGCAATCCATTTTATCGGGGCGTCCAAAGCCCACGCGATAACATCGTCCAGCCCCCTGGTTACTGCCGTCGGGGAGATAATTTTCCTTGGAGCCGCACTCACTTTACAGATAATCCTGGGGACTGTATTTGTGGTGGCTGGTGCGGCGCTTATTTCTTTATTTCTGCACAGGAGTGACAATGATAGTGGCGGGGATAATTCAGGGAGAACTGATAGGCCAGTTGTCGGTCTTGCAATGGCATCTTATACGGTACTAACTATCGGAGCTCAGGTTGTATTGCAAAAGTGGGGCCTGAGTATGGGGGCAAGCCCGCTTCAGGGACTGTTTTTTCACGTTCTAACAGCGGCCCTGCTCTTCGGATTATATTATCTCTTGTTTAAGCCGGACCTGGAAATTGAAAAGCTGGGTCAGTTAAA
This sequence comes from uncultured Thermotogae bacterium, assembly GCA_964599005.1. Lineage (GTDB taxonomy): Bacteria > Bipolaricaulota > Bipolaricaulia > M55B111 > M55B111 > JAGXLP01. Next base: position 27,063 of record CAZRDU010000009.1, read on the forward strand.
GTATTCCGGCAATTTTCTCATAGCTGCCGTTGCAATGGCAATCTTGCCTCTTTTAAACATGTACGCTCTTACGTTCCTTTCGGCTACCGTCGTAGCTGCACTGATGCGAGTTGCTCCACTTTTTACCGTCGTTTTGACCCATTTTTTTCTCCGGGGAATAGAAAGGGTAAATGGAAAAATTGTTCTCAGTACATTATTGATAGTTACGGGTGCGATTCTTGTCTCCCTCCAGTGAACCCGGAGGGAGCGATTTTCCCCAGGTTTGTTATTGCCGGAAATACGGTTTTTAGGACAAATTAGTCGAGACTTACTACCATCTCGACTTCCAGCGGTATATTAAGGGGTAATTCGGACGTTCCCAGTGCTGCACGGGCATGTTTTCCATTTTTCTCCGAAGATTTCCTCCAGAATATCCGAAGCTCCATCTACTACCTCCGGTTGCCTGCCGAACCCCGGCGCACCGCTGACGAAACCCCGGACCTTTACGACCCTGTCGATTCTGTTTAGTGAACCGACTTCTGACTTGATCTCGGCCAGGCAGTTTATGGCAGCAATTTAGGCGGCTTCGTAGCCCTTTTCCACAGACAGGTCAGATCCTACTTTTCCCCGGTAAAGAACTTCTCCATCCCACACAGGACCCTGGCCAGAACAAAACACGAGATTCTCAGCTTCTCTCGCCGGAAGATAAGATCCTACAGGTTCCGGGGGTTCCGGTATACTGACACCCAGCTCCTCGAGCCTTTCTTCGTAGTTATTCATCATTGTTCGCTCCTTTTTATAAATTAGTATACCGGGTAGATAATTATTTAGACAGATTGGCTTAAACCGAGCGCTCGTGGTGAAAGTTTTTGTTCCGCCGGGTAAAAGTAACTTAACATGCGCCTGAACCTGTGATAAGCAGTGAGTTGAAGATTCACTGGACAAAATTCAAAGACGTTAAACTAGTTTATTTGAAACCTTTTTGAAGTTAAATTAAAATTCAATTAAAGTAAGTTACTTTCCGAAAGAAGTTATGAATCTCTTTCTGCCAGGGGTGATACTTCAAACAAAGAAACCGAGTTGAAATCAGTTGTAAATGAAGTTTACCGTCTAGTCGTAATTCATTTTTTGTAAAAGGGAGGTTTAAGATGACTTCAAAGAGAAATGGCAAAGTTATTATACTCGTACTTAGTCTAGTACTTATATTTTCCTTAGGGGTAAGCGCAGAAGAACTCACCATCCTCCACACTAACGATATTCACGGCAATTACCTGCCAAAAGAAGGCGTCGGCGGATTTAAGGCATTATCTCATTATGTTACGGAGGCTAAAACAGACGCCGAAGGCCCTGTGTTCCTATTCGACGCTGGAGACGTGATGACCGGAACGCCCCTGACGCAGATTTCGTATCACGGGGCTAAGGGCGGTGCAATGTTCGAGCTAATGAACTTCCTTGGGTACGATGCCTGGACCTACGGTAACCACGCGTTCGACCTGGGACAGAAAAACGCCAGAGCTATTACGGAAGTCGCCCGTTTCCCTACGGTTAATACGAACATAGTGAACGTCAATAGCGGAAAGCTCTTTGCTGGTCAACCCTACACTATCGTTGAAAAGGAAGGAGTGAAAGTAGCAGTTCTTGGCTCCATGGAGTCAATTTTCAAACAGGAAATACTGCGGGAAGCTACAGAAGGGTTAAATGTTCTCCCTGTAGTTTCAGCAATTAAGCCCTACGCTGATTTTCTCGAGAAAAGAGTTGATCTCGTAGTAGTCCTAGCTCAAACCAGCTGGAGCGAAAGCAAGGAGATTTTGGAAGGGGTGGAATCGGTAGATGTCGTTCTCTCCGCTTCTCATCCGGAAAAAACTTACATGACTATGGATGATCGAGTCCTCCACAATACAAACGAAGGTGACAGCAGTCTGGGTTATCTGGAACTTAACGTCATGGACGGAAAAATTACGGAGGCAGACACCGGGGTTTATAAGTTGAATACGGAAAATATTTCGCCGGATCCGGTTGTAGCTTCAATGGTGGATAAATTCAAAAAAAGGGTAAGTGCCCAGCTCGACATGGTCGTCGGTAAGACGGTCTGTGAGCTAACCCCAAACAATACCGAAGAGAGCAACCTTGGGGACTGGGAAACGGACGTCATGCGCTGGAAGACGGGCACCGACATTGCCTTCGAAAATTCCGGCGGAATAAGGCGGAACATCCCGAAAGGGGATATCACCAAGCGGATAATCAACGAAGTTGCTCCGTTCGGTAATACTCTCGTGACTTTCGAACTGAAAGGGAAGAAACTGAAGCAGATATTCGAAACAGGAATCGAGCGAGGCGGCGACAGGCTGGAAGTCTCCGGCGTGAGCTACAAGTACAACCCGGATAAATCGAAAGGTGAAAGAGTAACGGAGATCATGGTCCACGGGAAGCCGTACGACCCCGAAGCAACTTACTCGATAACTACCAATAACTACGTCATTGGACAGGCAAAGCAGAAGTACTTCGGATTCCCCGTCGAGGACTCCCGCAACACATACATAAAACGGTCCTCAACTCTAATAGAGTGGCTGGAAAAACACGAAACCATCGGCGAGGAATATTGTGAGCCGGCAGGTCGGATACAGGAAAAAGGCATGTAGCAAGACTTACCTCCGAAAGAAGGGCAGCTGGTCTCCCAGCTGCCCTTTTCTATTATCAAGAAAACTCACCGGGGTTTATTTTAGTTTTTTCAGGACTAATAGAAGGACCAGAAGTTTTCTCTCAGCTTTTCGTACATCAGTTCGTCTACTCCATCTACCTCCTGTAACTCCTCCATCCGATAATACGGTCGATTATGCATAATCTGATCAAAGGTGGCTCCGTCGATGTCCGCCTCCTTTTGGAGTATTTCAGGAGAGGCCATGTTAACTTCCCGTCTTAGCTTTTCCCACTTTGGATCACCCTCGAATACTTTTTCGTCTTCAACCGCTTTTTCGTGGGCTGTGCTGACGTCGTAGCCTTTAGCCCGGTATTTTATCTCTCGTATTTCGTGAAAAAGAATATACTTTTCAAATTCCTTCAACTTATCCGAAATCCATATCTCGTTCAGAGGTATTCCCAGATCATCAGCGGCTGGAGGGTAGATCTTTTCTCCCTGATACTCGACCCGGTAACAGGCGTTATATTCCTCAATTTTTTCGTTGGGAATATAAATGACACTCCACCCTTGTCGGACCGCTTCTTTTCTAGGGTTCCGTTTCTCTAATTCGGTCACTTTCGTACTCCCCTGCTATAGGTATTAATTTTGACGTTTTATCCAGATTAGGAAACAATCCCGGAAAATTCAAAATTTCGTTTTTTTGGCCCGAGATGTTATAATAGATTCATCACACTATTTCTCCGATATCTCCCTGAGTTCTCCCATAAATTTACTTCCACTTGAGTTATGCCGCAAAAAGGTGATAAATAGTTGACCGGAGCTGTATCGGTTTTTCTCAAAGAGTGACGTGACCCGTCCTGGAGGTGGTGAATTATGGAGGACAAAAAGTACGAGTTCGTGGTAGTTGGGTCCGGAGCCGGTGGTGCCACACTCGCCAGGGAACTGAGCAAAAGGGGTAAAGAGGTGCTTGTCGTAGAGCGAGGACCCGAGAATCCAGAAATTGGAAGTCTGTGGGATTCTTTTGGGTTTTACGACATGAATACCCTGGGGATTCCAAAGAAAT
>CAZRDU010000010.1:0-16008 GCA_964599005.1 uncultured Thermotogae bacterium
TGAATAGAAGAAGGGTCCCTCATGGATTTCATCCCTAATACGGATAAAGACAGGAGGGAGATGTTAGGGGATATCGGGGCGGGCTCCCTCGAGGACCTGTTCTCCGATATCCCCGATGACCTCGAGGTCAAAGGAGATTTACTTGATAAGGAAGCGGAGACGGAGCAGGAGCTAAAGGAAAACGTCAGGGAAATAGCAAGAAGGAACGAAGAGCCTGGGGACCGGTTGACTCTAATCGGTGCCGGGCTTTACGATCATTTCATCCCCTCAGTTGTTTCTCATGTAACTGGCAGATCCGAATTCTATTCTGCGTATACTCCCTATCAGGCGGAAATTAGTCAGGGCACACTGACCTGGATGTTCGAATTTCAAACCGCTATCGCGGAACTTACCGGTATGGAAATAGCCAACGCATCGATGTATGACGGAGGATCGGCTGCGGCGGAAGCGGTATTGATGGCCCAGGAATACCTTGACAAAGACAAAGTCATAGTGGCCGATACCTTAAATCCGCGGTACCGGGATGTTATAGAAACTTATCTACCGCTTGAAGGTAAGCAGGTTATCGAGCTGGGAAGTGAAAACGGTCGGATTGACAGGAAAGAGCTTGACGAAATACTGAACGAAGAGGATTCCATCGCTGGACTGGTTGTACAATCTCCGAACTTTCTTGGTATCGTAGAAGACCTGGAGGGGCTGAAGGAGAAGCTGGGCGAGGCTTTTCTGATGGTCAGCACCAACCCAATTTCACTGGGGTTGCTGGAACCACCCGGGAGCTTCGGGGCAGATATAGTGGTCGGTGAAGGTCAACCGCTCGGAAACCCGATAAACTTTGGCGGGCCATTGCTTGGACTTTTTGCGACCAGGAAGGAATACCTGCGTTATCTACCGGGTAGAGTATCCGGGAAAACAGTCGACCGGGAGGGTGAAGAGGGTTACGTCATGGCTCTTCAGACGAGGGAACAGCACATAAAGAGAGAAAGAGCAACGTCCAATATCTGTACCAATCAGGCACTGAATGCTCTGGCTGCGACCGTTTACCTTTCTTCCCTTGGCCCTAAAGGTTTAAAATCGCTGGCAAAAATAAATTGGGATAGAGCCCACTACCTTGCGGATCGGCTGGTTGATATTACTGGAGTCGAATTGGCCTGGGATCAGCCTTTCTTCAACGAGTTCGCGATCAGGGTTGAGAAAAACCCCGAAGAACTATGGGAGAGAATGAAAGAAAAAGGGGTGGACCTTTTACATCCGGAGAAATTGAAGAAAACGGGACCGGAAAAAGGTTTCTTAATTGCCGTCACCGAAAAAGTAAGTAAATCCGAGATGGATGAGTTCGTCCGGTTGTTGAGGGAGGGGGTCGAATAAAGATGTCGACGATTTACGACAAGAGCGAAAGCGGTAAACAGGGCACCTCGTTTTCCAGGGAGTTACTTGCCGAAGGGGACCCGGAAGGAGAACTTGATTCGGAATTATTGCGTTCGGAAGAACCCCTTCTTCCTGAAGTAACTCAACCCGAATTAATTCGACACTACACGGAACTCTCAAAGAAAAACTACGGGGTTGATGACGGACTGTATCCGCTTGGATCCTGTACGATGAAACACAACCCGAAGCCAATGGAGGACCTCGCTGGTGATCCGAGGTTTCAAAAACACCATCCTCTGGTTTCGGAGGAAGTGGTCCAGGGGAACCTGGAACTTGCCTATAAGCTGGGTGAGGATCTGAAAGATATATCGGGAATGGACGGTATTACTCTTCAACCCTCGGCCGGGGCTCACGGGGAGTTGACCGGGATGCTTATGATAAGAAAGTATCACGAGGTTAACGGTGAACTGGAACGCAGGAGAAAAATATTGCTCCCCGATTCTTCTCACGGAACAAACCCGGCTTCTGCTGCAGTTGCTGGTTTTGATGCGGTTGAAATTAAGTCCAACGAAAAAGGTACAGTGGATCTCGAGGAACTGAGAAGTAAGGTCGGTTCCGATACTGCCGGGATAATGCTTACCGTGCCCAACACTCTGGGGATATTCGAAAAAGATATTACTGAAATTGCAGAGATAGTTCACGAAGCAGGGGGACTTTGTTATTTTGACGGGGCGAATTTAAATGCCTTTCTGGGCAGGGTCCGTCCGGGTGATATCGGGATGGATATCACTCACTTCAACCTCCACAAAACGTTTAGCACCCCTCATGGTGGTGGAGGGCCGGGCTCGGGACCCGTAGGAGTGAAGGAAAAGCTCGTCCCTTACCTGCCCGTGCCGCAGGTGGAGAAAAACGGCGAAGAATACGGATTCAATTATGACTTAGCCAATTCGATCGGTAAAGTAAATGCTTTTCCGGGATCCTTCGGAGTTATGGTTAAAGCGTATAGCTATATTAGGGCACTCGGGGATCAGGGTCTGAGAGAAGTCAGCGGCAATGCCGTTTTAAATGCAAATTATCTGAAAGAAAAGTTAAAAGAGTCTTACAGGGTAGCATATGAGGGTTTGTGTAAACACGAGTTTGTTCTTAGCGGTAGTGACGTTGGGGAAGGGGTAAAGACAGTAGATATTGCAAAGCGTCTTCTCGATTATGGCTACCATCCGCCTACGGTTTACTTTCCGTTAATAGTAAAAGAGGCACTGATGGTCGAACCAACGGAAACAGAATCAAAGGAATCGCTGGACAAATTTGTAGAGGCAATGAGAAATATAGCTGAAGAAGCCGCCGAGGTTCCGGAATTACTTCACCAGGCACCGAAATCCACGCCGGTAGGGCGGTTGGACGAGACCAAGGCAGCCCGAGAACCGGTTTTGAGGTGGAGGGAAGAAAAGACAGGGAAATAGATCCGCTCTGGTGAACCATGGACGATACCTATTCTTATGGATAAACCGCCCTCTGTTAGATAGCGGGCGGAATCGACAAAAAAGACAGAGAATTATTCGTAGAAAAATCGGAGGTAAAGAAATATGTTCTTAACAATTGGTGAATTAATTAACTCAACAAGGGACGAAGTCAAGCAAGCTCTGAAAGAAAAAGACGAAGAATTGATCAGGAAGCTGGCTAGAGAGCAGGCGGAAGCCGGTGCTGACGTTATCGACCTCAATGCAGGCGAATCCATGGAAGACGAAAAGGACGACATGGACTGGCTGATCGATCTAGTGGAGGACGAAGTTGATGACGTCCGTATTTGCGTCGATACGCCGGATCCCGAAGTTCTGGAGTTCGGCCTGGAAAAGGTAGAGAACAGGCCAGTGATTAACTCCATCAGTAACGAGGAAGACAAGGAAAAAGCTAGAGAAGTAGCGTCCGAGTACGATGCTGACATAATTGGTCTTGCCATGGGTGAAGAGGGAATGCCGGAGACAGTTGAAGACCGGTTAAACGAAACAGAAGCCCTGGTAAAAAAATGTGAAAAACTCGGTATAGATACTGATAACCTGTACATGGACGTGATCGCGATGACGATAGGGAGTAACCAGGAACAGGGTCAGTACGTTATAGACTCGGTTAGAGAGATAAAGGATAATTTTGACGTCAAGACCAATATCGGTCTGAGCAACATGTCTTTCGGGCTTCCGGACAGAGGTTTGATCAATAGGACGGTTTTTGCCATGCTTCTGGAAGCGGGACTTGACGCTGCGTTGATCGATCCCACCGACAAACCGATGATGGACACCCTGAAAGCCGCAGAGGCATTGCTGGGAGAAGACCAGAACTGCCTGAATTATCTTAAATACAAACGAACTGGATGATCCCGGCAAAGGGGCCCGTGGTGGGGACAGGAAGAAAACCTTTCAAATTTAACTTACTCCAATAATCAGGAGGGAGAAATCTAATGAAAAGCGATATTGATATTGCTCAAGAAGCTGAATTAAAACCCATTAAAGAAATTGCCGAAAGCGTGGGGCTCAGGAGAGACGAACTGGAGCTTTACGGTGACTACAAGGCAAAAGTGAAGCTCGATGCTTACGAAGAGAGGAAGGACGAACCTGACGGAAAATATATCGACGTCACGGCAATTCAACCGACCCCCCTTGGTGAAGGCAAAACTACAACTAATATAGGTCTGACTCAAGCACTGGGAAAAATCGGGAAGAACGTAATGACGGCCATCCGGCAACCTTCACAGGGCCCGACTTTCGGGATTAAAGGAGGAGCTGCCGGTGGAGGTTACTCGCAGGTAATTCCCATGGAGGATTTCAATCTCCATCTTACCGGAGACATTCACGCGATCGGCGCAGCACATAACTTAATAGCTGCCGCGCTGGATGCTCGAATGATGCACGAGAGGAACTATTCCGACGAAGCGTGGGCGGAAAAGGGCAAAGAGAAACTGGATATAAATCCTTACTCCGTAACGTGGAACAGGGTCGTTGACATAAATGACCGTGCACTGAGAAATATTAACGTGGGCCTCGGCGGTAAATGGGACGGTTACCCGAGAGAAAGCGCCTTTGACATAACGGTTGCGTCGGAATTAATGGCTATCCTTGGCCTCACGGACGGTCTCCAGGATCTCAGAGAGAGAATTGGAAAGATAGTTCTCGGCTACTCCTGGGACGGAGAACCTGTGACCGTAGAGGACCTCGGAGCAGCAGGTGCGGCTACCGTGCTAATGAAGGATACAGTTAAGCCAAACTTGCTCCAGACTTTAGAAGGACAACCCGCTTTCGTTCATGCCGGTCCGTTTGCCAACATAGCACACGGCAATAGCTCCAACCTGGCGGATATGGTCGGTCTGAAGCTGGCGGACTACGTGGTTACGGAATCCGGCTTTGGTGCGGATATTGGCATGGAAAAGTTCTTTAACATCAAATGTCGCTACAGCGGCAATGTACCCGATGCAGTTGTCATGGTTGCCACGGTGAGAGCCCTTAAGACTCACGGTGGAGGACCGGAAGTCGTGGCCGGCAAGGAACTTGATTCTGTCTACAAAGAAGAGAACCTTGAATTGCTGGAAAAGGGCACGGAAAACCTGGCGAAGAACATAGAGATCGCCCAGAAATTTGGCGTTCCGGTCGTGGTGGCAGTAAACAGGTTCCACACTGACACGGATAAAGAAGTTGAACTTGTCAAGGAAAAGGCCCTGGAAGCAGGCGCTTTTGACGCCGTGGAGTCGAACCACTTCACCGACGGCGGAGAAGGTGCAGTAGAGCTTGCAGAGGCTACAGTGGCGGCTTCAGAAGAGGAATCCGACTTTGAATTCCTTTACGATCTGGACAAATCGATCAAGGAAAAGATAGAGACGATAGCGAAAGAGATTTACGGTGCCGATGGAGTGGACTATTCCAGTAAGGCAGAGAAACAGATAGATGATTATGAGGAATCCGGATTTGGGGATCTGCCAATCTGTATGGCCAAAACCCACCTTTCCCTCTCTCACGACCCGAAAAAGAAGGGTGTACCGACCGGCTTTACTTTACCGGTACGAGAGGTAAGAGCGAGTGTCGGTGCCGGATTCGTCTATCCTCTCTGTGGTGAAATGAGCACGATGCCGGGACTTCCATCCGAACCTGCATACGAGGACGTTGACATAGACGAAGACGGAAACGTGGAAGGCCTGTTCTAAACAAATCCGAGGAAATCTGGAGACTGCTTTGGATAGAGAAAAGATAGCTAAGGGTACCAAGCTTATACTGGAAGGAATGGGGGAAGACCCCGATAGACCCGGGTTAAAAGAAACTCCGAATAGAGTGGCCCGAATGATGGAGGAGCTTTCTTCCGGCCTCCATCGCGACCCGGGTGAAGAGGTCTCCACCTTTTTTCAGGAAGATTATCAGGAAATGGTGGTGCTCAATAGTATTCCATTCCAATCCCTTTGTGAGCACCACCTCCTTCCGATCCTCGGAAGCGGGAGTATCGTTTATATGCCAAAGGATGGCAGAATAGTGGGAGCAAGTAAACTGGCGAGAGCTCTGGAAGTAGCTTCCAGCAGACCTCAGATACAGGAGAGACTTACTTCTCAAGTTGCTGATGTTCTGATGGATGAGATAGAACCGTACGGGGTGCTCGTAAAAATTAGAGCCGAGCACCTTTGTATGACAATTCGGGGGGTTAAAAAACCCGGCTCTGAGATGGTTACTTCTGCCATTCGAGGGAAATTCAAAACGGATAAGGCCGCGAGGGACGAAGCTTTGAGCTTGATTAACGGAAAAAATGAAAATTAATTACCGGAAGGGGAGGCATCATGTCTAAGCTCGATGGTAATAAAATTGCAGAAACTTATAGAGAAGACCTGAAAGAAGAAGTTGAAAAGTTAGAAGGAGAGGGCTTAACGCCCGCTATAGCTCCGGTTCTGGTGGGGGACGATCCGGGAGCCAAGGTTTATTATCGGACCAAGAAAAAGTTAGCCGAGAAGCTGGGTATCGAATACAAGGGGGTAAAGCTAGACGGGGACATCCCTAAAGCGGAATTGGTCGAAAAACTGAGGGAACTTAACCAGGACTCCGAAGTCCACGGGTTGTTCATAGAGTTGCCACTTCCCGAAGGGCTGGATATCGGCGAACTGAGAACGGAGATAAATCCGAAGAAGGACGTGGACTGTATTAACCCGGTTAATAGCGGGAAATTACTCTCAGGCGGAGCTGCGCGAGCAAGTTACGAAGAGCTAAAAAACGACCCGGAAGTGCTGTTGCCGGCTACTCCGTACGCAGTTATGGAGATATTAAAATATTCGGATATTGACCTGGCCGGGAAAGAATTTCTGGTAGTTGGTGGTGGAGCCGTAGGGCTTCCTCTATCTCTGCTTGCACTGCGGGAAGGCTACTCCACGGTTTCAATTACCGAGTACCAGGCGGAAAACCTCTCCGGGAAAACAAGGAGAGCGGACATCCTGTGTACTTCCGTCGGGAGAAAGAACTTTATCACGGAGGATATGGTTTCCGAAGGTACCGTCGTTGTCGATGTCGGAATCAACTCGACTGATAGCGGTATTACCGGTGATGTGGATTACGAAAACGTCAAAGAGAAAGCGTCACATATCACCCCGGTTCCCGGTGGCGTCGGACCAATGACAACTACTCTCATCATGTCAAATACCGTCAAGGCGGCGAAGGTACTCAGCAAATAAAGGTCAGTTTGTGTTTGTCTTTCCTGGAAAGTTTATTTGACAGGCACTCTTCCCTCTCAGGAAGGGTGCTTTTTATTTGGAGTATTTCAAGTCCTCAGAGGTTTAATTCCTGCGCGTTTTAACTAGTATTGATTGTGTTAGAGGTCAATTAATAGCGAGGTGCTGCGATGAGCGGTAAAAAGGGTATAAATGTGTGCGTGCTGATGGGAGGAACATCCTCCGAGAGGGAAGTTTCTCTGCGGAGCGGACAGAACGTTTACGAGGCTCTGGCAAGAACCGGAGATAAATATAATCCGATCAGAGGGGAGCTGGATCGAAAGGAAGACCTGCTGGATATAGTTAAAGACAAGGATCTCGTCTTCAATTGCCTTCATGGAGGAATAGGGGAGGACGGGACTGTCCAGTCTCTACTGGAAATGATTAACGTACCATATACCGGTACGGGACCACTTGGGAGTGCTGTTGCCATAAATAAGCTTCACTCCAAGAAGGGTTTTAACAGGGCTTCGGTAAATACCCCGGATTATCTTGAAATGGATTACGGTTCAGTCGAAGACATAGTCAGTACCGTTTCCGACGAACTTGGTTTTCCCGTAGTCGTCAAACCAGTTGATGAAGGCTCCAGCCGTGGTGTAAAAATCGTTGACGACGAGCCGGAACTGCGAGAGACGCTGGAATCGCTGCGGGAGGATTACGGGGATTTATTCCTTGAAGAATACATAAGCGGTAAAGAATTAACGGCAGGAATCCTGAGGGAGGATGGTGAACTCCGTGCTTTACCTCTGATAGAAATAGACGTAAAGAAAGAAAGGTTTTTCAATTACAAGGCCAAATATACTCCCGGAGAAACGGAATTTATAATTCCAGCCAGGTTGTCGGAGAATGTAAAAAACGAGGTAAAAGAGCAAGCCCTGAGGACGCATCGAGAATTCGGCTGTCAGGGGTATAGTAGAGTTGATTTTATGATTGATGAGCAAAAAGGTATCCTGGGCCTTGAGGTCAATACCTTGCCCGGTATGACCGAGACTAGCGATCTGCCGCAGGCGGCAAAAGCCGCGGGGATGGATTTTGAGGAATTGGTCAAAAATATGGCGGATTCTGCTTTAAGTACAGGGTAGCAAAAAGACGGGGGGTTAACGTGAAAGATAAATGGAGAGAACTGAAGTCCGGGCCCGATGCGCCAAGGATAGTCAATTTGGTTATGCAAAACGGTTAGGGAGATAAAAAGAGCGCTCAATTGTTCAATTGCGCGCTCTTTTTATCTTAATGGCTCCGGAGTTCCTTACAGGTTTTCCGGGTTCTTTTCTATATCTGCCTCTTCCTTGACCTTTTGAAGCCAGTTTGACCAGACCTTATTTCGCTTTTTGCCTTTTAAAGTCTCATTTATCTGTGCCCTGACTTCTTCGAGCGGTTTTACGTTACCTTCCTGGTCTTTGTAACTACTTTTATTGCTTTCGTAAAAGGCGCTTATCTCTTCCTCAGATACTGAGACGTTTCCCGAGACCTCTTCTCTCAGTTTTTGTCTTCTCAAGCTCTGCTCAATGGAAGATTTTAGATTCTCCATGGTCATGTTCTGGTTGTTCTTTAGGTAATTTTCCAGGCTTTTACGGTCCTTAAACTGATCGTTGTTTTCTATGATTTTATCGATTTCTTCTTGCACTTCCTTATCGCTTGCCGTGATTCCCATTTCGTCCATTTTCTGGTTCTGGAGCTCCTGTTCGATTAAAAGGTCAAGAACGTATTTCCTGTATTCGGTCAAAAAGTTACTACCCGCCTGGCTGGTCATCAAAAACTGGGCAAAGGATCTGTACTGGCGAGAAAGGGTCATGATTATCGGGTAGACCTGTGTTCTTTGTGATAGTTCCTGCTGCGTGATTTCAGCTCCGTTTACTGTAGCGACAACTTTTACCTGCTTCTCTCCGGCCTGGTCCTGAGCGTTTCCCTCGTCCTGAGCTGAGAGAACGAGCGAGGGCATCACCAGCAAAAAAATGAGAGAAAAAACTAAGAGTTTATTTTTCGAAAGACTCAACAAAATCACCTCGTGAGATAATTGTTGGGCATAAAAGGATTTAATGCAACTGAGCGGATGTTACCGGGTGGACGGCCCTTAAATTATCTCCGGATTTTTTCAGTTAATAATCTCGAAAAAATGGCTGTGAAGACGAATAGTTCTTTATCTCTTCGGGCGAAGGATAACTTTTTACCAGTTCCCCGTTTTTCAAAAGGGGCTTCATAAAGGGTTCTGCCCTGCCACCACAACTACTACACTTTTTCTTTCCCGTCTCAAAGGAATCGACTATTCTCTGATCGCAGTCCTCGCATATATATAGCTGCTTGGCTCCGGATTTTTTGCCTCTTTTGGAAACTGGCTCACCTTCGATCTCGACTATATCCAGTGAAAAATCAATAACCGGGGCGCCTGAAATGGCAGTCCCAACTCCGTAAGCATCCGCGACCTCGTTTAATTCCGGTATACTTTCCTCGTCCAAACCGCCCGAAATGAATATATCGACGTCAGTAAAACCATGCAGGTCCAGTTCCCACCTTACCTCCTGAGCTATTTCAAGCATATCCCCTCTTCTGGAAGAGGGAGTGTCCAGTCGGACTGCGTTTAACCCGTCAATCAGGTCGGCGTTCTCCAGAGCTTCGAACTTCTCGTCCCCGAAAGTGTCCACGAGTGCGACCGTATTGACTTCTTCCCCGTAGATTTCTTCAAACATTCCAGTTGCCGTGGTAGAATCTTCCAGGAGTAAAATTAATGCGTGTGGTATAGTGCCAACGGGATCAAGGCCAAGCTCTCTTGCAGTTTTCGTTACCGCTACCCCGTCACAGCCTCCTATGTATGCACTTCTTCCGATCATGGGAGCTATGGATGGATGCATTCTGCGAGAGCCGAAGTGGAAAACCGGGATCTCCCCGGCCGCCTCCGTTACTACCCTCGCCTTGGTGGCTATTCCGGAGGATTGAGATAGAAAACCAAGTAAAGGCGTTTCAAGGGGAGCAAAATTTCGGTAGTCAGCCTCGATCATCATAACTGGTTCGAAGGGCAAAAATGCACTTCCTTCCGGAATCGACCAAATTGAAGTTTCTGTTCCCTCGAGAAGTTGCACCACCTCGTCCAGCCCCGTATAGATTCCCGGCCCTTCTCCGGGAAGGCTTTTCGTCCTTACCTCTAACTTTACCTTCTTATCTATATCGTTTTCTTCAAGTATCTTCTGTGATCTTTCAAAATAGACGTCGGTAACGTCACCGTTTTTTATTTCTTCTTCCGTTGCGATATTGAAAATAATTACCTCCTGTTACCATTTGACTGATTATCGACGGGACCAGTCACGGAGAAGAGCCCAGGGTTTAATCAGCTTGTTCGTCCTCTTCGTCCAGCTGTTTTAACGGTTTTTCGCCTACTAAACCGAGGTACTTATCCAGTGATCGCCTGACCAGTTCCGATATCGGTAGTCCCGTTCTTCTGGATAGCTTCTGTAAATTCTTATGTTGCTTTTCTGTAATAGTCCAGTTGACTCTGCGCATTTAGCTTGATTATAAACCAAAAATTAATTCGTTCCAACTGCCAGCATTAGTTAGACAGAGGGAGGGTTATGTACTAAAATTATCGGTAGACAGTTCTAATTTTCTAATATGAGACGAATATTTGCCTACATCAAGAATACGTTTATCAATGGCCTGCTGGTGATTCTTCCAGTAGGGTTCACGTTTTATATCCTGTGGCTTGTCTATAGAATGATTCTAAGCTTCGCGGGCAGGGGATCGCAGTTCGGCAGCCTAATTGGTAATTTTTTGATGATGACCATTGGCAGGAAATGGTTTCCCGGCATTGGGGTTATTTTGACCCTTTTTCTTGTCTTTATGGTGGGCTTAATTACCAGGATATACGTCGGACGGAAGGTCTATACGTTGCTCGATAGGTTAATTGGTTCGACTCCCCTGGTAAATAAAATGTACATCACGGTAAAGCAGATAATTAACGCGATCCTGAGCAGCGAGTCCACGACTTTTCGTGATGTCGTTATGTTTGAATATCCGCGGAGAGGCATTTACACCATTGGTTTCGTAACGAACGAAAACCTGGGGGAAGTTGAAGACATTATGGGGAAAGAAGCGGTCGCTACTTTTATTTTTACCACCCCAAATCCGTTGAGCGGTATGGTTTTTTTTCTCCCGAAGGAGGATTTGAGGTATCTTGATTTGACCGTTGAGGAGGGATTACGGCTTGTCCTTTCGATGGGGATTGTAATCCCTTCGAAGTTCCTGGACAATAGTGTTGGTCCATCAACATTGAAAACAGAGGATTGATATGCCTTTATTTCGCGATGAAGAGTACTTGCGGGTTGATTTCGAAGAGGATCAGGAGAAGGACGAGGCTTTATGGGAGAAATGTGAATCATGCGGGAAATTGATATTCAAGAAAAAGCTTCAGGAGAATAACCACGTCTGTCCAAACTGTGGCGAGTATTTCTTTTTGACGGCCAAGGAAAGGATAAAAACACTAGTCGACGAGGAAACCTTCAAGGACAAGACGAAGCGAATCGAATCGGATGACCCGCTCGAGTTCAGTGACGAACAGACTTATGAAGAAAAGATAGATGAAAACCAGGCTGAGACAGGCATGTTTGATGCAATAATTGTCGGAACCGGAGAAATAGACGGTCGCTCTTCGGTTCTTTCCGTGATGGATTTCCGGTTTATCGGTGGTTCCATGGGGTCCGTTGTCGGAGAGCAGATCGTCAGCGGGATTGAGGAAGCAGTGGAATCCGAGCTGCCATTTATTCTGGTAAGTTCTTCCGGTGGAGCAAGGATGCAGGAAGGTTTGCTGTCATTGCTTCAGATGGTGAAGACGACTTCCACCCGACAGCTGCTTTCGGATGCCGGGCTACCCTTTATTTCTGTTATGACTTATCCGACGACGGCGGGTGTCGAAGCCAGTATAGCCAGTCTTGGCGACGTCACTATTGCCGAACGCGGTGCCCTGATTGGTTTTGCAGGCCGCAGGGTGATTGAGGAAACGATCGGTGAAGATCTTCCCCAGGACTTTCAGTCAAGTGAATTTGCCCTGGAGCATGGAATAGTTGATTCTGTTGTGGAAAGAGATTCTATGCGGAACGAACTGGCCAAAATACTGAGTTTTTTCTAAGAAAATGAGTGAAGAAAAGACCTTAGCAGAACTGGAAGAACAGATAGAGCGTTTGAAGAACCTGAATTCCAGAAACGGTCTCGATTTAAGCGAAGAGATCGATACTCTGACGGAAAAACTCGCGGCGAGACAGGAGACCGAAGAGGAAGAGCTGGATGACTGGGATCGAGTCAAGCTCGCACGTCATCCGGACAGACCGGGTTCTGAGGAATACGTCGATTACCTGACGGATGAGTTCTACCCTCTTAAGGGGGATAGATTGCTTGGCGATGACAGTGCTTTGATCGGCGGTCTGGCGAAGTACGAGGGCCAGTCGGTTGTCGTGATAGCACAGAGTAAAGGTGGTGACGCCGAACGATCCCAGCAGACTAATTTTGGAATGCTTCGTTCCGAGGGATACAGAAAAGCGTGCCGGTTGATGGAGCTCGGGGAGAAATTTGACTTCCCGATTTTAACAATTATCGATACTCCGGGTGCTTATCCGGGCAAAGAGGCCGAGAAAAGGAATATCGGCGGAATGATTGCAAAGAGCATATCGACGATGGTGTCGCTCGAAGTCCCCACGATTGCGGCAGTAATCGGAGAGGGCGGTAGCGGTGGAGCGATAGCCATTGGCGCCGCAGACAGGATATTGATGCTTGAGAATTCGATTTACTCGGTTATTTCTCCCGAAGGATGTGCTGCGATACTCTGGAATGATCGGGAGAAGGCGGACGACGCGGCTAGAGCGTTAAGGCTCTCTGCCAATCATGCAAAAGAACTAGGCGTCGTGGATGAAGTGGTGAAGGAAGGTGGTTCTGGCGCTCACGAGGATTTCGAAACCTCTGCCATTAACCTAAAAGAAACCATTTCCTCTCACCTCAAGCAGCTTAACGGCTACGAGAGGGAGACTCTGATGAGTAAGAGACGAGAAAAATATCGTTCGATCGGTAGTTACCGAAAAGTTACTAAGAAGAACGAAAAAGAATAACTCCCTGCTTAAACCAAACTGCCGGACGAAAAAGAGCGATATTTAATTTACCCGATCAAAACTCCCTTACTATCCTTGCTATCAGCTTCCCCAGTGTCTGATTGGTCCTTTTCGTAACTTCGATTACTTCTTCGTGGGATAACTGGTCCTGCATTCCCGCAGCTTTATTTGTGATACAGGATATAGCCAGAACATCCATGCCGGAGTGGTTTGCGGTAATTGTCTCCGGGACTGTGGACATTCCGACGAGATCGGCCCCGAGGGTCCTTAGAGCTGTAATTTCTGCCGGGGTCTCGTAGCTTGGCCCGGATGTCATTGCGTAAACACCCTGCTTGAGCTCAACTCCCAATTCTTCAGCAGCGGTTAGCGCGTTTTCCCGTAGATCTTCGTCGTAAGCATGGGAAAGGTCCGGGAATCTTGGGCCAAATGTCTCGTTATTTGGGCCGCGCAGTGGATTGTCTCCGGAAAAATTAATATGGTCCGTAATTAAGCACAGATCTCCCGGAGAAAATGATTCATTGATTCCTCCGGCAGCGTTAGTCATGATAATTTTCTCTATTCCAAGCTCCTTTTGAACCCTGATCGGATAAATAACCTCGTCCCAGGAAAGCCCTTCGTACCAGTGTAACCTGCCTTGCTGTATCAGAACCGGTTTTTCGTTCAGCTTCCCGGAAATAAACTTACCCTCGTGACCTTCTACGGTTGGTTCCGGAAAAGAGGGTACATCGCTCCAGGAGATTTCCTCCACGTCGTCGACCAGCGAGCTGAAAGTCTCCGATAACCCGGAACCAAGTACCATGCCGATTTCGGGATTAAGTGAAAAGTTGCTTTTTAACCGCTTGACCGATTCTTTTATTTCGCTTAAATCATTCACGTTTCCAACTCCTCCATTAGTGTAATTCTGTTTTCGAGACGTTTAAGGCCCGCTTTTATCGTATTGGACCTCGTTTCAGCGATGCCTTTTACTTCCTGAAGGTCTTCTTTGCTTGACTCCAGAATGTTTTCCAGGTCGCCAAATTCATCCACCATCCTTTCTATTACGGTGTGGGGAAGACGCGGAATTTGGTGAAGGATCCTGTAACCTCTGGGGGTCAGGAAATCGTCCAGGTCCTCTTCTTCGTATCCCAGCAGGGCCATTATCCGTTTAGTTGATGGCGGCGTATCAGTACATAATTCGATTATGTTTTCCCTGACTTCCTCGACGTTATCCTGCGGGTCCTTGTGAAAGTCCTTGATAATAAATTCTAGGTCGCTTTCCACGCCGGCGACCATGTTATCGAGCTGTCGCCCCGGCAGGGCTTTTTCTTCCCCGAGTTCAACGAACATTCTCAAGATCTCGTTTTTCAGAGTCAACATCTGGCCTATTTTCGTCAGAGGATTGGCGACGTGGAAGGGGAGAACGTTTCCATCCAGCTCGAGAGCGGTTAATTCCTGCAGTGCCTCGTCGTAATTTCCCCGGTACTGGTCCATGATTAACAGAGCCTGATTTACCTTCGACATGATAGTCGATATCTCCCTCAGTATATATCTCTGATCCTTGTAATAAACGGTGACTCTGTTTCTTCTTTCCGATATCGCTACGACGGGGATTCTAATTTGTTTTGCCGTCTGCTCAGCCGCTTTGTGTCTTGTACCGGTTTCCTGACTTTCTATAGCCGGGTCCGGAGAGAGGTGAGCATTTGCATAGGTAATCTTTTTGAGATCGTCATCTATTACAATAGCCCCGTCCATTTTTGATAATTCGCTCAGTCGCTGGGATGTTACCTCCGCATCGACTTTAAACCCAGTGGTAATTATTTCTTCTATTTTTTGCACGGGAGAGAGAACCAGTAAACCACCGTGACCCTGTTCCACGATCCTGTTTACTCCATCCCTGAGCTTGGTCCCCGGAGCTATGTTTTCAAGCAGTTCTTCTAAAGAATCAAAACTCATAGTTACGCCTCCAGCCGAAGTTTGGAAATTGCTTCTTTCAGATTTTTCACGGGACGGAGTTCAAGTCCGGGATCCGTTCCGCCTTGCTCCAGCGCATTTGCTTCTGGGACCAAAGCTAGATTGTATCCCAGTTTTTCGGCTTCATTGATCCGGGCGTTCAGTGATTTTACGGGCCTTATTTCCCCGCTCAAACCAATTTCTCCAATGAGAACGGTTTGGTTGTCTATCCGGTTGTCGTGAAAGCTGGAGAGAATTGCGCTAACTATTCCCAGGTCCGCAGCTGTCTCTTCTATTTTGAATCCACCCACCACGTTAAGGTAAATATCGAATTCCTCAAGGTTGATGCCCAGTTGCTTTTGTAAAACGGCAAACAGGAGGGACGTTCTGTTGTAATCGAGCCCAGTAGTCCTCCTCTGGGGACTACCACCGAAGTTAGAAGGAGTTACAAGGGCCTGGACTTCGGCAAGAATTGGGCGTTTGCCTTCGACCGTACAAACAGTAGAGGCACCTTTTTGGTCGGATTGACCGTTTTTTTGGGCGAAGAATTGAGAAGGGTTCAATATTTCTTGAAGACCCTCTTCGGTCATTTGAAACAGGCCAAGTATATCGGTCGACCCGAACCTATTTTTTTGGGGGCGCAAAAGCCGCAGGTTACGATCGCGCTTGCCTTCAAAGTAAATCGTGGAATCCACGAGGTGTTCTATGGATTTGGGTCCGGAGAAATCCCCCGATTTAGTTATATGACCGATCAATAAGGTAGCTATCTCCTTCTTTTTGGCGAGCCTGGTAAACTCCCGTCCGAGCTCTCGGACCTGTTTTGTGCTTCCGAGCGAAGAGGAACTTTCCGAACTCCGAAGCGATTGAATTGAGGCAACTATTACACAGATAGGATCGATGTCGTTCATG
>CAZRDU010000010.1:16018-28844 GCA_964599005.1 uncultured Thermotogae bacterium
TCTCCAGGCTCTGGCCGCTATAGATTATTAAGTTTTCGGAGTTTAAGCCAAGTCTTTCCGCACGCATCTTGAGCTGTTTTGACGACTCTTCGCCGGAAACGTAGAGCACACTACCTTGACTGGATATGTTTGTCGCTGTCTGGAGCAGCAACGTGGATTTGCCGATCCCGGGATCCCCTCCGAGAAGAATTACCGATCCCGGGATCAATCCCCCACCTAGAATCCGATCGAATTCACCGATCTCGGTAGGGATTCTTTCTCTGGAATCAAAAGAAATTTCCGACAGCGGTTTTGGAGCTTCATCTACGAAGTCTTCCGGGGGTGATTGGTCCCCTTCTCCCCCTTTGAAGCTATCCCACTCCCCGCATTTTGGGCACCGTCCAAGCCATTCGACGGAAGTAAACCCACAATTATTACACTCGTAAGCCATTCATTATCAATCTCCAACGCCGACGGTGCTCTTGTCCCTTACCCCCTCGAGAACGATATCTTCTTCTTCGGTATCGACGTAAATCGAGTCAGTGTCGTTGAAGTCGCCCTGCAGAAGGTGATCTGAGATTTTGTTTTCGATCAGACTCTCTATTGTTCGTCGCATAGGTCGCGCACCGTACTTCGGATCGTATCCGTTATCGACTAAT
The DNA here is from genome assembly GCA_964599005.1 of uncultured Thermotogae bacterium. Taxonomy (GTDB): domain Bacteria; phylum Bipolaricaulota; class Bipolaricaulia; order M55B111; family M55B111; genus JAGXLP01. The sequence goes on from CAZRDU010000010.1 coordinate 16,657, forward strand.
TTCTCCTTTGCGGAGCGGGAAAGTTCCAGCTCCAGACCGTGTTTTTGCCTCAACCTATCGCTCAGTCTATCAAGCATCAGGTCTGCTATCCTGAAGACTTCATCTTCTGTCAGCTGATGAAAGACGACGAGGTCGTCCAGCCTGTTGAGAAACTCGGGCCTGAATTCGTCCTTTACTTTATCCATAACCATGTTCTTCATCTCTTCGTAAGATTCTTTTGAGTCAATTTCCTTTGCCCCGAATCCCAGCTGAGTTTTATCGGTTATCAGCTTTCCACCGAGATTCGAAGTCATTATCATGACGGTGTTGCGGAAATTGACCTGACGACCCTGGGAGTCGGTTAGTACTCCATCTTCCATTACCTGAAGCAATATATTGAAGACGTCGTGATGGGCCTTCTCTATTTCATCAAATAATATAACCGAGTGCGGTCTATGCCTAACTGCTTCCGTAAGCTTACCTGCTTCTTCGTAGCCTACGTAGCCCGGAGGTGCACCGGTCAAGCGAGACACGTTGAACTTCTCCATGTACTCGGACATGTCTACTCTGATAAGTGCTTCTTCATCCCCAAAAAGAAATTCCGCCAGTGTCTTGCTCAACTCAGTCTTTCCCACTCCTGTCGGCCCCAGGAACATAAACGACCCAATGGGTCTGTTCGGATCCTTGACGCCTGCGTAAGCCCTCCGGAGAGACTGTGAAATAGCATTTACGGCTTCGTTCTGGCCTATTAAACGCTTGTGAATTTCATTTTCCATATCGACCATGCGCTTTCGTTCTTCTTTCTGTAGACGACCAACTGGAACGCCCGTCCAGGAAGAAACCATCTTGGCTATATCCCGCCCTTCGACCAAACCATCTCCGTTATGAGCCCTATCTTCCTTCTCGTCGTAATTTTCGAGTTCCTCGGTAAGTTGTTGTCTTTCGTCCCTGAGTTCGGCGGCTTTTTCGTAGTTTCCTTTGTCCGTAGCTTCTTCCTCTTTTTGCTTTACGCTAACCCTTTCCCGGGAAACTTCTCTTAATTCAGGCGGAAGGTTAAAGTTATCCAGTCTAACTTTTGCGGCGGTCTCGTCGATCAGGTCAATGGCCTTGTCGGGCAGAAATTGACCGGTGATATAACGGTCACTCAGTCTTGCGGCCTGATCGATTGCTTCTTCCGTGATTTTTACGTTGTGATGATTCTCGTACCTGTCCTGAATTCCTTCGAGAATTTCAATGGTATGCTGTATTGTGGGTTCGTCTACCGTGATGGTCTTAAAGCGACGTTTTAGAGCCGGGTCCTTTTCAACTGATTTACGATAGTCGTCAATGGTAGCTGTTCCTATACTCTGTATAGCCCCCGAAGCAAGGGGTGGTTTGAGAATCGACGATGCATCGATCGCACCTTCGGCACCGCCGGCGCCAACTACGGTGCTCAGTTCGTCGATAAACAGGATTACCTGATCTTTGTTACTAACTTCGTTTATCAGGGCTTTTAACCGTTGTTCGAACTCGCCCCGGTACTTGGTTCCCGCGACCATCGCAGCCATATCTACTTCGTAGATCCTTCTTTCCGCCAGGATGCCTGGGACATCCTGGTTGGCAATTTTCTGAGCCAGCCCTTCCACTATTGCGGTCTTGCCGACCCCGGCTTCGCCAATTAGGACGGGATTGTTTTTCTTTCTTCGGGTTAGAGTTTGTATTACTCTGTTTATTTCGTCGTCTCGGCCAATGACGGGATCCAGCTTGTCTTCCTCTGCTTCTTCTATCAGGTTTCGGCCAAATTCTTCCAGAACACCCTCTTCTCCTCCACCTTTTTCCGTGGACTGAAGCTTGAGTTCCATGCCCTGATTTGCGTCTCCTTTGCGCACCATGGAAAAGTAAGAGCGGGCTTTCCTGGTTGTAATGCCAAACTGTTTGATCACGGATGAAGCGGTTCCGTCTCCGTCTTCTAAAATACTTATTAGGAGATGAGCAGGTTCTATCTTGTTCTCACCCTGACTTGACCTGGCCTCGTCGTATCCCATTTTCATGATTTTCTTCAGCTGAGACGTTGGTTCTAACTCGTCCTGTAGTGGCAGTGAAAGTTCTTCTTCGTCGTTCCGTTTTACCACTCTCAGTACGTGATGATACGAAAGGCCGTTGTCCTTTAAAAACTTGTAAACTCTAGTATTTTTAGCTCGCAACAGAGCTAGCAACAAGTGCTCCGGGGAGACTGCTTTATCATTCAACTTTTCCGCTTCGTCGTATGCCGTAGCCATTATTTCCATGGATTTCTTCGAAAACTTCTTGTACATGTTACTCACCTGGCTCACCTCCCGATGGGTCCTGCAACTACCCAATTATATATAAAAATAATTATCGATTTCAAAATAGAACTCCTCGCGTAGTTTCTAGCTTAACTTGAGATTATGATTCAGGAGAGGACGTCCTGGAAAAAGCCGGTTTGAAAAATTATTCACTCTCTTCCATTTCCCCTTCCTCTAGCTCCTCTTCTTCCAGTTCGGCTTCTTCCATTTCCCCTTCCTCTAGCTCCTCTTCTTCCAGTTCTTCTTCTTCCAGTTCCTCTTCTTCACCCAGTTCTTCTTCGGCAAGCAGTTCTTCGCCTATGGTTGGTTCCGTCAGGTCTATTTCTATCTCCTTTCTTGGTGCGAGTATCGATAGAACCGTCCTATCTTCCGGAGTAAGAATTTCCAGTTCTCCAAGGTCGAGATCGGAAACGTGGATCGAATCTCCTATCTCGAGTTCATCTACGTCCAGTCTGAGAATCTCCGGGATATCCGTAGCTTTTCCGTGCACAGTAATGGTTTCCATTAACTGGTCCATAATTCCACCGGAGCTGACTCCTTCGGGTGTTCCAACCGTCACAACGGGAATCTTCATTTCTACAGGGTGTTCGTCCGGGACTTCGTAGAAATCTATATGCGTTGGTTCGTCAGTCAAATGATCGTACTGGATATCCTTGAGAAATGCCTGATGAACCTCGCCGTCGATCGATAGTTCAAGGCGAGTACTTCTAGTAACTTCATCCAGTAGTTCCTTTGTCTCTTTCTTGTCTACGCTCAAACTCACTGTCTCCCTTTCAGGCCCGTAGATGACCGCAGGTAGCTGGCCCTCCCGGCGCAATGTATTAGGGTTTTTCTCGGATTTTCTTTCATTTACCTGTAGCGTTGTCATCAATATCACCTTTTTTAATTTCTGACTCCAAAAGTAGTACTGCTTAAATTAATTATATTAAGAATGGGGGAACAAAGTCGATACCGATTTTTCCTCGTAGATTCTCTTAATTGTTTTTGCAAATAAATCTCCGACTGAAATATAATTTATGAAATCCGCTCTTCTAGCATCCTCGTTATGGATAGTATTGGTTACGGTCACAGCGTTTATGGGAGATGCCTGGATGGAATCAAGTGCATCTTCCGCAAAAATACCGTGGGTGCATATTGCTTCTACCCGGGCACAGCCTCGTTCCTTTAAAATACCCGCAACTTCAGTCAAAGTCCCTCCGGTACTTACGATATCGTCAACGATCAGGCACCTCTTCGAGTCCACGTCGCCAATCAAATTCAACACCTCTACGTTTTCCTCTTCGCTGTGCCGTTTCTTTTCCACTATTGCCAGCGGCATATTGAGCTTCTGAGAAACCTTTCTTGCTCGTTTTGCTCCACCCACGTCAGGACTGACGACGACACCTTTTTCCGAAGATATTTCGTGTTTAATGCTGTTTGCCAGAACGGGATCCCCTCTTAAGTTGTCCACGGGGATATCGAAGAAACCCTGAATCTGTCCTGCGTGGAGGTCCACGGTCAATACTCGATCCGCTCCGGCAGTTGAAATAACATTGGCGACGAGTTTTGCGCTGATTGGCACCCTTCCCGTCTGCTTTCTGTCCTGTCTGGCGTAGCCGTAATAAGGGATAACTGCCGCGATTTGTTTTGCCGACGCCCGCTTCAGGGCATCTATTATCAATAACAATTCCATAAGGTTGTCGTTTACCGGAGGTGAAATTGATTGAACGACGAAAACGGAGGCGCCCCTGACGGTTTCCTGGATATGTACATGGATTTCCCCGTCCGAGAACCTATCCACGGATGCTTCGGTTAAATCTTTGTCCAGTTTGTCTACTATGTCGTTAGCCAATGCAGGGTTTGAATTACCCGTGATTACTTTTAAATCCTCCAATTTGATCTCCTCAATTTATAATTTTGATTGGATCTATTATAAATTTGATCATTTTGCATCCCCGGTCTCCCCCAAGTGTTGAAAGGGCCCTACTGATCTTTCATCTTCGACCCTGGCCCCCTCAATTACCGAGTGAGAGATGTCTACCCTTTTCCCTATCTTGCTGTCGACGATTTCAGTTCCCGGCCCGATTCTTGCCCCCTTCCCTATTTTTGTCCGTTTTTTTAACAATGTGAAAGGTAAAATTACGGTATCTTGCCCTACTTCGACGTCCCTGTCTATCCTTGTAGTTTTCGGGTCTAAAATTGTCACCCCTTTGTTCTGAAGGGAGGCAATTTTTCTCCTGTTAAGGACCTCTCCGGCAAAGGATAAGTCCTTTTGTGTATTTACTCCAAGAAATTCCTCTGGAACTTCGAATTTTTTCCCCGTCACTTTTTTGCCTTCAAGCGAAAATTCCTTTACGAGATCCGTTAGGTAAAACTCTCCCTGTGCATTGGCACTATCCAGGTTGTCGAGTCCCTCCCAGAGACTTTCGTCGTTTGAGAGCAAGTATATACCGGTGTTTATTTCCTTAATTCTTTTTTCCTCTTTACTGGCGTCCTGATCTTCAACTATGCCCTTAATTGTTCCATCCTCGGATCTCTTTATCCTGCCGTACCCCTCAGGGTTTTCCCTGTTAACCGTTAATATCGATATCCCTAAATCCTCATTTTGAGTACAATCAATAAATTCCTTTAGCGTGGATGGTCTAACCAGGGGAAGGTCGCCCGGGAAAACCAGGAAAGAATCACTGACAATTTCTCCCTTAGCTTGCTGAAGAGCGTGAGCTGTCCCCTTTTGTTCTTCCTGCAGAGCAAACTCAAGATCCCTACCGCTTAATGCTTTCCTGACCAGTTTTTCTTTGTAACCTACTACAACAACGATCTTTGACAATGATAAGGGATCAATTGAGTCGAGTAAATGACCGATCAGTGGTTTTCCACCGACTTCGTGGAGTACCTTGGGTCGGCTGGAAGACATACGCGTCCCTTTTCCCGCTGCAAGAATTACACAATCCATCTCATTTCACCGATTAAATATAATTAATCGTTTTCTTAGTTGCAATGACAAATGCCTTTATAGAAAATAATCGTAAAGGAAATTCCTTATCCTTGCATGGCGGTTTTAATTAACTACAATCAATCAAAAGAGGAGGTATTATGGCCGAAATTAAATATACCGAAGATCACGATTGGGCAAAAAAAGAAGGACACACGGTAATAGTGGGAATCACGGACTTTGCTCAAAACGAACTAGGCGATATAGTATTTGTCGAGTTGCCCGGCTCCGGTGACCAGTTTTCGGAAGGGGAAGAAATGGTAGTAGTCGAGTCGGTTAAATCAGTTTCAAATATTAAAGCACCGGTTAGCGGTGAAGTGGTAGAGGTCAATGAGGTTCTTGAGGCTGAACCCGAAAAGATAAACGAATCACCATTTGAGGAAGGCTGGCTGGTTAAACTGGATATAGAAGACGATTCCGAGTTCGAAGATCTTCTCGATGAATCAGATTATGAAGAATTTAAGGAAGAAGAAGCTTAAGAGGCCCCTATAAATTATTTCTGGGGCAGGAAGTCGTCTTCCTGCCCCAGTATTAATTGTTGTCCTTATTAGAGAAGTGAAAGCGTAATTGCCAGCAGGGTCCCGAACTGGGCGAGAAGAGCGAATCCCTGGCCCGATTTCGAGCTGGCTGGCGGAGTTGAGTTCCCCCTGGATCCATCAGAAGGTTCACCGGGAGTAAGTCCCTGATCGTCGGAACCTTCCTTCTTTACATCAATATCTTCTTCCTTCTCGCTTGCCTTCTCCGGTCCGGGCTCTTTCACGGAAGGCAGATTAAAACTGGCTCCAGTAGTTCCGTACTTAATTTTGAATGGAGTAGCTGGGTCAAAAGCCTCACCCAGTGTAATTATTCCCTTACTCCCCCAGAATACCTTGCCTTCGATTGGAACCCGTTCTGGTAAATCTCCATCTTTGAAGTTCTCAGTAATCCCAATTATATCCTTAGCTCTGCCTGATTCGCCGTTCTGAATGACTCGAAGAGCGTAAGGGTGAAACTGCACGTCTTTATTACGGGATAAAATCGAAATTGCCACCGGAGTTTTTTCCTCGTACTTCCGCAGTCCGGACTTTATATCCTTTCCGAGTGAACTGTCCTGAGCCTTCTCGTCACCAAATATGGCGACTAGAATAACCTTTTCGCCCTGATACTCAGTTTCAATAACCCGATAGATGCCCGAGTCCAGTCCTAGTTTTAGCCGGATTACCTTGGATAATTTATCTTTTATTTGCTCCCCCGTTACCAGCGTGGCAAATAAAGATAAAGTTAAGAGGGCTAAAACTCCGATAAGCAAAACCTTCTTTTTGGACAATTAGAGATCACCTGTTTAGCAGCTCTTTTGCTTCCTGAAACTGGTTAGCAAACTCCGCATCCCATGAAAGAAAGGAAAGCGGTTGCCCAGAGAGACCAAAAGAATCCCAGCACCATTGCTGTTGTAACTGTCATGTAAAACACCTCCTATTGGTTTCATGAGTTATAATTATTATAACACCAGGTAGAAATAATTCAATCAAATAACCCTTCAAGGTTCAATCTTCGGCGCCACAGCAGTATTTGTACTTCTTCCCGCTACCACAGGGACAGGGGTCGTTTCTTCCGGGTTCGTCTTCGACGATCCTCTGTTTCTGGTTGGATGATTTTCCTTCCCGTTTTTCGGGCTCCCTTCCTTTTTCGGCGTCTTTTGCCGGCATCCCTCCGGAACCGTCACTTTGTTGAAAAGTGAGTTCGGAGGTGTCTATGTTAGATTCTACCGGTTTTTCAGCACCTCCCATTTCTATCCGGGCTTTTACCAGCAATTCCACTATCTCCCTTCTTAGTTCAGTCCTCATGTCCTGGAAGAGACGGAAGGATTCACGTTTGAACTCGACCAGAGGATCTTTTCCTCCGTAAGAAGACCAGCCGACGCCAGCCTTTAAATCGTCTATCACGTACAGGTGCTCTCTCCATTTTCGGTCTATAACCTTTATGATGACTGACTTTATCAACTCGGGAGTGACCTGGCTGGTTTCCTGAAAGGTTTTTAGTTGTTTTTCCCAGTTATCCATAACGTACTCTTCTACGGCCCAGCTCAGGTCTTCGTTCCCTCCGTCGTAAAGTTCTTCGAAAGAGAAGCTTTGAAATTCAGCCAATTCGTCCTGTAAATCTTCCAGCGCTTCGTCTTGATCTCCGTCTTCAAACCCGTATTGTTCCAGTAAATCTTCGGCAAAGTCGGATAAAACCGGACGGAGGTATCCGTCAATTTCTTCCCAGCTACTTCCCTCTTCAGTTAGAATGAAGTGGTCACGCAAACTATAGATAGCCTCTCTTTGCTGGGCCAGAACTTTATCGTACTTTAACACGTTTTTTCGCCTTTCGTAGTTTATCCCCTCTACCTTTTTCTGCGCTCTCCTGATTGCTTTTGTCAGCAAGGAGTGTTCTATGGCTTCTCCCTCATCCAGACCGGCCTTTTCCATAAGAGAATCTATTTTGTCGCCGCCAAAAATTCGTAGTAGGTCGTCCTCCAGGGAGAGATAAAATTGAGTGGAACCGGGGTCTCCCTGACGGCCCGCCCGTCCCCGCAGCTGGTTGTCAATTCTACGACTTTCATGTCTTTGTGTTCCCAGCACGTGAAGACCTCCAATTTCGGCTACGCCCTCTCCAAGTTTGATGTCCGTGCCTCTCCCGGCCATATTTGTAGCTATCGTAATTGCACCCGGCTGTCCGGCATCCTTTATGATTTCCGCCTCACGGGCGTGGTTTTTCGCGTTCAATACTTCGTGGGGAAGACCACGCTCCTGGAGAAGAGAACTTAACCGCTCCGATTTTTCAATGGCGTTCGTTCCAACCAGTACAGGACGACCTTCTTCGTGTAGTTCCTCTACTTCTTCCGCGACGGATTCGTATTTTGCCTTTTTCGTTTTAAAAATGACGTCGGGCCTGTGGTCTCGCCGGAGGGGTTCGTTTGTCGGTACCACAACGACGTCAAGGTCGTAAATATCTTCGAATTCCTCTTCTTCAGTTTTCGCCGTACCCGTCATTCCGCTTAAACCATCATAAAGGAGGAAGAAGTTCTGGAGGGTGACCTGGGCAAAAGTCTGGTTTTCCTTTTGAATCATCATTCCCTCTTTGGCCTCAATTGCCTGGTGAAGTCCCTGCGATAACCTTCTGTCAGGCATTAACCTGCCAGTAAATTCGTCCACCAGGACTACTCCTCCGTCCTGAATAATGTAATCCTCGTCCTTTTTGAAGAATTCTTCGGCTTTCAGGGAGGTCTTTAAGTGGTGAAGCATCGAAATGTTTTCAGCCGAGTAAAGATCGTCCAGATGGAGGAAGTTTTCCGCTTTGTTTGCACCCTCCTCGGTCAGTGAAACCGACTGATTTTTCTCGTCTATTTCGTAATCATTTCCGGGGTTAAATCTCGGGGCAAGGCGAGCAAAGCGTTTGTAAAGTTTCGTCGATTCTTCGGTGGAGCCCGAAATAATTAATGGGGTTCGGGCTTCGTCGATTAAGATACTATCGATCTCGTCAATTATGGCGAAATCCCTATCGGCTCCGACTCGCTGTTCTGCCGAAGTAACCATGTTATCGCGGAGATAGTCGAAACCGAACTGTGAAGCCGTGCCATAGATTATATCAGCTTCGTAAGCTTCCTGTCTTTCCTCTATCTCCATATCCTCCTGGATCACGGATACTTCGAGTCCAAGAGTTTCGTATATCGGTCCCATCCAGTTTCTGTCCCTCTGGGCAAGGTAGTCATTAACCGTAGCGATGTGAACCTGGCCTTCCAGCGCGTTGAGATAAGCAGGCATAGTTGCCACCAGGGTTTTTCCTTCCCCGGTCGCCATCTCGGCAATTCTTCTCTGGTGCAGAGCCGCGGCACCGATTATCTGAACGTCGTAAGGCCTCATTCCCGTCTCCCGTTCGGCGACTTCCCTGACCAGGGCAAAGGCCTCGGGAATTAAATCGTCAAGCTCCGCTCCGGAGTCCAGTTCCCTTTTGAGCTCTTCCGTTTTTTTACGCATTTCCTCTGGCGACAGCTCGGCCATTTCATCTCCGAGTTCGTTTACTCTGTCGACGTAGTTTCGGAGCTTGGAGAGCTTCTGATCGTTCGTCTGACCAAAAATCCAGTCAACCGCTTTTTTTACTTTATTAAACATATGAGATCATCTTAATAATTATAATTGATCAACTATCTGACGGAAACTGACGGGAAACATATTGTATTGGATTTCAGTAAAACCGTTCAATTATGGTCCACAGGAAGCTGAAAAGTCAAGAAAAAAACGACCACAGGTCTTTTATTTGACCTGTGGTCGCTGCGACTTCGTCTATTAAGCTAGGATATCGAGTTTGTCTTATTTATCGCTCGCCCAGGGGTAATACCGTTCGTCCGAACATGGAATTAATTAGAACACCGGCGGACGAATACCAGGCTATGAGGGCACATAACAGTCCTTCGTAACCCGCTATCGTAGCTACGGTCGAATTAAATTCGCCCCAGGCTAGCAAGAAGAAGAGGATCGTAAGTGTGATAAAAATCCACGTAATTGCCTTTGGTTCCCGCAGTGACGCGATAGTAGCGTAGAAAGTAAAGATACCCCAGGCAATTAACATGATGGCTAGACCTTCCCTGGGCACGTTAGTTATTATTCCTGCCCAGGATAGTATCTCGAACGAAGCCAGGCCAATCCAGAAAGCTCCAAATGAGGAAAAAGCCGTGGCTCCAAAAATGTTATTGCGCCTGAACTCCCACATCCCGGCCAGCAACTGAGCCAGTCCCCCGTAGGCAATTGCCATTGGCATAACTATACCAAGAGAACCGCTCTCTACCAGGCCCGAATTTACGAGATTCAGGATAAATGTCGATAACGCGAACCCTCCCAGTCCGAGAGGTGCTGGGTTGGCTACGTCTTCATTGATCTCCAAGTTCGATCACTCCGGTTATATATAAAGTCTCGAATGAGAGTTACTCAGTGAGCTTTTCCTGAAGCTCTTCGACTGTTTCGGGGTTTCTCAGCGTAGTTAGATCTCCGACGTCCTCTCCCCTGACCAGGCTCTTGAGTATTCTCCTCATTATCTTACCGGATCTGGTCTTCGGAACCTCGTCTGCGATGATAATGTCAGCGGGGCGTGCTGTCGGCCCGATAGTATCGTCTACCAGTTGAATCAGTTCGTCCTGGAGGGTCTCCTGGTCCACGTCTGCACCTTTCTCCAGCATGACGAAAGCCACGGGTACTTCCCCTTTTACCTCGTCCGGACGGGATACAACAGCCGGTTCCGCCACGGCTTCGTGTTTACCCAGAGCGTTCTCGACTTCACCCGTTGCCAGTCGATGACCGGCTACATTCATCACGTCGTCCAAGCGCCCGGTGATCCGAATATTTCCGTCTTCGTCTTTTCGAGCTCCGTCGCTTGTAAAGTAAGCTTCCGGGCCGTACTCGCTCCAGTATTCTTCCTTGAATTTCTCGGGCCGCTTGTAAACGCCTCTAATTAAGCTTGGTGGGAATGGAGACTGTAAAGTAAGGTATCCGCCTTCGTCCGTTCCTACGGGGTTGCCTTCCGTGTCGAGCAGTTCCGCATCGATACCAGGGAACGGTTTCCCCGCGTAGGTTGGAATAAACGGTCCGACTCCCGGCAGTGCGTTAATCACGTTGGCGCCGGTTTCAGTCTGCCACCAGGTATCTACTACCGGGCAGCGCCCGCCACCGATATTCTCGAAGTACCACATCCAGGCGTCTTTGTTTATCGGTTCTCCGACGGTTCCGAGAACCCTCAGGCTGGAGAGATCATGTTTTTCGGGCCATTCTGTGCCCTGCTTTATAAACATCCTTATGGCAGTCGGTGCGGTGTAGAATCCCGTAACCTCTTCGTCTTCTACTATTTCCCAGAGCCTGTCGTATTCGGGATAATCCGGAGCACCTTCGTAGACTACGGTGGTCACTCCATTAAGCAGAGGTCCGTAGTTGATGTACGTGTGACCGGTAATCCAGCCTACATCTGCCGTACACCAGAATACATCGTCTTCGTGGAGGTTAAAGTTCCATTTTGCGGTCAGGTATGCCTGTACGGCGTAGCCACCGACGTGATGCATAACTCCTTTTGGCTTGCCCGTTGTGCCGCTGGTATAGAGGATAAAGGCGAGATCGCTGCTGTTCATCACAGCCGGTTCGTGTTCGGTATCGGCTCCTTCCATAAGTTCGTGATACCAGTGGTCTCTACCTTCTTCCATTTCGACGTCCGCACCGGTCCTCTGAACAGTAACTACGTTATCTACGGGAGTGTCCTGTAAGCCTTTGTTGGCGTTCTTCTTCAAATTGAGTGGTTTTCCTCGCCTGAAGTAACCATCGGCAGTTACCAGAACCTTGGCATTGGCATCCTTCAGCCTATCCTTGAGAGAATCCGGGCTGAAAGCTGAGAAAACGACGCTGTGCGCAGCTCCTACTCTCGCAGTTGCCAGCATCGCTATCAGGGCTTCGGGGATCATCGGCATGTATATACCGACCCTGTCACCCTTTTCTACGCCAAATCCTTCAAGTACGTTGGCAAATTTTGAAACTTCCTCGAGCAGTTCGGAATACGTCATCCGGACGGTTTCCTCATCGGTGGGCTCGGGTTCCCATATAATAGCGTTTTTATCGCCATTGCCGTTTTCTACGTGTCTATCGACCGCGTTGTAAGTGAGATTTAACTTGCCCCCTTCGAACCATTCGTAGTCATAAGGTTCTTCAGTGTAAATTTCGTCCCACTTTTCGTACCAGTCGATGCCCTCTTCCGCGTGCTTTGCCCAGAATTCCTTCGGGTTCTCGAGCGCCTCTTCGTAAATGGACTCGTCCGAAACCCACGCTCTATCCTTCATTTCCTGCGTAGGCCAAAAGACGTCTTCTTTTTCAGGGTCTTCCTTGACCCATTGCTTTGGTTCAGTCAATTTATTACCCTCCTGTGGATTAGTTGGTAAAACA